>JAICME010000026.1 GCA_025929425.1 Thermoleophilia bacterium | reverse complement strand
GCGCTCTTGATCGAGCCCGAGTAGACGGTCCCCGCCTCGGTCACGCCGAGGTGGAGCGGGTACGGCACCTTCGCCGAGAGCATCCGGTAGGCGCGGATCATCGTCGGCACGTGGCTCGACTTGACCGAGATCTTGAAGTCGTGGAAGTCGATCTTCTCGAGCAGCCGTACTTCCTCGAGCGCGGCCTCGACCAGCGCCTCTGCCTGATCCTGCTGCGCGAGCTCGAAGAGGTGCTTCGGGAGCGAGCCGGAGTTCGCGCCGATCCGCATCGGGATTCCCGCCTTCTTCGCCGCCCTCACGACCTCCTCGACCTTGTCGGGACCGCCGATGTTGCCCGGGTTGATGCGAACCGCGGCAACGCCCTGGTCGATCGCCTTGAGGGCGAGCGACGCGTTGAAGTGGATGTCCGCGATGACGGGAATCGGCGAGAAGCGAACGATGCGGCCCAGGGCCTCGGCGTCCTCGGTCTTCGGGACGGCGACCCGGACGATCTCGCAGCCGGCCGACACGAGCTCGGCGATCTGGGCCGTCGTCGCCGGGACGTCATGCGTCTTCGTCGTCGTCATCGACTGCACCACGACGGGCGCGCCGCCGCCGATTGCGACGCCGCCAACCGAGATCTGCCGCTCGCTGGCCATCCGAAAGCCAGTCTAGCCCGGCGCTTTCGGGCCAACCCGCAGCCCTCAACGGACGCTGAGGCTAGTGCGGCGTGCCGCCGGAGACGTCGTTCGAGAACGCGATCACGAAGACGAGCACGATGAGCATGATCCCGACCACGGAAACCCGCTCGTAGACCTCGCGGGCGAGCGCACGGCGGCGGACTCCCTCGATCAGCGAGAAGAGGATGTGCCCGCCGTCGAGAGGTAGGAGCGGGAGCAGGTTGAGCAGTGCGAGCGACATGCTCACGAAGGCGAGGATCTCGAAGTACCACGTCGCGCCGACCTTCAGCTGCGCGTGCGAGACGCGGACGATCCCGACGGGGCCCGAGACCTGGCTGCGCCCGTGCTTCGAGAAGAGCGACGTGATCCCCTTGGCGGTGCCCGTGACGACGTTTCCGAGATCGGAGAGTGCGGAGCTCGCCGCGTGGCCGGTCGAGTAGGGAACGAGCTGCGCCGCCGGGGTGAAGCCGAAGATCCACCGTCCCTGCTGGAAGATCGTCGGCTGTGGGCCCACTGTCACGCGTCGCCCGTCGCGCTCGACGGTGAGCGTCACCGCACCGCCCCGGCTCGACCTGATCAGGTGCGAGACGACCGCGAACGTCGGAGTCGGACGGCCGTCGACCGCGACGATGCGGTCGCCTGCCGTGAGGCCCGCGGCCGCCGCGGGCGTTCCCGAGCTGACCGAGTCGACCTTGGTCGACGGGTTGTCGGAGGGGCCGCCGCTGACCGCGAAGGCGATGAAGAGGATCAGGAACGCGATCACGACGTTCGCCAGCGGCCCCGCAGCGATCACGGCGACACGCTTCCAGGTCGCCGCGCGCCAGTACGCATCCGGAGCGGTGCCTTCCTCGACCTCGCGCAGCGCGCGGTCCGCGGATCGCCGGGCGGCGGGCGAGAGATGTGCCGCTCCCACCTCCTGCTCGAGGTCCGGGTAGAGCCGCCGGGCAGCGGCGTAGTTCTCCGACTCGAGGGCTCGCCTGACGGCGCCGACGGGCGCTGCGAGGCCCGGTTCCTCCCGTATGGCCGGCTCGATGAACGCCTGGAGGTCACGGCCGGCCGGCCGATGCATGCCGGGGATCCGGACGAGCCCGCCGAGCGGGATCAGGCCGATCCCGTACTCGATGCCCCTGTGCCGGACCTTCGCGAGCGCAGGCGGAAAGCCGATGTAGAAGCTTCTCGGCCGCATCCCGACGGCGAGTGCGACGGAGAAGTGACCGAGCTCGTGCAGGAAGACGAGCAGGACGAGCCCGCCGATGACGACGAGCCAGGTCATGCCGCGGCCAGAGCCCCCTCCGCCACCGCGCGTGCGGCGCGGTCGGCGTCGACGAGGTCGTTCAGGTCGCGAACCGGATCGGTGTCGGCCGCCGCGAGCGTCTCTCCCACGACCTCCGGGATGCCGAGGAACGGCAGCCGCCCGTCGAGGAACGCGGCCACGGCGACCTCGTTGGCGGCGTTGTAGACGCACGGCGCGCTCCCTCCCTGCCGACCTGCGGCACGCGCCAGCGCGAGCATCGGGAACGTGTCCGTGTCCGGCGGCGAAAACTCGAGGGTGAGCGACGTGAGGTCGAGCGGCCGGAGAGGCGTCGCGGCTCGCTCTGGGTACGTGAGCGCGTACGAGATCGGCACGCGCATATCCGGGTAGCCGAGGTGCGCGAGCGCCGCCCCGTCACGGAAGCGGACGAGCGCGTGGACGATCGACGTGGGCTGGATCGCCACCTCGATCCGCTCGTAGTCGACGCCGAAGAGGAAATGCGCCTCGATCACCTCGAGCCCCTTGTTCGCGAGCGTTGCAGAGTCCACTGTGATCTTTCGCCCCATTCGCCACGTCGGATGTGCGAGCGCCTGTTCGGGCGTCACATCCTCGAGCTCGGCGCGGCCCCGACCGCGGAATGGCCCTCCCGAGCCGGTGACCACGAGCGTGTCGACTTGCTCCGGCTCGCGCCCTTCGAGGCACTGGAAGAGCGCCGAATGCTCGCTGTCCACCGGCAGGATCCGGCCTCCGCCCCGCTCGCGCGCTGCGAGGGCCAGCTCTCCGGCAGCGACGAGGCTCTCCTTGTTCGCGAGCGCGAGATCGACGCCGCGTTCGAGCGCCCAGAGCGTCGCGTGGACTCCGGCGAACCCGACGACGGCGTTGAGGACGACATCGGGCCGGGCGCGCTCGAGGAGGTCGGTCAGATCGCCGCCGACGTCCTTCAGCGGCGCGTCGACGTCGTCGAGCGGCGTCGATCCGGAGGCCGCCGCGCAGAGCTCGAGCTCTGGATGCGACTCCACGATCTCGATCGCCTGGCGCCCGATCGACCCCGTTGCCCCGAGCAGCGCGACGCGCTTCACCTGATCAGTGTAGGGAGTTAGTGGAAGCCGTATGCAACGACGAGGAAGAACGCGGCCGGCGCCGCGAAGAGCAGTGCGTCCACACGGTCGAGGACGCCGCCGTGACCGCCCAGCAGCCGGCCGGTGTCCTTGACCTCCAGATCGCGCTTCAGCGCGGACTCGAAGAGGTCGCCGAGCACCGCGGCGACCACGACGACGAGCCCGAGCACGATCGCCTGCCACACGCTCAGGTACTCGTGACGCTTCTCGTAGAGGGCGATGAAGGCCACGAAGACGCCCGCCGCTGCGCCGCCCATGAGCCCCTCCCAGGTCTTCTTGGGTGACAGCCGGGGCGCGAGGCGGTGTCGCCCGAGGTAGCGGCCCGTGAAGTAGGCGAATGTGTCGGCGGCGAACACCGTCAGAACGACCGCGAAGGCGATGAGGCGGCCCTTGTCCTGCATCTCTCGCAGGAGCAGAACAAACCCGAGCCCGAGCCCGATCCACGCCGAGCCGAGGATGGTGGAGCCGATCGCGGCCGTCGTCGGAGCTCGAGTGCTCGAGAGCGCGTGAAGAACGAAGCCGAGGACGAATGTCGCGAGAAACCCCGCGAGGAGCCAGACGAGTCCTCCGCGCTCGGCGCCGAAGAGCGCGAGAAGCACGCCGCCGTAGATCGCTGCGCCCAGCGGTCGCATGGGCCGCGCGGTCGTCACGAACTCGTGCACCCCGACGACGGACGCGATCGCGACGAGCGTGAACAACCACCAGCCGCCGAGCCAGAGCATGCCGAGCACGAGCGGCAGGCCGACCGCCGCGACCAGCACGCGGGACGCAAAATTGGTCATCGACCGCCGAATCTACGGCGCCGGCGCGCGTACTCCTCGATCGCGGTCCGGAGCTCCTCCGGCCCGAAGTCGGGCCAGAGGGTGTCGGTGAAGACATATTCCGCGTACGCCGACTGCCAGAGGAGGAAGTTCGAGATGCGGCGCTCGCCCGACGTGCGGATCACCAGGTCGGGATCCGGCATCTCGGGCTCGTAGAGGCAGGCAGCGAGTGCCGCTTCGTCGACCTCGTCGGGGTCCGAGGCGCTCTCGAGCAGCCGGCGGGCGGCGTCGACGAGCTCGGCGCGGCCGCCGTAGTCGAAGGCGATCCAGAGCTGGAGCTTCGACTTGTCCGCGGTCGCGGCCTCGAGATGCTCCATCTTCGCGAGCAGCCAGTCGGGCGCCCGGTCGCGACGGCCGACGAACCGACACCTGACGCCCTGCACCGCGAGGTCTTCGAGCTCCCGGTCGATGGTCTCGCCGAAGATCTCCATCAGAGCCTCCACCTCGTCCACGTCGCGGCTCCAGTTCTCGGTCGAGAACGCGTAGACCGCGAGAGAGTCGATGCCGAGGTCGATCGCCGACTCGACGACCGGGCGTAATGCCCGCGAGCCGGCGCGGTGTCCCTCGGCGACCGAGACCTCGTGCTCGGAGGCCCAGCGCCCGTTCCCGTCCATGATGATCGCGACCGCGTGCGCGACCTCGGGAAGGTGCTCCTCGGGGGTGACGTCCGTGCCGGGGAAGGAGGTCACTAGACCTCCATGACTTCCGCTTCCTTGTGCTTGAGGAGCTCGTCGATCTGCTTCGTATGCTCGTCGGTCAGTTCCTGGACGCGGCCTTCCGCCCGGTGCTCGTCGTCGGCTCCGACCTCCCCCTTGTCGACGAGCTCCTTCAGATGCCGCATCGCGTCGCGGCGGATCTCCCGCACCGCGACCCGGTGCTCCTCCGCCATGTTGCGGACGACCTTGACGAGCTCCTTGCGCCGCTCTTCGGTCAACTGTGGGATCGGCAGCCGGATCAGCTTGCCGTCGTTCGACGGAGTCAGTCCGAGATCGGACTCCTGGATCGCCTTCTCGATCGCCTTGATCGAGCTCGGATCGAACGGCTGCACCGTCAGCATCCGCGACTCCGGCACGTTGATCGTCGAGAGCTGGCGCAGCGGTGTCGGCGTCCCGTAGTAGTCGACCTCGATCCGGTCGAGGAGCGACGCCGAGGCACGTCCCGTCCGCACCGTCGAGAACTCGGACTTCGCGTGCTCGACGGACTTGACCATCTTGTCGTGGGCGCCCGTGATCAGCTCTTCTGCAGTCGCCATGCGTTAGCCCTCCTGTGGCCCACCGCCGCCTACGGCGGCGGGGTCTTCTGGCCGGGTGTCGGCGGCTTCGCCGCCGAGACTTCCAGCCGTCGCAATGATCGTCCCGACCTCTTCGCCGGCCACGACGCGTGCGACGTTGCCCTCGGCGAGCTCGAAGACGTGGATCGTGAGGCGGTTGTCCATGCAGAGCGAGAGAGCGGTCGTGTCCATCACCTTGAGCCCGCGCTCGATCGCCTCGAGATGGGTCAGCCGCGGCAGGAACTCCGCGTCCGAGATGCGCCGCGGATCGCCGTCGTACACGCCCTTCACGCCGTGCTTCGCCATGAGGATCGCGTCGGCGCCCATTTCGAGCGCCCGCAGCGCGGCTGCCGTATCCGTGGTGAAGAACGGATTCCCGGTGCCCGCCGCGAAGATCACGACACGGCCTTTCTCCAGATGCCGGATCGCCCGGCGCCGGATGTACGGCTCCGCGACCTCGGAGACCGAAAGGGCAGACATGACCCGCGTGTCGGCTCCCTCCCGCTCGAGGGCATCCTGCAGCGCCAGGGCGTTGAGGAGCGTCGCGAGCATGCCCGCGTAGTCGGCCGTCGCGCGGTCCATCCCGCTCTCTGCGGCTGCTGCAAGGCCACGGTAGAAGTTCCCGCCGCCGACGACGACGGCGATGTCGACGCCCTCGCTGCGGATGCCGGCGACCTCGGTCGCGAGACCCCTCGTCACGTCCGGGTCGATGCCGTACTCGCGGTCGCCCATGAGCGCTTCCCCCGAGAGCTTGAGCAGGACGCTCCGGAACACGGGTGCATGCCCCCGGGTGCTGCTCTCGCTTTCCGCCTGGGCGCTCATCCCGCGAGCGAAAAGCGCTGGAACTCGAGCACCTCGGCTCCGGCGCTCTCGAGAACCTTGCCGACGGTGAGTGAGCCGTCGTGGATCCACGGCTGATCGGCGAGCACGCCGCCGCGCTCGGCGAAGAAGCGCTTGTCGAGCATCCCGGTCACGATCGTGTCACGCGCCTGCTCGGGCTTCGATTGCACCTCGTCGGAATTGAGATAGATCTCGCGCTCTGCGGCGATCAGCTCCTCAGGGACGTCTTCGCGGCCGACCCACTTCGGAGCCGACCACGAGATGTGCATCGCGAGATTCCGCGCGAGCTCGTCGTCGCCGCCCTTCAGGTGCACGAGAACGCCGAGCTTGTTGGCCGGCGGATGGACGTACGCGGCGATGCGGCCGCCGTCGACGGCCTCGAAGCGAGCTGCTTCGGCGACGGCGATGTTCTCGCCGAGCTTGCCGGAGAGTTCCGTCCGCTCCTGGTCGAGCTGCCCGACGGCATCGACGCCCTCTGCCTCGACGAGGTCGAGCGCCTTCTCGGCGAATGCCTGGAACGCCTCGTTCTTCGAGACCGGCTCGGTCTCGCAGCCGACGGCGACCATCGTGCCGCGGGAGCGGTCGTCCGCGAGCCGGTAGCCGACGAGCCCCTCGGTCGTTTCCCGGTCGGCCCGCTTCGCAGCGTTCGCCATGCCCTTCTCGCGCAGGAGGACGACTGCCGCCTCCATGTCGCCGTTCGTCTCCTGGAGCGCTCGCTTGCAGTCCATCATCCCCGCACCGGTCTGCTCGCGTAGCTCGCGGACGAGCTGGGCCGAGATCTCGGCCGCCATCACGCCGTCTCCCCTTCCCCGCGCGCGGGATCGCCGAGCGCCGCTTCGGACGCCTTGGTGACCTCCGCGCCTTCCTTCGCGGGATCTTCACCGGTCGGGACCGGCACCGATTCTCCGTCCGTGGCCGGCTCGACCGCCGCGCCCGCCTCCACCTGCTCGACGTCCCCCTCCGGAACGCTTTCCACAGGGGGCGCCGCGGGAGCGGCCTCGGCCTGCTGCTGGAGCTCCTGCGCCGAAACTTTCTGCTTGCCGTTCGAGACCGCCTCGGCCAGCGCGTGGACGACGAGGTTGCACGATCGAATCGCGTCGTCGTTCCCCGGGATCACGTAATCGGCCTCGTCCGGGTCGCAGTTCGTGTCGACGAGCGCGACGACCGGAATCCCGAGCCGGCGTGCCTCGCGCACGGCGAGCGCTTCCTTCTTCAGGTCGACGATGACGACCGCGTCGGGCTGGCGGCGCATGTCGGCGACACCGCCGAGATTCTGCTCGAGCTTCTCGAGCTCGTTCGCCATCGCGATGCGCTCCTTCGCGGGGAGGAGGTCCATCTGTCCCTCGTCGCGCAGGCGCCGCATGTCGTGCAGACGGTCGATCCGGTCGGCCATCGTGCGCCAGTTCGTCAGCAGGCCGCCGAGCCAGCGGTGGTTGACGTACGGCATGTCGACGCGCTTCGCCTCGTTCTCGACGGCGTCCTGCGCCTGCTTCTTCGTGCCGACGAAAAGGACGGTGCCGCCGCGCTCGGCGACGTTGCGGAGGAACTGCTGCGCCTCGTCGAGACGCTCCGACGTCTGGGTGAGGTCGATGATGTATATGCCCCCGCGCTCGGCGAAGATGAAGCGGCGCATCTTCGGGTTCCAGCGCCGTGTCTGGTGGCCGAAGTGGACTCCGGCCTCCAGCAGCTCGCGCATGGAGACCGCCCCGGTCGAAACTGCCATGGGAAAAGCTCCTTCCGATTCGTTTGTCGTACAGAGCCGGCGGGAGTCGAGGCGCACCTCCCGCAAACGAGAGGCACGCGCGCCACGGCTGGGCCGCCGGGGAGTAGGAACAGGGACTCGCGAAGGTTAGCTGCCGCGCGCCGTTTCCAGCGCGGCGGCGAGGTCGGGCGGCAGCGGTGAAACGACGTCGACCACGGCTCCTGTGGCGGGATGCTCGAAGGCGAGGCGGGTCGCGTGAAGGAACTGCCGCCCGAGCCCGAGATCGCCCGGGACACCGTACAGGGGGTCGCCGGAGACCGGGAGATCGATCGCTGCGAGGTGCACGCGAATCTGGTGGGTGCGTCCCGTTTCGAGGCGTACACGCAGGAGCGTGTGTCGCGGCAGGAGCTCTTCGGTCTCGAAATGTGTCACCGCTGCGCGCGGCGTGTCCGTGTCGAGCGAGTGGCGGAGGCGATCGTGGCGATCGCGACCGATCGGCGCGTCGATCGTTCCGCGCCGCGAGCGGGGCTTGCCCGCGACGAGTCCCAGGTACTCGCGAGTCAGCGCCCGGCGCCGGACGAGCCTCTGCAGCCGGTCGTACGTCTCGTCCGAGCGCGCCACGACGAGCAGGCCGGACGTATCGCGGTCGAGACGGTGGACGATGCCGGGGCGGTCCTCCTCCCCGCCCGCCGCGCCCGCGGCTGCGAGCGCGTGCGCGAGCGTGCCGGCGGCATGCCCGGGCGCGGGATGCACTACGACACCCGCGGGCTTGTCCACGACGAGGAGGTGCTCGTCGGCATAGGCGACCGTGAGCTCGGGCGGGGCGATGTCCGGCTCTGCAGCGGTCGGCTCCGGAATCGCGATCTCGATCTCCTCCCCACCGGCCAGCTTGTGGCTCTTCCCCCGTTCCCGCCCGTCGACCAGCACCGCGCCGGCCTCGAGCAAACGCTCGGCCGCGGCTCGCGAGCCGACCTCCGGCAGCCCGGCGAGGTAACGGTCGAGCCGCTCTCCGGCCGTCTCGGACGGGACGACGAGCCGGTTCAGCGCTTCGAGGGCTGCGGCTCTCGCTCTGCGAGGAGGAGCGCAGCGAGCAGGATCCCGACTCCGATCACGATGAAGCTGTCAGCGAGGTTGAACGCCGGCCAGTAGCGAAAGTCGAGGAAGTCGGTGACGAAGCCGAGCCGCACGCGGTCGGCGAGGTTCGAGACGCTGCCCCCGATCACGAGCCCGAGGGCAACCGGCAGCACGGGATGGCGGGCGCCGGAGCGGGCGAAGTAGGCGAGCATCCAGGCGACTGCGAGGGCTGTCACGACGATCACGGCGGCGGTCGCGTTGGAGAAGAGGCCGAAGGCTATGCCGGAGTTCTGAACATGGCGGATCGAGAACGGGCCCACGACGTGAACCGCCTCGCCGAGGCTGAGATTGCTCGCGACGAGGTGCTTCGTGATCTGATCGGCGACGAACGCCGAGAGCACGATCGCACCGAGCGACAGCCACTGCATGGGCGTCGCGGCGAAGGATCGGGTGGCCTGCGAGAGCGGCGTCAACGCGTCCGTCGCGGAGCCGACCCGCACCTCGAGCTGTTGCAGAGGCTCGTTCACCCTCCTTCGGCTTTCCGCTTGCAGTCGATGCAGAGAGAGGCCCAGGGGGTCGCCTCGAGGCGCTCGTAGCGGATCTGTTCTCCGCAGCTGATGCACGTACCGTATGTGCCCTCGTCGATGCGCCTCAAAGCGCTCTCGATGGCCGCGAGCACCTGTCCCGAGTTCTCGCCGAGCGTGTAGTCGATCTCGCGCCCGAGGGTTGCCGTCGCGGTCTCGGCGAGGTGGTTGTCGCTCGCACCGATCTCCTCGACCTCCTCGTCGAGGGAGCCGCGGTGCTCGTCGCGGAGAGTGGCCAACGCGTGCTCGACCCGCCGGCGCTCGTCGAGAAGCGCCTCGCGGAACCGCTCGGCGTCGATGCTCGTCACCGCCTCTCCCTTCTCCCCCGGTTGCCGCTGGTGGCCGAGGTGAGGCGGCGCTCGATGAGTGCGGGCCCGACCCCTGTCAGCTCCACGATCTTCTCCCGGCCGCCGTGACCCGAAACGAGTGTCAGCGCCGTGCGAGGGAGGGCGAGCGTCTCGGCCAGGAGGCGGAGCACAGCCTCGTTCGCACGGCCGCGCTCGGGAGCCTCGGTGACGCGCACTTTCCACGCGTCGCCGTGCCGCCCGACGAGGGCCGTCTTACCCGCCCCCGGGCTGACCCGCACGCGCAGCCGCGTCGTCTCCGCAGTCATGCGCTCAGTCTACGTCCGGCTGCTACAGCAGCCGGTGTCTCACGCTGCGTCCGCGTCCGGAAGGCCGTACCAGCTGCGTTCGTCGGTGGTTTCCGCGTCCTCCGGGGACTCCGTCTCCGCGGCTGCAGCGGCGGGATCCGGCTCGTCGAACGCTGCGAGGGCCTCGACCAGCTGCGCTCGCACGCGGCGGGACTCGTGCGTGAGCCGTTCGTTCTCGGCGTGCCCGCGACGCTGGATCTCGCGCGCTTCGGCGTGTGCCTTGCTCAGGATGAGCTCGGCTTCCTGCCGCGCCTGATCCCGCATCTGGGCCGAAGCCTGCTCGGCGGAGACGAGGGTCGTTCTCAGGAGGGTCTCGAGCTCGCGGAAGCGGATCAGGTCGGCTTCGAGCTGCTCGACCTTGTCGGCGAGATCGGCGCGCTCGCGCCAGACGTCCTCGAAGCTCGCGGCGATGTCCTCGAGCAGCTTGTCGGTCTCCACCACCCGGTACCCGCGTAAGGCGGTGCGCGGCGGCGACATGTGTCTGATCTCGACGGGTGTGAGGGCCATGGCTATCTCCCCTTTAGTGGAAGTGTTCGAGGATCCAGATGAGCAGGCGGTCGATCACGACGAGCGTCACGATCGCGAGCACCGGCGAGAGGTCGAACCCCCCGGTCGACGGAAGGAAGCGGCGGAAGAGCCGCAGGTACGGCTCGCATACGTCGTAGAGAAAGCGCTGGATCCGGTTGAGCGTGACCGAGTAGGGCAGCCGCAGCCAGCTCGTGAGGATGTAGACGATGATCACGAGCCAGTACAGGCCGATGAAGACGTTGACGAACGTCTCGGCCTTCGAGACCGCATCGGCAAGCACAACAGACATGGCTGGACCGCCCATCCAGGCTCGGTTCGGCCCGAGCAGGCGTTCTCCTGTGGGGCTACGCCTGGTTGAAGAAGCCGCGCTCGAGCATCCGCGCGCGATCCTCCGCCGACAGCTCCACGTCGCTGGGAGTGAGGAGGAAGACCTTGTCGGCGATGCGCTGCATGCCGCCGTCGAGCGCGTACGTGAGGCCGCTCGCGAAGTCGATCAGCCGCTTGGAGAGCTCCGAGTCGGCGGACTGGAGGTTGAGGATCACGGGGACGCCGTTCTTGAACCGGTCCGCGACCTGCTGCGCGTCGTTGAAGCTGCGCGGCAGGATGAGGTGGACGCGGGACGCTCCCGGGTTGCGGACGGGCTCGAGGGTGCGGACACGGCGCGTCTCGCCGCGCGGCCGCAGGATGCTCGTTCTCTGCTGGTCCGGCTCGGGATCCGTCCAGTCGTCGTCGTAGTCGGCGCGCGACCGGCGAGTGGGCAGCCGGCGGACGTTCGGGCGCTCGTACGGGTCGGCGAGCTCGTCTTCGGTGAGATAGCCCTCCTCGTCCCAGTCCTCTTCCTCTGCAATGCCGAAGTAGACCAAGGTGCGGGCCCAGACGTCGGAAAGCGCCATGGCGCCGCCGATGTTAGCGCTGCCACAGGACTGCGCCGACTCGGACGAGGGTCGCTCCCTCCTCCGCCGCGACGCGGTAGTCCTGGCTCGTGCCCATCGACAGGTCGTGCAGTCCGTGACGTTCCGCGAGCTCTCGGAGCCGGCGGAAGTAGGGTCGCGAGTCTTCCGGATCGCCTGTCGCGGGCGGCATCGTCATCAGCCCGCGCACGTCGGGATAGAGCTCGAGCAGCTGCAGGAGCTCCTCGGGGTCGACGCCCGACTTCGTCGGCTCGCCGGAGAGGTTGACCTCCACGAGCGCCGGGATCGTGAGCTTGCGGGCCGCCGACTCGGAGGCGAGCGAGTGGCAAAGCTCGCAGAGCTCGCTCACGAGCGGCGCCTTTCGGCTCTGCAGCTGCCCTATGAAGTGCCAGCGGAACGCGTCGCCGTAGACGCGGTGCTTCGCCTGCAGGTCCTGGGCGCGGTTCTCGCCCACGACCTCGATGCCCGCCTCGGCGAGGACGGCCATGTCCTCGAGCGAGACGTACTTGGTCGCGGCCACGACGGTGACGGCCGGGCCTACCTCCTCGCAGATCCGGGCGTAGCGCTCGCGAATCTCAGCCGGTGACGTAGGCGATCACCCCCTGCCGGCCGGTGCGGCCCGCGTCGCGGCGGTGCGAGAAGAACGTCTCGGGTTCGCAGGCGGTGCAGCGGTCGAACCGGTCGATGCGCTCTACCCCGGCGGCGCGCAGCGCCCGCTCGGCACTCGTCCAGAGGTCGAGACGCCCGCCGCCGCCGACGACGTCGTCGCCGAAGCGGTCGCGGTACGGCGCCGCCACCTCCTCCCCCACCTCGTAGCAGCATGGCCCGATGGCGGGTCCGACGGCGGCGACGAGACCCTCGGCACCGAGCGCGGCCACCCCCGACGAGACGATTCCGTCGAGCAGCCCGCGCCAGCCGGCGTGGAGGACGGCCACGGCCGGTGCGTGTCCGTTCGTGCGTACGAGCGCGATCGGGACGCAGTCGGCGGACAGGGCCAGGATCGGGAGACCCGGCTCGTCCGTCCACAGCCCGTCCGCGTGCTCGCCCCGGACTCCTGCCGCCGCCCTGAGCACGCGGTCGGAGTGCACCTGGTAGTTGAGCGCGAGCTTCTCGACGTCGGCGCCGGCAGCTTCGCAGGCGATCCGCCGGTTCTCGTCCACCCGCTCGACGTCGTCGCCGCTCTTGCGCCCGAGGTTGAGGGACTCGAAGGGACCCTCGCTCACGCCGCCGAGCCGTGTCGTGAACACGATCTCGTAGCCCTCGGGCTGCCAGCGGATCACAGGCGCTCCTTCGCACGCGCGAGCAGCTGCTCGCGGGTGTTGAGCGTGGGCTCGTCCACGACCGCGTCGAGGAGATCGTGGAGGATCCGGCCGAGCTGCGGGCCGGGCTTGAAGCCCGCCTTGATCAGATCGTCGCCGTCGACGGCGAGGTCGCGGAGGCGGTGCGGGCTCGAGCGCTCCACCTCCACCATTTCGCGGAAGCGCATGAGCCTGTCGATCTCGTCGAGCGGCGGCGGCTCACCGCCCGTTCCGCGCTTGCCGAGGAGGTCGGCGTGCTTGTGGTCGATGAGGTCGAAGGCCAGCTCGTCGCCGTTCCGTCGCAGGAATCGCCGTGCGCGGAGCGCGTCTCCCTTCCCCGGCTGGAACATGTGGCGTCGCACGATCCGCACCACGTGCTGCCGCAGCTTGTTCGGGTACCGCAGCCGAAGCAGCGCGTCGGCTGCGAGCTCGGCGCCGATCTGGTCGTGTCCGCGTTCGGCGAAGCCGGCCTTGGCGTAGTAGTGCAGTCGTCCGTCGTGACCGCGCCAGGCGGCGTGCGGCTTGCCGAGATCGTGGAACAGTGCCGCGAGCCGGACCGGAAGCGAGTAGCCCTGATCGGCCGCGGCCTGAACGACTGCGAATGTGTGCTCGTCGACGGTGAGGTCGTGATAGCGGCTTTCCTGGTCGAAACCGATCGCGGGCCCGAACTCCGGCAGGAGCTCGACGAGAACGCCGGTGTCGCGGGCGAGCCGCAGCGCCCACGCCGGCTGCGATCCGAGGAGGAGCTTCGAGAGCTCTCCCATCCCGTCGGCGGCGAGCCCTCCACCGATGCGCTCGCCCGACACGAGCTTTACGGCCGCTGCCTCTTCGCGCATCTGTGCGAGCAGTGCGCCGTCCGGCTCGAACCCGAGCTGTGAGACGAAGCGGAGCGCTCGGATGAGGCGCAGTGGGTCCTCGCGGAAGCTCTGCGACGAGACCGTGCGCAGGCGGCGTGCCTCGAGGTCGGCGCGGCCGTCGAGCGGGTCGACGAGCTCGCCGGTCTCGAGCCGCCGTGCCATGGCGTTGACGGTGAAGTCGCGCCGGCGCATGTCGTCCTCCACCGAGAGCGACGGGTCGGCGACGATCTCGAAGTCGTGCCGACCGGGGCCGGTGGAGACCTCTTTCCGCGGCGGGGCGAACTCGATCCCCGCGCGGGTCAGCCCCCGGATCCGGCCGTCGTTCGGGTGGAAGCGGACACCGACGAGCCGGTCGGCCACGACGAGATCCCCGACGCGGCCATGCGGAGCGAGTGCTGCGCGGAGGCCCTCGGTGTCGACGCCGGGAACGAGGAAGTCTGCGTCCTTCGAGTCGAGTCCGAGCAGCTCGTCGCGCACGGCACCCCCGACGAGGTAGGCGTCGAGCCCGAGCGAGCGCACGTAGTCCTCGATCTCCTGGCGCATCGCGCCATTCTGGCGGTACTAGACGATCGCTACGGCTTCGATCTCGACGAGAGCGCCGGAGGGCAGCTTCGCCACCTCCACCGTCGCCCGTGCAGGCGGCTGCTCGCCGACGTGTTTCGCGTAGACGGCGTTCATCGCCTGGAAGTCGTCGAGGTGTTGGAGGAAGACGGTCGTCTTGACGAGTCGGTCGAGGCTGCTTCCCGCTTCCTCGAGGATGGCCTGCAGGTTGGCGAAGATCTGCTCGGTCTGCTCCTCGATTCCGCCGGAGATCGCACTGTCACCGGGCTTCAGGCCGAGCTGGCCCGAGACGAACACGAAGCCGCCGGCGGCGATCGCCTGTGAGTACGGCGCGCCCTGAAACGGTGCGGGTGCAGCTTCGGAGCGCACGACACGCTTCTCGCTCACGGTCGCCGCTCCGGTCTTTCGCACGCCTGCGCAAGCGCAGCGCCGAGACCCTTGAAGATCGCGTCCAGGACGTGGCCGCTGTCCGTACCGTTGAGGAGCCGCACGTGCAGGACGAGCCCTGCTTTCTCGGCCAGCACCTCCAGGAACCGTCTCGCCAGGTCGGTGCCGAGGCCCCCGATGCGGGCCTCAGTGAGGTCGACGTTGGTGACGAAAAGCGGCTCGTCGCTCGTCTCGAGGACGACGTACGCGAGCGCCTCGGCCGATGTCAGCGCGCCGGCGCCGTGGCCGCGCGCACCTTCCGCCCGCAACGGCCCGGCGAGCGCGAATCCGAGCGCTCCGGCAGCGGCCTCGACCTCCGCCTGCGTGTCTCCCGGCTCGATGTCGAGGACGAGGTCGAATCGCGCCACCTCGGCCAGACGACCGAGCAGCCGGTTGAGCACGGGCAACCCGGTCTCCACCGTCGCCTCGCCACGCCCGTAGACGTTGACGCGGACGCCTGCCGCGGTCTGCTCGCTCACGGCGTTGAGCGTAGCGGGCGGGTGGAGGGGTACTACGCCTCTACGCGCTCGATCCGGGCGCCGACCGCGCGGAGGCGGTCGTCGATGCGCTCGTAACCGCGGTCGATCTCGGCGACGTTGCCGATCACCGACCGGCCGTTCGCGCACAGCGCCGCGATGAGGATCGCCATTCCGGCCCTGATGTCCGGGCTGGTCAGACGCTGGCCGTAGAGTCGCGACGGCCCGCTGACGACGACGCGGTGCGGATCGCAGACGATGATCCGCGCGCCCATCGAGACGAGCTTGTCGACGAAGAACAGTCGGTTCTCGAACATCTTCTCGAAGATCAGAATCGTCCCCCATGCCTGCGTTGCGACTGCGACCGCGATCGACGTGAGGTCGGCCGGGAACGCCGGCCACGGCCCATCCTCGATCTTCGGAACCTGGTCGCCGAGGTCGTTCTGGATCACGAGCTCCTGGTGCGGCGGCACGCGCAGCCAGTCGTCTCCCAGCTCGACCTCGATCCCGAGGCGGCCGAAGCCGGTGAGGATCGAGACCATGTCCTTCGGGACGACTCCATCGATCGTGAGGTCGCTGTTCGTGACGGCTGCGAGGCCGATGAAGCTTCCGACCTCGATGTGCTCGGGGGCGATCGCCCACTCGCCTCCCCGCAACCGTTCGACGCCGCGGATCCGGAGGACGTTCGACTCGATGCCGTCGATCTCGGCGCCGAGCGAGACGAGGAAGCGGCACAGGTCCTGTACATGCGGTTCGCAGGCGGCGTTCCCGATCGTGGTCTCGCCGGGAGCGAGGACGGCAGCCATGACGGCGTTTTCGGTCGCCATCACGCTCGCCTCGTCGAGGAAGATCTCCGCACCGCGCAGACCGTCTGTCTCCATCTCGTAGCGGCTCTCGATCTCGATGCGCACGCCGAGCCGCTCGAGGGCATGGATATGCGGGTCGAGCCTGCGGCGCCCGATCACGTCGCCGCCCGGGGGAGGAACGCTCGCCCGGCCGAGCCGCGCGAGCAGCGGGCCGGCGAGCAGGAACGACGCCCGAATCCGCTCTGCGAGCACGGCGTCCACCTCGTAGGACGAGAGCCCGCTCGACTCGACGCGAACCTCGTTCGGGCCGGTCCACTCGGCGCTCGCACCGGTCGCGCAGACGAGGTCGAGCATCGTCTCGACGTCGCGGATGCGCGGGACGTTGGCGAGCGTGACCGGCTCGTCGGCGAGCAGGCATGCCGCGAGGATCGGCAACGCGCCGTTCTTGTTCCCCGAGGCCCGAATGCGGCCGTTGAGCTCGTTACCGCCCTCGATGACGAGGGCCTGCGGCGCCGTCGTGACGGACATGCCGGGCCAGGATAGCGAGGGCCTCGGAGCGCCTCCCGATTACGAGCAGGCGGGTATCGGCGGCAGGTCGCGCAGCGGTACGAAGACGATGGGAGCGACTGCGTCGAGAGCCTTGGAACCCGTGGCGTAGAGGACGAGGAGCGACTTCGAATCGAGGCGTGTCCAACCGCCGCGAGCGGTGACGGCGACATATCGACGTGCTCTGACGTCGCCGATGAAGACGCGTGGTTGAATCCCGAAGCCGACATATCTGCCACCGATCTGGACCGAGTTGTCGACGTAGTGGGCATCTCGCTCCGCGATGATCTTCCGAGGGACTGCGCGGAGCGAGGGGGACCACCAGAGTGACTTGTACGGCCCGTCCGGATAGGCGATTCGGCGCCCGTCCGTAGCGAGCCCCGATACACCGTGCAGCGCTCGCAATGCGCGTGGCAGAGGGACCGAATCATCTGTCAGCGTCGAAGCGGCATTCATCCTCGTCTCCGCACCGCGCGCGAACGACTCCGGCCATACGACGAGGTGGCCGCTGAGCAGGAACGAACCTTGCGTGTGCCCTTCATGGACGACACGGTCTTCTCCCGCCCGCAGGTCGTACAGGTGCACCTCTGTGAGATCGTCAGGGCCACTTCCTTGCGCCCAGGTGGCGATTCCGCTACGGACGTCCGGCTGGCGCCACGGATTCTCCCAGAATCGGCCAGAGGGCGAGCGGGTCGCAGCACCGATCTGGCGTGCTGTACCGCTCTTCGAATCCCACGCCCAAACGGTGAAGTCGTTGAAGTTGTCGAAACCGTGGTACTCGGTCCAGACGAGCCAGCGTCCGTCGAAGGCACCGTCTGCCTGGTAGTCGGTCGGGTCGGGGAACGCCTTGATTCGCGTCATCCTCTTGGCGCTCCCATCAATCCTGGCCACGCCGGAGAAGTGCCGCGAATAGACGGTGGCGAAGAAGGTGCGTCCGTCGTGAGCGAGGGTCCACGGGACGAGTGAGGTCGTGCGCGAGAGAGGCACCACATGCCGGCTGAGGACGTGGCGCCAAGCCGCGCTCGGATGTCCCTCGCACCAGCGCTGAGATGGGGAAGGAGCGGCGGCACCCGCTGGAACGAGTACCGCCGCCGCGGCAACCACCTGCCCTATCCGGCGCAGCCGGCTACCAGATGTAGCCACGCCCGCCGACGATCGAGACGATCTGGCTGCTCGGGAGTGCCGAGTACGCCGGAACGCTGGCAGACCATCCAATCGTGGACGCTCCATGTACCGAATCTTCGTACAGCGTGGTGCCACCGGAGCCGTAATAGCCGCGGATCTCGAACCAGTGGAAGATCGTGCGGTCCGCCGGATGCCCGTTCAAGTGGTAGCTCGAATACCGCGTTTCCCAGGCGTCGCCGATCACCGGCGCCCTCGCCACCGAGATGTCGTACATGAGATCGTTCTCGTACGTGCTGATCGCGTTGGACGTCGCCGACGCGACGTACTGGGGGGCGTAGTAGTTCCTGCCCTGGTACCTGTTCATGACGTCCGACACGGGATAGCCGGAGGGTGAGGTTCCGCCGCCCGACCACGCCGTTCCGTCGGTCGTCGTATGGAGAGCCGCGGCGGCGGCCGACTGCGACAGCGAGACCCCGAGGGCGCCCAGAGCCTCATGTACGGCGGCAGGCCCGCAGTAGTAGCTCGTGATCTGCGGTGTCTGATTCGCAACGAGCGATGCAGAGCTCGGATAGCCCCCGCCTCCGCCGCAGCCGCCACCACACGCATACGTCGGGATCGGCCCTGGAAGTGCAGGGACCGACTGGGTCTCCGCTGCGCGCTTTGCCGCCGTCATCTGCAGTTGTTGCGGCGTCAGCGGGAGGTGTGGATCGGTGTCGTGTGCGGCCTTCCAGGTGTTGTCGCCGGCCTCTGCCAACCCGGCAAAGGCGAGTAGACCGATCAGGAGAGCGGTCGTCGCGGCGACCGCGAGCGCTGCGTGACGCATGGTGGGCTCCTTTACTGGGCGGTTTGCGCGTTGCCCATTCGGTGTACGTCCCGCTCGATCCGGCCGCAAGGCGTTCCGGCATATCGCGACAGAATCGGCGCACTCGTGCGAGGACTAGGCTTGGCGGCCATGGAGCCGACCCGTGAACGCGCCTGGGAGACCCTCACCCGGTACACGAAGAACGAATCCCTCCTGCGTCACGCGCTCGCGGTCGAGGCTTCGACGGCCGCGTATGCGCAGAGGTTCGGTGGGGACGAGGAGCTGTGGCGGGTCGCCGCGCTGCTCCACGATTTCGACTACGAGATGCACCCGACGCTCGACAAACATCCGCAGGACGGCGCGCCGATCCTCCGCGAGGAGGGCTATCCCGAGGACGTCGTGGAGACCGTGCTCTCGCACGCCGAGCATCTCGGGCTGCCCCGCGACACGCCGCTGAAGAAGGCGCTCTTCGCCTGCGACGAGCTGAGTGGGTTCGTCCACGCCTGCGCACTCGTGCGGCCCACGGGGCTGGAGGGGCTCGAGCCAAAATCCGTCAAGAAGAAGCTCAAGCAGCCCTCCTTCGCCGCCGGCGTCCATCGCGAGGACGTCTACAAAGGCGCCGAGGAGCTCGGGGTCGATCTCGACGACCACATCCGCACGGTGGTCGCGGCGCTGCAGCCGATCGCGGCCGAGCTCGGGTTACCCGGCTAGCCCGTCGGCGAGCCTCTGCAGGTCGTCGTCGCTCGTCCACCAGCCGCACGAGGCGCGCACGAGGTTGCGGCCGGGAATCTCGCGGACGACCACGCCGCGCTCGGCGAGCCTGCCCACGAGCTCCGTGGGATTTTCCGGCGGATGGAAGGCGACGAGCGTCGAGTGACCCGCGGGCGTCACCACCTCCACGAGCGGCTCGAGCAACGCCCGGCAGCGGGCCGCAGCCGCAGCCGCACCGTCGTAGCGCCACTGCGGATGCACGCCCAGCGCGGCCTCGAGCCCTGCGAGCAGCGGTCCGCCCATCCAGCCGGAGTCGAAACGCCGCGCGCCGTCCTTCGGGACGAAGGAGCCGTCCGGCTCGTGGCTCTGCTGCGCGTACATGCCCGGCAGCGCCACCGTCAGGCGCTCGGGATCGCGGACGAAGAGCGCACCGGACTGGTCGACCGAGCAGAGCCATTTCTGTGCGCTGACCGTGTAGTAGTCGGCGCCGGCAAGCTCGACCGGGATCGCGCCCGCCGACTGGGCGCCGTCGACGAGGAGCGGCGGACCATCCTGTTGCCGCAGCCGGGCGAGATCGAGTCTGCGGCCGGTCGTCCAGAGGACGTGGGAGACGGCGATGAGCCGCGTGCGCGGCGTCACCGCAGCCAGCAGAGCCTCCTCGTTCGCCTCCGCCACGATGACCCGTGCGCCGCTGGCGTGGAGCGGGCCGATCAGGCCGAAGTGCTCCTGGTCGGTCGTGACGATCTCGTCGTCGGCGCTCAGCCCGAGGCCGGTGGCGACGATCTGGCATCCACGCGTCGTCGAATCGGTGAGCGCGACGAAGTCCGCCGTTGTTCCGAGCACCGCTGCGATGCCCGCCCGGATGCGCTCGCGCATCGCCCCGATCTCCTCGACCCAGGCCGGCCCGCTGCGGCCCTCGGCGAGATCGCGCTCGAGCCGGGCACGCGCCGCGTCGACGGCCGTCCGCGGTAGCGGCCCGTTCGATCCCGCGTTGAGGTACGCGCAGCGTTCGAGGACCGGGAACTGCGCGCGTGCCTCCTCGAAGGTCACTCGATCACCGCCTCCACCGGGGCGTGATCGGAGAGGACGCGCCCGTCGACGACACGTCGTTCGAGGGGCCAGGCGGCCGGCCCGTCGACCAGGTCGAGTCCGCGCACGAGAATCTGGTCGATGCTCCCGCCGAGCGGCGGCGAGAAGCCCTCCGCCACCGGGGCGACGAGGTTCGCATCGCCGGCGACGATCGATCGCTCACCGGCGAGCCCGAGCACGCGGTCGAACTGCTCGCGCCTGCCGTCGATGTGGAAGTTCACGATCGTGATGCCCTCGAGGAAGACCGCGTGCGCGATGCGCCGGAGCTTCGTCTGTCCCATGACGCGCGCACCGAGGTTCCGTGCAGGCTTGCGTGTGAGGATCGCGCCCGCCTCGCCGGTCACCGCCGACCGGAGCAGCCCGTGGTGCAGGTCGGTGACGGCGCGCGCGCCGAACGGAAGGAGCGGCTTTCTCGCAACGGCGCCCGTCGCGTGCATCCCGCTCCAGCGCTCCAGCCGGCTCAGCGCCCAGACCGGTAGCTCCTGGAGACACACGACGTCTGGACCGTCTGTCACGAGCTCGATCATCGCGCGGAGATATGCCCTGCGCTCGGGCGGCGACGCATTTCCGTGAAAGAGGTTCCAGGTCCGCACGAACATTGCCACGGCGTAGCGTACGGAGCCGTGCGTGTATTGCTCGCCGATCCGCCGGCCTTCACGCCGCCGTACGACCACGAGCTGGCGGCGGCACTCGCACGCGCGGGCGCGGACGTCGAGCTCGTGACCTCCCGCTTTCGCTTCGGCGAGGCACCGAAGCCGGACGGATACCGCCGCCGTGAGCTGTTCTACCCGCTCTCGTCGCGCCTCTTCGGCCGCTCGCGCTTGCGCCTGCCGCTCAAAGCTGCGGAGCACCCGCTCGGGCTTGCGGCTCTCCGACGCGTGCAGGCGGACGTGCTCCACATGCAGTGGCTTCCCGCGCCCGAACTCGACGCGTTTCTCTTCCGTCCACACCTTCCGGCGGTCTTCACCGCGCACGATCTTCTCCCCCGCCGCACCGCGCACCGCACCGAGCTCTGGCGCAGGCTCTTCGCGCGGTTCGAGAGGATCGTCGTGCACAGCGAGAACGGCCGGGAGACGCTCGCCGGGCTCGGAGTCGACCGGGCGCGGCTCCGCGTCATCCCCCACCCCGTCTTCCCGAGCGAGCCGGAGCGGACGGACGACGGCCGGACCGTCCTCGCCTTCGGGATGATCCGCCCGTACAAGGGGCTCGGAGACGCGATCGAGGCGGTCCGCGAGGCCGGAGACGCACGGCTGCTCGTCGCGGGCGACCCGCTCGAGCCGCTCGAGCCGTACCGGGCGGCGGCGAACGGTCTCGACGTAGAGTGGCGGCTCGGGTACCTGCCGCCGGAGGAGAGCGACCGTGCGCTCGGCGCTGCGACGGTCGCCGTCTTCCCGTACCGGCCCGAGCTCGACCAGAGCGGGGCGTTGCTGCGTGCGCTCGGAGCGGGCGTCCCTGCCGTCGCCTATGACGTCGGCGGGATCGCCGAGCCGGTCAAGCGCTTCGATGCGGGTCGCGTGGTCTCCCCGGGCGACGTCGCCGGCCTGGCCGCCGCCGTCCACGAGCTGCTCTCCGACCCCGCTGCCCTCGAGCGGGCTCGCGCCGGTGCCCGGCGAGCGCGGGAAGAGCTGACGTGGGATGCCGCCGCACGCGCGCATCTCGAGCTCTACGAGGAGATCGCGTGAGGCTCAGGCGCGACCCCTTCCGCGACGTGATCGGACGGCAGCTCGATCTCTTCGTCGAGGACGAGGCGGACCTCCTCGAGGAATGCCGGGACCGCTACCGGGCCTACGAGAGCGCGGACCGTGAGGACCGGGAGGAGACGTACGGCGACTTCTCCGATGCGGTCGAGACGGCGACGGAGGCACTCGCGGACATGCGCGATCGCTTCGCACGCACTCTCGACGCAGAAGCCGCCGAGGTGTACGAGGACTCCTTCAACCGCGCCGTCCGCAGGCGCTGGCCCGAGCTCGGGCTCGAGATCGAGAACCGCTGATGCCCCGCATCGAGGACTACGCGCTCCTCGGCGACCTCCAGACGGCGGCGCTCGTCGAGCGCGGCGGCTCGATCGACTGGCTCTGCTTCCCGCGCTTCGACTCGGGAGCCTGTTTCGCAGCGCTGCTGGGCGATGCCGACAACGGCCGCTGGTCGCTCGCCCCGTCCGCTGCCGCCACGAGCACGCGCCGCTACCTCCACGACACGCTCGTCCTGGAGACGACCTGGCAGACCGAGGGCGGTTCGTGCGCCCGCGTCATCGACTTCATGCCGCCGCGCGGCAAGGAACCCGACATCGTCCGGATCGTCGAGGGCGTCAAGGGACGCGTCCATTTTCGCTCCGAGCTGACGATCCGCTTCGACTACGGCCGCATCGTCCCGTGGGTCCGGAAACGGACACACGAGGCGGACACGCGCATCGCGCTCGCCGGACCCGACGCGCTCTGCTTCCGCACCCGGGCCGAGACGCGCGGCGAGAACATGACCACGATCTCGGAGTTCTCGGTCGACGAGGGGGAGCGCGTGCCGCTCGTCCTCACGTGGTTCCGCTCGCACGAAGATCCGCCCGAGCCGATCGACCCGGAGCAGGCGCTCGCCGACACCGAGGCGTTCTGGCGCGGGTGGAGCGACGCCTGTCCGCTCGACGTGCCGAAGGAGTGGGCGCCGCTCGTCCGCCGCTCGCTCATCGTCCTCAAGGCCCTCACCTACGACCCGACCGGAGGGATCGTCGCCGCGCCGACGACGTCGCTGCCGGAGTGGATCGGCTCGGTCCGCAACTGGGACTACCGCTACTGCTGGCTGCGGGACGCGACGCTCACGCTCCTCGCACTCCTCCACTGCAACCACGCCGACGAAGCCGGACAGTGGCGGCGCTGGCTGATCCGGGCGCTCGCGGGCGATCCGGCGGACGTCCAGATCATGTACGGGGTGGGCGGGGAGCGGCGCCTGGACGAGTTCGAGCTCCCCTGGCTCGACGGCTACGAAGGCTCGAGGCCGGTGCGCGTCGGGAACGCGGCGAGCGGGCAGCTCCAGCTCGACGTCTACGGCGAGGTGCTCGACTGCTTCTACCAGGCTCGCGTGCACGGCCTCCCGGTCGATCCGCAGGGCTGGCGCATCCAGCTCGGCCTGCTCGACCACCTCGAGGAAGCCTGGCGAGAGCCGGACGACGGAATCTGGGAGATCCGCGGCGAGCGCAGGCACTTCGTCCACTCGAAGGCGATGTCGTGGGTCGCGTTCGATCGCGCGGTGCGCTCCGTCGAGGACTACGGCTTCGAGGGGCCGGTCGACCGGTGGCGCGCAGTCCGCGACGAGATCCACGCCGACGTCTGCGAACGGGGCTACGACTCCTCGCTCGGCTCGTTCACGCAGTCGTACGGCTCACCCGAGCTGGACGCGAGCCTCCTGCTCCTGCCCCTCGTCGGCTTTCTCCCCGGCGCCGACCCGCGCATCCGCGGCACGATCGAGGCCGTCGAGCGGGAGCTGCTGCAGGACGGCTTCGTCCTTCGCTACCGCACGCACGAGGCTGTGGCTGGAAGCTTCGCCGGCAAAGCCGGCGAAGCCCGGCCGGAAGACCGCGCGCCTGGCGGCGCGCCCAGTGTCGACGGGTTGCCGCCGGGCGAAGGCGTCTTCCTCCCGTGCTCGTTCTGGCTCTGCGACTGCTACGAGCTCCTCGGTCGCCACGACGATGCGCATGAGCTCTTCGCGCGGCTCGTCGCTCTCGGCAACGACCTCGGCCTGATGTCCGAGGAGTACGACCCTCGGACCGAAAGGCAGCTCGGAAACTTCCCCCAGGCGTTCACGCATCTCGCACTCGTGAACACGGCGTTCAATCTCGCGCCCCACCTGCCTTCGCCGATGTACCGGCGGCACGCGCAGCGGCATCCTGAATAGCGCCCGCGGCGTTCACGAGCGCGAGGTGGCTCAGACCTTGCGGGAAGTTCCCCAGGAGGTCACCGCTCTCGGGGTCGATCTCCTCGGAGAAGAGCCCGAGGTCGTTCGCGTAAGGGAGGATCTGCTCCATCGTCTCGCAGGCTTCGTCGACGCGCCCCAGTCGGGCGAGAGCCTCGACGAGCCAGAAGGAGCAGGCGACGAAGGCCCCCTCCTGGCCCACGTGCTCGGTCGTGCGATAGAGGAGGCCGGGACCGGCGGAGAGCCTGTCGCGGATCGTGTCGACCGTGCGGCCGAGCCGCTCGTGCTCGGGGTAGCGCATCCGCAGCGCCCGCAGCACGCCCGCGTCGAGCGACTGTGCGCCGGCCCAACCGCGGTACGCCCCGAGCTCGTCCGACCAACAGCACTCCTCGATCCACGTGTGGAGGCGGTCCTGCTGCTCGCGCCAGCGCGCAACGTGGTTTTCCGGCACGTGACCCTCGGCGGCGAGGCTCAACGCCCGGTCGAACGCCATCCAAACCGCGATCTTCGAAGTCGTGTAGTGACGGTGGTCGTCGAGCTCCCACATCCCGGAGTCCGGGTCCTCCCAGAGCATCGCGACGCGGTCGACGCAGCTCGCGATCATCTTCCCCGTCTCCTCGTCGAGCACGTTGCCCTCCGAGACGTAGAGCGCAGTGGTCTCGAGGAGGTCGCCCCACGAGCCGAGCTGGAGCTGCGTGCCCGCCGCGTTCCCGTACCGGACGGGTTGCGAGCCGCGGTAGCCGCTGAGGTTCGGAAGCTCCTCGCTGCGGTCGGGCAGGCCGCCGTCGAGGTCGTAGAACGGCCTGAGGTCGGGAGCGGACCGGCGCACCGAGCGAAGGAGGCACCCGAAGGAGTCCTGCACCTGCTCCGGCAGGCCGAGACGCATCAGCGCGTCGAGGGTGAACGCGGAGTCGCGCACCCAGGAGTAGCGGTAGTCGTAGTTCTTGTCGCCGCCGATCACCTCCGGGAGCGACGTGGTCGGCGCGGCCGCGATGCTGCCGGTCGGTGCGTAGATGAGGAGCTTCAGCGCGAGGGCGCTGCGGGCGACCTCCTCCTCCCAGGGGCCGTCATAGGCCCAGAACCCGAGCCAGCGCTCCCAGGCGCGGCACGTGGCGTCGAGCCGCGCCTCGACGTGGTCGCGGCTCGGCGCATGAAGTGGCTGCTCGTAGGCGGCCACGAGCGCGAGCAGCGCGCTCTCGCCGGCCGCGATCTCGAACGAACCGGCGAGCGCGTCCTCCTCCGGCTCGACCTCGCCCGCGTCCCAGGAGTGGACGGCGAGCTGGAGGCGGTCGCCCTCGGCGACGAGCCGCCCCGCCCGGCGGATGATGCGTGGCTCGACCCGTCCCCAGTCGAACCGCGGCTCCACCCGCCACTCGAGCTGCACCGTCCCTTCGACACCCTCGATCCGACGGGCGAGCTCCACCCACGGGAGAAGCCCGCCGTCCTGCAGCGTCAGCGCTTCGATGACGCGCACGACGCCGTCGCGGGTGCGGTACGTCGTCTCGAGGACGTTCGTACGGCCGACATAGCGGCGGGCGGCCTCGAACTCGCCGACCGGCGTCAGCGCGAAGCGCCCGCCGCGGTCCGGGTCGAGGATCGCAGCGAACGTCGTCGGCGAGTGCATGCTCGGCAGCGACATGAAGTCGACCGAGCCGTCCGCCGCCACGAGAGCGACGGTCCTGCCGTCGCCGAGGGCCGCGTACGAGCCGATCGGCGCAAAGCCGTTACGTCCGCGCAGCCTCCGGCCCCCTCTCGCGGCCATCCGTAGCTTCGGCTGTGACCATTGCCTCATTTGAACGGAGTACGACGCAATCGAGGTTCGGCGAGGCAGCTGAGATTCGGGCGGGCGCGCTCAACCGACTCGCGAAGGGTCGCGCGGGATCTCGTGGTACGGCGTCAGCCGACGAGCCGGCCGCAGAGCTCGCACATCACCGCGTACTTCTTCACACCGGCGGGCGAGACGGCGATCTGCCGGCGCACCGGGCGGTGGTGGCAGCGATTGACCGGCGGCAGGAGGCGCTGCAGCGGCGGCAGGTCGGGCAGGTGACGGACGGCACCTCCGATGGCCGGACAGCCGGCCTCGTGCTCCCGCCAGACGTCGTTCACCGGCTGGCTCGTGATCGCAACCCAGCCACACGCTTCGCACGAGACCCTGATCACGCTTTCAGGGTACGGATGGGGCCTGCGATCACCGCTGGTTGTCGTGCCTTCGCGGCCATGGTGGAAGCGGCTGAGGAGTCGCACGTGAACGCTGCGTTGGGCGACAAGACGGGCTTCGACTACCGGTCGGTTCGGAATCCCGCCCGACGTCGGGATACCTGTCTAGGGGCCGCTACTGGTCGCCTGAGAACACGTCGAGGAGCATGTGCACCTCGCCCACTCGCTCGAAGCCGACGCGCTCGAGGATCGGGCGTGACATCGAGCCTCCCTGCGTGATGAGCGCCGGCGTTTCGAGCGCCGCGGCTTCGTCCCAGCGGGCTCGGATGAGTGCTCGATACGCCCCGCGACCGCGCGCCTGAGGAGCCGTTGCGCCTCCGTAGAGAAGCAGGCCATGCTCGGTGGGCGTCGACGTGCCGGTGCAGACAATCTCCCCGTCCAGCCAGACCGAGTGCCGGAGGTGAGGGCTGTCGCGGAACCGATCGGGGAGGAGACGGCGGGCCTCTTCGATCTCCCGTGGCGTGGCCCCGAAGGCCTCCCACTGGATCCGCCCCGACGCCGCGAGCTCCTCGAGGGTCTCGATCCGGCGTGCCGTGAAGCCCGGCTCGATCGCGGGCGGCTCGTGCGTGAGCACGAGCGCCACGGCGTAGGGATCCTTGTCGGGCACGAGACGACGCTCGAGCAGCGCATCGACGAGCCCCGCAGGTGCCGAGCTACCGACCTCCGATTGCGTCTGTGTCCGTCCCCGGGCGCGGAGCTCCTCGCGCACCTCGGCGAGCACCTCGTCCACCTCTTCCAGCGGGAAGCGTTGCCGCTGGACCGTGTTCCAGGTCGAGCCGGCGCCGACGCAGAGTGTGTAGCGGTCGGTCTCGATCCGCTCGTCGCCCGGCGCAAGCGGCCCGAACGAGTTGGGGTATTCCGCGATCTCGCGAAGCACGGGCGGGACGCTAGCGGTGCCCGAAGTGGTGGGCGCGCGGGAGGGCCACATGGACGTCTGCTCCGTCGGTCAGCGACCGGGCGAGCGGTGCGAGTGAGACGAGCTCGCGCACGAGAACGTTCCGGTTGCGGTCGGAGTGCTCGTAGCGGCCCCGGACGAGCAGGAGCGGCTCGCTGCGCACGATGGCGCGGAACCGCTCGTACACCTGCGGCGCGAGCACGAGATTCACCTGCGCATGCTCGTCCTCGAGGAGCATGAAGACGACCCCGTTCGCGGTCGCCGGCCGCTGCCGCGCGACGACGAGCCCGGCGAACTGGACGTTTGCGCGGTGCGGCTGCTGCAGCAGCTCCTCGGTCGACAGCGTCCCCGGGGGCAGGTGTGGACGCAGGAGCTCGAGCGGGTGGACGCCGACCGAGAGGCTCGTCGTCCGGTAGTCGGCCAGCATTCGCTCCCAGACCGTCGGCTCGGGCAGGTCGGGTGTCGCGACCGTCGGCTCCAGCGGAAGCGCGAGTTGCTTCGCCTCCCCGCCCCTGCGCGCCTTCGGCGCGCGGTCTTCCGGCCGGGCGTCGTCGGCTTTGCCGACGATGCTTCCAGCCTTCCAGCCCGGCACGCTCGCCGGCCGCGGGACGAGGCCGAGCTGCCAGAGGAGCTCGCGGCACCGCAGGCCGAAGCAGTCGCAGGCGCCCGACTCGGCGAGAGCGCGCAGCTCGTCCTCCGACATCCCCGTCCGCTGCGCGAGCTCGCGTACCGAGGAGTAGGGCCGACCCGCGGCGACCGCCTCCGCGTCGTCGGATCTCAGCCCGGTCACGTACTTCAGCCCGACACGCACGGCACCGTCCTCGATCGTGCAGCCAACCTCGCTGCGGTTCACGTCCGGCGGGCGCGTCTCCACCCCGCGCTTCTGCCCGTCGCGGACGAGCGTCGCCGGCGGATAGAAGCCCATCGGCTGCGCGTTGAGGAGCGCGGCGAGGAACTCCGGCGCGAAGTGATGCCGCAGCCACGCCGACTGGTACGCGAGCAGCCCGAACGCCGCCGCGTGCGACTTCGGGAAGCCGAAGCCCGAGAACGCGACGAGCTTGTCGTAGAGCTCGTGGGCCTTCGCCTCCTCCACCCCCTGCTCGAGCGCTCCCGCGATGAACCGCTCACGCCACGCCTCGAGCGCAGCGTGCGAGCGCTTGCGGCTCATCGCGCGCCGCAGTCCCTCCGCCTCCCCCACGCTGAATCCCGCGAGGTGCACGGCGACGTCGAGCACCTGGTCCTGGAAGACGACGACGCCGAGCGTCTCGCGCAGCGGCTCCTCGAGCAGTGGATGATCCGCCGGCGCGCGATAGCTCGGGTCGTCGCGCAGCAGCTGGCGCCGCTCGACGTACGGGTGGACAGCCTTCCCCTGGATCGGTCCCGGCCGCACGAGCGCGACCTGCACCGTGATGTCGTCGATCGTCTCCGGCCGCGTGCGGAGAATGACCTGCATCTGCGCGCGGCTCTCGATCTGGAAGCAGCCGACGGTGTCGGCTCGCTGGATCTCCTCGAAGACGTCCGTGTCGTCGAGCGG
>JAICME010000003.1 GCA_025929425.1 Thermoleophilia bacterium | reverse complement strand
GAACGAGTGCGTCTCCGACCGCCGGCGCGGGCTCGCCGTCTGGCACGACCACTTGCTCCTGGGCGACCCCGGCCCGCTCGCGGGCAGGCAGCTGTCGGTGCATCCGCTCACGTTCTCGCTCTCGGCGGTCGGCTTCGCCGCGCAGACGTCGTTCACGCTGGAGCACTACCGCGACGTCTCGCTCGATCAGCTCGCTTCGTCGGAGCCGGCCGATCCGCGATTCTGGTGGCAAAGGAGGAACCGATGACCGCAGTCGCATCCGATCGCCGTGTCCGCGCCGCGTCACTCGCCGAGCTGCGCGCCGGCGGCCGGCAGGTCGTCCACCTCGACGGGCACGTCGTGTGCCTGTTCGCCGAGGGCGAGGAGGTGTTCGCGGTCGACAACCGCTGCCCGCACATGGGCTTTCCGCTCCATCGCGGCAGCGTCTGCGACGGGATCCTCACTTGCCACTGGCACCACGCCCGCTTCGACCTCGCGACCGGCGGCACCTTCGACCAGTTCGCGGACGAGCTCCGCCGCTTCCCCGTCTCCGTCGAGGGCGACGACGTCCTCGTCGATCTCAGCCCGCCGAACGACCCGGCCGCACACCAGCGTAAGCGCCTGCAGGACGGGCTCGAGCGGGACATCCCGCTCGTGCTCGCGAAGGCGGCGATCGCGCTGCTCGAGGCGGACCCGAGCGGCGCCGAGATCTTTCGTGCGGGTCTCGAGTTCGGCGTCGCCCGCCGCGGCGGCGGCTGGTTCCGAGGCCTCACGACACTCACGTGCTTCATGAACCTGACGCCGCGACTCGACGCTCCCGAGCGGGCGGCCGCCCTCTACCAAGGTCTGGCCGACGTCGCCATGGACTCCGCAGGCGACGTGCCGCGGTTCCCGCTCGAGCCGCTGCCCGGCCGGGTGCCGGGCCCTGCCCGGCTGGCGGCCTGGTTCCGGCGCTTCGTCGAGGTTCGCGACGCCGAGGGAGCTGAGCGCGCTCTCGTCTCCGCTGTACGCGGCGGCGCGACGCCGGCGGAGCTCGCCGACATGCTGTTCGCCGCCGCCACCGACCACCGCTACCTCGACGGCGGGCACACGCTCGACTTCGTCAACAAGGCGCTAGAGGCGCTGGACACCGCCGGCTGGGAGCACGCCGAAGCCGTCCTCGGCTCCCTGCCCGCGCAGCTCGCCGGAGCCGAGCGGATGGAGGAGTCGAACGCCTGGCGCAACCCCGTCGACCTCGTTCGACTGCTCGAGGCCACGTTCGGAGAGCTGCCCGCGGCGCTCGAGAGCCGCAGCAGCCACCGCTGGGACGGACGCGCAACGCTCGTAGGAACGGTGCTCGATGCGGAGGCCGACGAGATCGCCGGCGCACTCCTCTCGGCGCTCCGCGACGGCGCGACCGAGGTCGAGCTCGCCTCGGCGGTCACGTACGCGGCGGCGAGGCGGATCGCCCGCTTCCCCACCTCGAACGAGTTCGGCGACTGGGACACGGCGCTGCACACGTTCACGTTCGCCAACGCGGTCGAGCAGGGCCTGCGCCGCTCGCCCTCGCCGGAGCTGGTACGCGGCGTCTTCGACGCCGCGATGAGCGTGCACCTCGACCGGTTCCTCAATGTTCCCGCGCGGCGTCTGCCGAATCCCGAGCCCGGGGCCGACCCCGACGCCCTGCTCGCAGAGTTGCCGGCGCTGCTCGACCGCCAGCAGCAGGTGGACGAGGCGCGGCAGCTCGCGGCCTCCTTCCTCGGTGCCGGCGGCGACCCGCAGCGCTTGGTCGCCGCGCTGGGCGCTGCGCTCGTACGCGAGGACCGGAACTTCCACACGATCCAGTGCGTCGAAGCCGCAGCCCGGCAGCACGAGCTGCTCAGCGGAACGGACGACGCCGCCCTCCCGCTCGTCGCGGCGGCCGGCTACCTCGCCGCCCACGCGACGACGAACCGCTCGCAGCGACAGACCTTCGAGATCGCCCGCCGACTCCACCGCGGCGAGCAGCTCTACGAGGACGTGGACTAGGCCGTCTGCTCGACGGGCTCGTCCGGCTCGTCGCCGGCGGCGCCGGCGCTCGTGACGAGCGTGGGCCGGATGCCCTGCGCGATGCATTCCTTCGTGATCACGCACTTCGTCACATCCCGCCGCGACGGGAGCTCGAACATCACGTCGAGCAGCGCGCCCTCGATGATCGAGCGGAGGCCGCGCGCGCCGGTCTCGCGCTCGAGCGCGCGGTCGGCGATCTCCCACATCGCATCCTCGGTGAAGACGAGCTCGATCCCGTCGTAGCCGAAGAAGCGCTGGTACTGCTTGGTGAGCGCGTTCTTGGGCTCCTCCAGGATCTGGACGAGATCCTCGCGCCGCAGCTGGTGCACGGCCGACACGACCGGGAGCCGGCCGATGAACTCCGGGATCAGCCCGAAGTTGAGGAGATCCTCCGGCATCACGTCGGCGAGCAGCTCGGACGACTCGACGTCGTGCTTCGAGCGGATGTCCGCCCCGAAACCGACGGCGTTCTTGCCGATGCGGCGCGCGATGATCTTGTCGAGGCCGGCAAACGCGCCGCCGCAGATGAAGAGGATGTTGGTGGTGTCGATCGAGAGGAACTCCTGGTGCGGATGCTTCCGCCCGCCCTGCGGCGGCACCGACGCCACCGTCCCCTCGAGGATCTTGAGGAGCGCCTGCTGCACGCCCTCGCCCGAGACGTCGCGCGTGATCGAAGGGTTGTCCGCCTTCCGCGCGATCTTGTCCACCTCGTCGATGTAGATGATTCCGGTCTCGGCCTTCTTGATGTCGAAGTCGGCGGCTTGGATCAGCTTGAGGAGGATGTTCTCGACGTCCTCGCCGACGTAGCCCGCCTCGGTCAGGGCCGTGGCGTCGGCGATCGCAAACGGCACATTCAGGATCCGCGCGAGTGTCTGCGCGAGAAGCGTCTTGCCGCAGCCGGTGGGGCCGAGGAGAAGGATGTTCGACTTCTGGAGCTCGACGTCGTCGTCCTCCTGTCCCATCTGCACGCGCTTGTAGTGGTTGTAGACCGCCACGGCGAGCGTGCGCTTCGCCTCCTCCTGCGAGACGACGTAGTCGTTGAGGACGTCGTAGATGTCGCGCGGGCGCGGCAGGTTGTCGAGGTCGAGCTGGGTCGGAATCGTCAGCTCCTCGTCGATGATCTCGTTGCAGAGATCGATGCACTCGTCGCAGATGTAGACGCCGGGGCCGGCGATGAGCTTCTTCACCTGCCGCTGGCTCTTGCCGCAGAAGCTGCAGAGGAGCTGCTCGTTGCCGTCGGTTGCGCGCGCCATTTGTCTCTTCTTCTACCTCGAAAATGTCTCTTCGTCTACGCCGTCAGCGGTGCGCGATGACCTGGTCGACGATTCCGTACTGGTTCGCTTCTTCGGCCGTCATGTAGTAGTCGCGCTCCATGTCCTTCGAGACCTTGTCGACGGGCTGGTTCGTGTGCAGGGCGATGATCTCCTCCAGGCGCCGCTTGAGACTGATGGTCTCCTTGGCCTGGATCTCGATATCGGTGCCCTGGCCCTGGAAGCCGCCCGAGACCTGGTGGATCAGGATCTTGGCATTCGGCAGCGCGGTGCGCTTTCCCTCCGTGCCCGCCGCAAGGAGCAGCGCGCCCATCGACATCGCGATGCCGACACAAGTCGTCGCGACGTCCGGCTTGATGAACTGGATCGTGTCGTAGATCGCGAGCCCGGCGTAGACGGAGCCGCCCGGCGAGTTGATGTAGATGTTGATGTCCTTGTCCGGATCCTCGGACTCGAGGTGGATCATCTGGGCGACGACGAGGTTCGCAACCTGGTCGTCGATCGGAGTGCCGAGGAAGATGATCCGCTCGTTGAGCAGCCGCGAGTAGATGTCGAAGAAGCGCTCCCCGCGAGAGGTCTGCTCGATGACGGACGGGATGACGAGATTCGAGGGGTTCATGATCGGGCTCCTTCAGGCTTCTGCGGCTGGTCGGGGGTCCAGAGTTTCGTCTCGGTCGGGGGTTTCTCCTTGTCGGGCGTCCAGATCGCGTCGCGTGCCTCGGCCTGCGCGAGCGGGATGCGCTTGACCTCGGACGCGATGCGGTCGAGCGCCTTGCGAAGTCTGAGGTCGTCACGAAGCGACTCGAAGCGACCGCTCTCACGCAGGGCCACGAGCATCTCGTCGGCGTCGTCGCCGACCGCCTCGGCCTGCTCGCGCACGAGCTCCTCCACCTCGGCATCGGGCACGTCGAGCCCGAGCTGCTCGGCGGCGGCTTCGAGCACGAGCTCACGCGCGACCGAGCGCTGGGCCTCTTCCTGCAGCCGCGCCACGAGCTCCTCCGGCTGCTGCCCGGTCATCGCGAGGAACGTCTCGAGCGGGACGCCGCGGGCCTCGACCTGGCGGGCGACACCGCGCAGGAGCTCACGCGTGCGCGACTCGACGAGCGGGCCGGCGGCGTCCACCTTCGACGCCGCGACGAGGGCATCCGCCGCGTCGGCACGGAAGCGCGTCTCGACCTCGTCCTCGATCTGCTCGCGCAGACGCGACTCGATGTCCTCCCGGAGCTCGGCGATCGAATCGAACTCGCTCGCGGCTCGGGCGAGGTCGTCGTCGACCGGCGGCAACACCTTCTCCTTGATCTCCTTGACGGTGGCGGAGAGCGACTGGGTCGAACCGTCGGCGAGCTCGAAGGACATCTCCTTCGTCTCCCCGGCGCCCATCCCGACGAGGCCCTGCTCGATCTCCTCGACGACGGCGCCCCGACCGAGCTCGACGACGTAGTCCCGCCGCGTCTCCTCCGCGGAGACGAGATCGAGGATCACCGTGTCGTCAGAAGCCACAGGCCGCCCTTCGACGGGTACGAGTTCCGCGACGGTCGAGCGCAGCGCGTCGAGCTCTGCCTGGACGAGGTCCTCGGGCACGTCGACCTCCGCGACGCCGACCTCGAGCTCTTTCCAGTCGGGCAGCTCGGGCTTCGCCTGCACCGCAAACGTCGCGGCGAACTCCCAGTCCGCGTCGGCCGAGGCGGGCAGCTCGAAGTCGTACTGCGGTTGCTCGATCGGCCGGAGCCGCGTGCGCGCAGCGGCGTTCCAGAACCAGCCGCCGATGTGGCTCTCGACCGCCTCGGTCATGAGGCGCTCGCGGCCGACGCGCTGCAACAGCACCTGGCGCGGCACCTTCCCCTTGCGGAAGCCGGGGACCTTGACGCTCTGCGCGAGATCCTCGGCGGCGTGCTCGACGGCGTGATGGACGTCGTGCGACGGCACTTGCACCGTCAGCCGGACGCGGTTCTCCGTAAGCTCCTCGACGTGGGTCTCCACGGAGCCATTCAAGCAGGGAGCGACCGAACGAGGTCGAACGTTCCAGGCGCGTGAGCGCGTGGATCCTGAGCATGCTCTCCCTCGCGGGTGCGATCTGGATCGCGATGCTGTCGGCGATGGTCTACGCCGTTCGCGTTCGCGCCTGATCGAGAGGTGCGGGCGAGAGGACTCGAACCTCCAAGGGCCGCGTGGCCCAACGGGACCTAAACCCGCCGCGTCTGCCAGTTCCGCCACGCCCGCATTTCCGGCGCGGACAGTCTAGAGTCGCGCCGGGGTGACGGGAATGCGGCCCGAGGACGTCTATGCGCTCACGAGCGTGGGTGACCTGCGCCTCTCTCCGGACGGCCAATACGTGGCCTACGTCGTCAACTGGATCGACCGCGAGGCGAACGGCTACCGCGCGGCGCTCTGGGTGGCGCCGCTCGGGGGCTCGGACGAACCGCGTCAGCTCACCTCCGGCACGCGCAGCGACAGCTCACCGCGCTGGTCTCCGGACGGACGCTGGCTCGCCTTCGTCTCCAACCGGGACGGCGAAGACGAGAAAGCGCACGGGGAGCTCTATGTCCTGCCGGCGAACGGCGGCGAGGCGCGACGGCTGACGGACGGCAAGGAGGGAGTCGAGTCGATCGCCTGGTCGCCCGACTCGGGGCGGATCGCATTTGCGCGTCGCGTCAGGGACGAGGCGCACGAGGATGAGGACGACCTGCGCAGGCCGCCCCGGCGGTTCACACGCGTCTTCCACAAGCTCGACAGCGTCGGCTGGACGGGCGACCGCCGCAAGCACGTCTTCGTCGTCGATCTCGAAGGCGCCGAGCGACAACTCACGGACGGCGACTGCGAGAACGACGAGCCCGCGTGGTCTGCCGACGGGCGCCGCATCGTCTTTACCTCGATGCGCGGCGAGCGCTGGGACGTCGAGCTCATCGCAGCCCTCTACGAGCTCGAGGTCGACTCTGCGGGCACCGAGCCGAAACGGCTGACGCAGCCCGACGAGTCGGCCGGGCTTGCCTCTTTCTCCGCCGACGGCGAGCTCATCGCGTACGTGCACACGCCGGAAGACGGCACCTATCCCCACCACAGCCGGATCGCAGTGATGCGGCCGGACGGCAGCGAGCGCCGCATCCTCACGGCGTCCCTCGATCGCCAGTGCAGTCCGTTTCCCGTCAGTCGCGGGCCGGTTTGGGACGGTGGACACATCGCGTTCGGGGTCGAGGACGAAGGCAACGTGCATCTCTACACCGTCGCCGCCGACGGATCGGGCGAGCCGGAGCTCCTCGTCGGTGGTGAGCAGGCGATCGGGTACTACGACCTGCGCGACGGTCGGCTCGTCTACACGGCGACGACGCACACGCGTCCGGCCGAGCTCTTCGCGGGAGACGGCACGCGCATGACGGCGGTCTGCGACGACTTCGTCGCCGGTCGCGAGCTCGCCGAGGTCGAGCGATTCACCGCAGCCTCGGCCGACGGCACGGAGGTGGACGCGTGGCTGGTGCGACCGCCCGGGTTCGACGAGGGCAAGCACTATCCCGCGCTCCTCACGATCCACGGCGGCCCCTTCACCCAGTACGGGACGGGCTTCTTCGACGAGGTGCAGGTCTATGCGGGAGGCGGCTACTGCGTGCTCTTCTCGAATCCGCGCGGCGGCTCGGGCTACTCCGAAGCGTGGGGTCGGGCGATTCGCGGGCCGGGTGGAGACGCCGGGCCCGGCTGGGGCACGGTCGACTACGAAGATCTGATGGGCGTCGTCGACACGGCGCTGGAGCGGTTCCCGTTTCTCGACCGCAACCGGCTCGGCGTGCTCGGCGGCTCGTACGGCGGCTACATGACCTCGTGGATCGTCGGCCACACGAAGCGCTTCAAGGTGGCGCTGTCCGAGCGCGCCGTCAATCACCTCGTCAGCGCCTTCGGCTCCAGCGACGTGTTCTGGATCTTCGAGCGTCAGTTCGGCGGGCCGATGTGGGAGCACGTCGACGAGTGGCTGCGGATGTCGCCGGCGACGTATGCGCGCGAGATCGAGACGCCGCTCCTCATCGTCCATTCCGAGAACGACCTCCGCTGCAACGTCGAGCAGGGAGAACACCTCTTCACCCTGCTTCGCCTGCTCGGTAAGGACGTCGAGATGCTCCGCTTCCCGAACGAGAGCCACGAGCTCTCGCGGTCGGGATCGCCGGTACACCGCGTGCTGCGTTTCGAGGCGATCCTCGAGTGGTTCGGCCGCTACCTCTCGCCCAACGAGAGCTGATGCGCGCGCTGGCGAACGGCGCGGGCATGTTCGTCCTCGTGCTCGCCGTGCTGCTCGCCGCGGTGGGCCAGCTCGGCAAGATCGACCACCAGACCCTCGTCGCCGTGCTCGCAGGGGCGCTCGTCGCCGCGGTTGTCGCGGCCTGGCAGGCTCATCGGCGCCGGTCCTGATCCGGCGGCGTTTCCGGCTCGTAAACAGGGCGTAAATCGGAGTCTTCCAGCCTTGCGATTTGCCGGTTCGCGCCCAAGATTCACAGTGCACGACGATTGTGCTGGCAGTTGCCCAGACCCCAACGAGGTGAAATCAATGCGGAAATTCGTGCTTCTTCTGGTCGGGACCGCGATTCTGTGCGTGCCGGCCGTCTCTGCCGCTGCCACGCCGACGCCGAAGCAGCTCGCGATCCAGACGTGCAAGGCCATTCACGGTCACGAGCAGCTCGCGACGTTCAAGATGGCGTACCACTCCTTCGCCGGTTGTCTCAAGGCGCTGAAGACCGATTCGAAGCAGGACGTGACCAACGCTGCGAAGACCTGCAAGGCCCAGCGGAGCGACCCGAACTTCGCCACCGACCCCGCCCACAACGGCAAGACGTTCAACCAGTTCTACGGGACAAACGGCGGCAACGGCAAGGGCGCAGGCGCGAACGCGTTCGGCAAGTGCGTCTCGACGCTCGCGAAGCAGAACGCGCAGACTGACGCCCAGAGCGAGCTCGCCGCGACCAAGACCTGCAAGGCCCTGAAGTCCGACGCGACGTTCCAGGCCCTCTACGGCTCAAAGAATGCTTTCGGCAAGTGCGTCGCCGCGCAGTCGAAGGCGTCGAACGGCTAAGACGCAGCGGATTCCCTGCGGAGCTCGAACAGCCGCGCCGAGAGGCGCGGCTGTTGCTCTTTCACCCCGGCCTAGCGATGGCCCCGGGTGGAATCGAACCACCGCGCGCAGCTTCGAAGGCTGCCGCTCTATCCGCTGAGCTACGGGGCCGAGCCGACAAAGGGTATCCCGCTACGCTATCGGCGCTCGGTGGCGGTAGCTCAGTTGGTAGAGCTCCGGGTTGTGGTCCCGGTGGCCGCGGGTTCGAGTCCCGTCCGCCACCCTCCTTGTGTTTCAGTCGCAGTTCCGGAAAGGACGCCGCAAGCGCCCTTTCCGTCTAGAAAGCGCCCCCTTCGGGCGCTTCGGCTAGTGCGATCCGCCTGCTGAACGAGCCGAGGGCCACCGCGGGCCTTCGCCCGGCGAACACCGCCCAGCAGAGGGTCTGCCGGGCGGCGCGGGGTGTGTGCAAAGGGATAGCCGAGCGCTCGCCGGCGCGAGCGGCGGCGCTACGGCGGCGCGGGGCCGTGCGCGCCGTTGGTTGTAGCGAGCTGCAGCTGCTGGCTCGCCAGTCGCGCGCGGTAACGGAGGAGTCGGGCGAGCTCTCGAGCTCCGCGCTGCACCCAGACGGGTCGCTCGTTCCGCGGCCTTCCGCCTGACCAGCCCTGCCGCCAGTTGATGAGAAGCCACTCGATCACGAGCGCCGCGTTCGCGCGCAACTGCCGCGCGCCGCGCCCCAGACGCTTCGCGCGCGTGTCGCAGCTGTCGCCTCCCACGTGATACCGCCGGCGGAAGAAGCCGTGCACCCGCTCGTACGATCCGTGCGAGGCGCGGAGTGCGTGGTAGAGCTCGGTCGTCCGCCAGAGGGGCAGGAGGAAGCGCCACTTGCGCTCGCAGTTGATCGACTGCCTCTTCCCGGCGGAGGCGGGACAGTTGATCGAGCAGCGGTACAAGAGTCGCGGCTTCGGCTTCAACGTGAAGCTGACAAACACGCCTTCCTCGCCGCAGTGCTTGCAGCGGGGAACGCCGTGTGCGTCGTACTCGCTCGTCGCGTACTCGGGGCGCGTCTTGTGCGATCCGCGCCGGAACGGCATCACCGTGAAGATGCCGCGGCTCGTGTTCTCCTGGTAGACGCTCTCGACGGAGAAGCCCTTGTCGGCGACGACGCTGCGCACCGTCCCGCCGACCGTCGAGAGCACGCGGTCGAGCAGCACCGGGTAGATGTGGCACTCCTGCGTCGAGGCGCTCGAGATCACGATCGAGAGGGGCGCAGCCGTGTAGTGGTCGATCGCCTTCGTGTTGTAGTAGCCGTGCCAAAACTTGAAGCTCCGCTTCTGCTTGCCGCCGTAGCAGCGGATGCCCGCCTCCGTGTCCAGGCTCCGATACCAGCAGCCGTTGATCCGGAGCCGCTGCACCTCAGCCCGGCCGCGCTTCTCCGTCCTGATCTGCTCCGCCAGCCCCGCGACCTTCGGCTCCGCCTCGAGCGGCGGCTCGGAGGCGAGCTTGCCGCGTTCCTCGCCCGCGTGCTTGCACGTGTCCCTGTCCGGATACAGCGGCGGCGAGATCGGCGCTTGCCGGCCAGCACTGGTGCGCTGGCGCTTCCGCTTCAGGAGCTCGGCTTCGCGCCGGCACTGCTCGCCAGGCTGGCAGTCGTGCACGAGCCGCGCGTGTGTCTCCTCCTCGCAGCTATCCACGTGAACGTCTCGACCAACTAGCCCGCCTGATGCCCTCCGGGCCTGCTGCACGAGCTCTCCCACGGTCGTCTGGAACTCCCAGGCGAACTGCTCGAGCTCGGTGAAGCGCTCGTAGACGGTCGAGTACGGCGGCCGGCCACCCTTGAAGCCGCACTCCCGCCAGAGCTGCGGGTTCGCCGCGGCAACCGTCCACCAGGGCTCGATGTCCGCGTACTTGCGGCTGGCGACGAAGGCGATATACGCGAGGGCCCAGCTCCCCTGGCCCCGCTGCCGTCCAACGCCCTGAGCGCGGATCGTCGTCACCTGAACGAGGCGGTCGCAGAGGCGCTTCTGCTGCTTCAGGAGACGGATAACGGCAACCGGGTCTAGCTCGGCCCGATCATCCGAGAAACTTGTCGCCCCCGGCAGGGATGCCGGAAGCTGGCTCCGCTTTGTTCCCTTCTTCGCCATCTCCCACCGACGCTAGGCAGCGTGTTTGCTCTTACCGTGAGCGAAACGGACGATCTGGAGAACGCCCGCGCTCCGCTGTCTGCCTAGCCCTCCTCAACTCGCTCTTGATCCCACTCCCAGTAAGAGCAAATGGTAGGAGGTGCGGCGGATGGATCACCATCGAGATTCAGTTCACGGCGAAGCCTGCCGATACGAGGCCGGTGAAGTGCACGGCCCACAGTCCTGGTTGCAGGCGCGGCGAAGACCTCTGGAATCGAATCCGGCACTACAGCGACGACGGGAAGTTCAGGGGCAGTGGAGGTGGCCGCAACCGCGAGCAACAAGCCGAAATGTTGCGAGCCCAGTATGAGGCGCACATGCGTATGTGCCGGGGACGCTGACGAAAAGCCGGCACAGCTCAGCGCCGGTCGCCACGCTCGTCGGGTGGATGTTCCGTTCGACCCTGTTGATGGGTTCTTCGATGCTCGCCGGTACGGGAGAACGCTCCTGTTCGACTCCACGCACGATGCTGAGCATCTGCAGGCGGCAGTCGCCAGTCAGTGGCAGCTGGAGCCGACTGACCATCCCGCGTTCCTTGCTCAGGGCGAGGTCGCGCCAGGTCTCCACCTGAACCTCTTCACCGCCGACAAGGCCGGCAAGTACGAGCTGATTCTCTTGCGCGAGCCGCAGGTCAGCCAGGAGGAAGCCGGCCAAATCTGGGCGGAGACCATCTCGAGTCTCTGGCGTCTCGTCGACGCTTGACGCTCTAGTTAGCCATCCGCGTTGCGCCAGAACAGCGTCGGGTCTGGCGGCCGCGGGTTGCTGAAGCTCCAGACGCCTTCCCGCCAGTCGTCTTCGATCAAGTCCTCGATCCGGCAGCCGAAGATGATGGCCAGGTTCGCGAGCTGGCGGATGCTCGGGTTGAAGAGACGTCCTCGCTCGTACTTCCAGTAGCCGTTCAAGCTGAGCCCGACGAGATCGGCCGCGGTCTGCTGGGTCATTCCGCGCTTCACCCGCCACTGGGCGATCCGGGTCTCCGCCTTCGTCTGCTCCCCCGGCCGGCGCCCGCGTGGTCTTGGCACCCGCGGGACGCTACCCAGCGAGTCCGACAGCGGACGTCGGCCGCGGCTTCTTCTTCATCTTCATCACGGATGTCGGCACCATCGTCGACGTCGGCTTCTTCGGCGTCGTCGTCAGCGTCGACGGGATGATGATCATCACGGTCGCCAGCGGGTCGACGGCAACGACTGTGACCGCAACAACAACAGCAGTCGAAGCTGCCAGGATCGTCCGTCGTGAGCAGAAAGACAGAGTCGACGACAAGAGCCGCTGGCCCGCGGCGCCGCGGCGGCCGCTACGCGCCGCGCTACGAGCCGGTCGAACTCCTCACGATCGTCCGTGAGATCACGACCGCGGCCGCGAGCGCGGCTGGCAGCGACCCGCTGCGGACAACCACCCGCGCGTACGACGCGGCGCGCGCCGGCTCGCCCTACCCGGAGAGTCCGCGCGCCGATCAGATCATCCGCTTCTTCAAGCAGCCCTGGCGGCGGATCGTCGAGGTCTCTCATCTCACTGGCCGCGACTTCCAGATGAACCTGGTCGTCATCACACGCCGCGAGCGGATGCCGTTCACGCTCGAGGAGGCGGCCGCGGCTGTCCGAGCGGTGGCGAAACGCCTCGAGGTGCGCACACTCCGACCCGCCGAGTACGACCGGGAGCTCGACCGGCTCATCGAGGAGCAGAGGCGCTCGTGGCTCCACGGACGACGGGTCTGGGACGACTATCCGAGCTCGGAGCGGATCGAGTGGGCCCACGGCTGGGCCCGTGTAGTCGAGGAGGCGGGTCTCGAGCCGCCGCCGCAGCCGCCTCAGTTGCCGCAGCAACCGGGTGGGACGTGGACTTGCGAGCGCTGCATCGACTCGCTCTTGACGGCGCTCGAGGAGCACGAGCTGAGCCACCCCGGCGAGAAGCTCACCCAGCGTGCGTACCAGCGGATGAAGAAAGGCCGCCTGAACCTTGCTCCTGCGGGAGCGCTCACGCGCGCGGCGAAGCGGATGGGGATGACAGTCAGCGAGCAGACCCGCGAGCTCGTCGCCTGGCGGCTTGGCGCACGCGACCAGGAGCCGGCGCTGCTCGAGCGCGCGCGCCAAGCGGACGCGAGGTGGAGTGTCGAGCGCGCCGGGATCGACTATCTCCGTTCCGCCCGCATCGCGCGCCGCGAGCGGCGAGACGCGACCGATCAGGAACTCCTTGACGCGATCAGGCAGTTCAAGCGGCCAGCGAGCCGTGCGGAGATCGCAGAGGAGATCGGCTGGACGACCCGGAAGACCGGGGCTCGCCTCCAGCGCCTCCGCCGGCTCGAGCTCGTCGAGAAGACGAACACCGGCCACGGCAACAAGAGCGTCAGGTGGAAGGCAGCAGACCAGGGCGCGTAGGCAGCCGTAGACGAAGAAGGTGTAGAGCGGGCAAGCGCCGAGAAAGTGTTCGTTCTGCGCGCCCGACTGCTGAAAAGGCATACGTTCTGCGCGGTCAGCCCAGCTATAGGTTGTTGCCGTCCAAATGTAGGTTTTGGGGCGCAGAACCTATAGTTGGCATCACCGGCGTCCCAGACCGTTCCATTCCCGGAACGCGGCACAGGCCGCCGATCTTCTTCCAGAAGCAATCCCTCGCCTGCGTGAGACAGGTGCTATTCCGTGTGTGAGGAGGGTAGTATTCCCTGCGTGAAACGTGTACTATTCGGTGCGTGAAACGGGTATTATTTCCTTGATGCCTGCGACTCCCTCCTACCACGACCGCCTGATCGAGCCTCATCTGTCGCGGCTGGCGAGTGAGCTCTCGGCCTTTATGGTCGTCGGGCCAAGAGCCGTCGGCAAGACACGGACGGTCGAGCGGCGCGCGGCGACGACCGTTCGTCTGAACGTCGCCGGCGAGGCCGCGGCCTTCAAGGCCGATGCAAGCGCCGCCCTCGAGGGCTTGGAGGAGCCGGTGCTCCTTGACGAGTGGCAGGAAGTCCCGGACGTACTACGCGCAGTCGCCCAGCGGGTGAACGACGACCCGCGACCGTCGCGCTACTTCCTGACCGGCTCGGTGCGCGCGGAGGTGGAGAACACGCCGTGGCCAGGCACCGGCCGCCTCCAGCGAGTCCCGATCTTCCCGATGACAGTGCGAGAGCTTCGCGGCCTCACGAGCAGCAAGAGCGTGATCGACAAGCTCATCGAAGGAGTGCCTCTCGCGGCGCCAAGCAAAGCGCTCGATCTACGGGACTACGTTGATCTCCTGCTTACCGGGGGCTTCCCCTACCCGGCGCTCGCTCTACGCGATCCGCTCACTCGGGCCACCTGGTTCGACAGCTATGTAGATGACCTGGTGACCCACGACGTCGAGCAGGTCGAGGACTCGAAGACGAGGAAGCGCGACCCGGTACGGCTCCGGCGCTACTTCGAGGCGTACGCCTTGAACTCGGCCGGCGTCACCGAGCACAAGACCATCTTCGACGCGGCTCGGGTGCAGCAGAAAACGGCGGTCGTGTACGAGGAACTCCTGGAGCGGCTCTTGGTCCTCGAGCAGGTGCCAGCGTGGATGACGAATCGCCTGAGCCGGCTAACCCACGGGCCGAAGCGCTACGTCGTCGATCCAGCGCTGGCCGCGCATCTGCTTCGGCTCGACGCGCCGGGAGTCATCCGGGACGGGAACCTGCTGGGACGGATGATCGACACGTTCGTGACCGCACAGCTACGGCCGGAGGTTGCAATCTCCCCTCACCGCATCCGTCGCTACCACCTCCGAACGGAAGCCGGACGTCACGAGGTCGACATCGTTCTCGAACTGGGCGGCGACAGGGTGATCGGGATCGAAGTGAAGGCGGGCGCCGCCCCAGACGCGGATGAGGCGAAGCACCTGATCTGGTTGCGAGAACAGCTGGGCGATCGCTTCATCGCCGGCGTGGTTTTCTGCTCGACCCCGCGCGTCTATCAGCTCAGCGACCGGATCGTCGCGGCGCCGATCTCTTCGATCTGGACGGACTAGGCGGTCTCGCGCGGCGTGTGCAAACCCCGTGAGGGCACGTGTGCAAGGCGCACGCGCCGCGCCCGTCTGGTCATGCGGCTGACCTAAGCAGAACTGTCGCCCTCCCTCGTTCACGCGGTGGCGGGGCCGCGCGTGGCGGCCCCGCCATGCTGACCCTCAGGCCGGCACGCGCTCCCCCGAGAAGATCCGCAGCATCTCGCGGTTGAACGCCGGAATGTCATCCGGCTTCCGACTCGTGACGAGATTGCCGGAGACGACGACCTCCTCGTCCACCCAGTCGCCACCCGCGTTGCGGATGTCGGTTTCGAGAGTCGGCCACGAGGTGAGGCGCTTTCCACGCACCGCCCCCGACTCGACGAGCACCCACGGGCCGTGGCAGATGACTGCCATCGGCTTGCCGGCGTCGTGGAACGCGCGAACGAACGAGACCGCGTTCTCGTCGCCCCGCAACTGATCCGGATTGCCAACGCCGCCGGGAACGAGGAGCGCGTCGTAGTCGTCGGGTGACGCTTCTTCCACCGTGCGGTCGACCTTCACCGTGTTCGCCGGATCGAAGTGGTCGAAGCCCTGGATCTCGCCGCCGGAGATCGAGACGATCTCGACGTCTGCGCCCGCGTCTTCGAGCGCCTTCCGCGGCTCCTCGAGCTCGACCCGCTCGAACATGTCAGCGGCGAGGATTGCGACCTTCTTGTTCTTCAACACGTCTGCCATGCAGACCCCTCCTTAGGTTTCACTCCCGAGCGCCTACCCGGCGCGCCGGGACCTATGCGTAGGTGCTGCGGAGGTAGTCGAGGTAGGGCTGCGCCGCAAGTGACGACCCGGTCGCGCGGCGCAACGTCTCCTGCGGCGAGAACTTGCGGCCGAGCGCATGGACGTGCTCGCCGAGCCACTCGCGCAGCGGCGCGAACTCGCCGCGGCCGACCTGATCCTCGAGGTCCGGGACGTCACGGCAGGCCGCCTCCCAGATCTGAACCGATGCGACGGTTCCGATCAGATAGGTCGAGAAGTACCCGATCGAGCCGCCGGACCAGTGCACGTCCTGGAGGACGCCGTGCCCGTCGTCGGGCACCTCGACGCCGAGGTAGTCCCACATCTTCTCGTTCCAGCGCTGCGGAAGGTCGCGGAGCGCCACGCGGCCCTCGACGATGTCCTGCTCGAGCTCGAAGCGGAGCATGACGTGCATCCCGTAGGTCACCTCGTCGGCCTGGATCCGGATCAGCCCCGGCTTGGCCGTGCGGATTCCGGCATGGAAGCGCTCGAGGTCGACGCGCGCGAACACCTCCGGGTACGTCACCTGCAGGCGCGGATAGAAGAACCGCCAGAACGGGAGGCTGCGGCCGACGAGGTTCTCCCAGAGGCGGCTCTGGGACTCGTGGATGCCGAGCGAGCACGACTGGCCGGTCGGCAGTCGCTCGAGGTGCTGCGGCAGCTGGTGGTTGTAGAGGCCGTGACCGTACTCGTGCATGGTCGAGAAGAGGGACTCGAGCGAGTCCGGGTGGTAGTTCGTGGTGATCCGGATGTCGTCGCGCCCGGGACCGGAGGCGAAGGGATGCTCGGTCGGATCGATCCGCCAGCTGTCCGGCCGATGGCCGAACAGATCGATCACCTCGTGCGCGAGCCCGCGCTGACGCTCGGGTGGGAAGTCCGCGTGGAGGAAGGAGTCGTCGACGTCGCGCTGCCGCAGCTCGGCGATGAGCTCGACGAGCGGCGGTTTCAGCTCCTCGAAGAGCGTCCGCACCTCGGCGGTCGTCGTCTGCGGCTCGTAATCGTCGAGCAGGACGTCGTACCGCTCGGCGGCGCCGTCGGCGACGCAGTCCACGTACTCGAGCTTCAGTTCCACGATCCGCTCGAGCGACGGCAGGAACGACGCGAAGTCCGACTCCGCCTTGGCCTTCACCCACACCGGCCGCGCCTCGGCAGCGGCCCTCGTCATCGCCGCCCGCAGCGAGGACGGCACATTCACCGCCTTCTCGTAGTCGCGGCGCACGACGCCGATCAGGGCCGCGTCGTCGGAGTCCGGGTCGAGCGACTCCTCCAACGGCCGCAGCTCTTCGAGCAGCCGCCCGACGGCGGGAGCGGTGAACCGTTCGTGCGCGAGGCGGTACACCGTGGCCATCTGGTCGGCCCGGTGCCCGGTGCCGGCGAGCGGCATCATCGTCTGCTGATCCCACGAGAGAAGACGTCCGACCTTGCCGAGATCGGTGATCTCGGCCAGCCGCTCCTTCAGCTGTTCGAGCGCATCCGCCATCGGCGGAGACCCTACCCGCGCCGCCGAGCGCTCTACTCTTGTCACCGCGCGCCCGTAGCTCAGTGGACAGAGCGGCGGACTTCTAATCCGCGGGTCGGAGGTTCGAATCCTCCCGGGCGCATCTCTCGTGGATGCCGTGGGTAGAAGCGGACGATGACGCGCCGGGGACCGCTCGGAATCCTGCTCGCGCACCACCGCGAGCACGAGGCGCACCACGTCGTGATGCTGATGATCGTCGCGGGAGCGCTTTCGCTGATCGCGGCGATCCTCGTCGCGGGGGCGGCGGGTTACGTAGCGGTCGCCTCCCACATCCGGCACGCGCACTGGTACTGGTTCCCGTTCGCGATCGTGGGCGCCGTCGCGGCCCACATCGGCTACACGTTCGCCTACCGGGAGGTCGCGCACGTCGGTCGCGGCGTCCGACTCGGCGCACTACGCGCGGGCGCGATCGTCGCCGCTGGCTTCGGGATGTTCATTCCTCGCGGCGGCTTCGCAGTCGACATCGAGGCGCTCCAGGATCTGGGCGTCCCACCGGACGAGGCACGGGTGCGTGTGCTCGGTCTCGGCTCGCTGGAGTACGCCGTCCTCTCGGTGGGCGCCTGCGCCTGCGCAATCCTCCTGCTCGTCCAGCACGACGATGCCCAGCGTGCGGTCTTGCTCTCGTGGACGATCGGCGTCCCCGCCGGGACCGCGCTCGCCCTTCTCGCGGTTCGGTATCGCCACTGGATTTGCCGAGGGCGCCTGCTCAAGCGAATCCTCGGCCCGCCGCTCGAGGCGATCGCGGTCGTCGGGCAGATCGTCGCCTCCCCACGTCGCCACGGGGCGGCCGCCTTCAGCGGGATGGCGGTCTACTGGGCCGGGGAGGTATTCGTCCTCTGGGTCTGCCTCGCAGCGTTCGAACGGCACACGCCCTCGGTCGAGGCCGTCGTCGTCGGCTACGCGACGGGATACGCGTTGACGCGCCGGACGCTTCCGCTCGCCGGCGCGGGGGCGGTCGAGGCTCTGCTGCCCTTCGCGCTCACCTGGGTCGGCTACGGGCTGCCGGCCGCCGTCCTCGCAGTATTCGCCTACCGCGTCTTCAACCTCTGGCTGCCGCTCGGCCCAGCCGCCGCCGGGCTCTACGCGCTGCGACGCCGGCCTCCACCGCAACCGCCGGAGGGCGAACTACCCGGTCCGGGCGCCGAAGTCGGTCGTGATGATCGTGACGCGCTGCCCGCCGTAAGGGCCGCCCGCCCTCGCGACGGTGACCGCTGAGACGCCGAGGTCGCGCCACTTCGCCGTCTCGAGGTTCTCGAGGTGCGGCGGGCTCTTGATCCACTGCTGCAAGGCGTGCGCGGCGGAGACGGACGGAGCGTCCCAGAGCAGGTTCTCCCCCACCGCCCAGTGCGCGTAGCCCGTCGGGTGGTAGTAGCGCTTGATGCGCACATAGAACGGCTCCCCATTGGCCGAGTTGTGGCCGAAGAAGCTCTTCTGGCCCATCTGGAGCGAGTGAGCGAGCGCGGACCTGTCGAGCGCCTTCGACTCCTTCAGCGCAACGAGACCATGCGAGGTGCGGAGCTTGTTGATGGCGGCGAAGACCTGCTGGTTCAGCGTCGGCAGGCTCCGCGCGGAGTTGTTTCTTGCGAGCGCCGAGGAGGCGAGGAGCCCGATGGCGACGAGCGCAGCCACGACGACGGCGAGAGTGAGCAGCCTCGCCCGGTTCACGCCGACACCTTCGCGGACGGCCCGGACGAGCGCCATAGTCCGTTCGGCACAAATTCACACGCCATGGGTCCTACCCCTTTGCGGTTTCGTGCCCCGGCTCACTCCGGCAGAATGCCAAGCGATGTCCCTGCGCGGAGAACCGCTCGAACAGAACGCGACGCTACAGGACGGCCGCGTCGTCAGGGTTCGCGTCGGCATCGCCGAGGACTCCTACATCCCGCGCCGCGAACTCGACACCGTCGTGCTCGAGCTCTGGGAGGAACGTCGCGGCGAGCACCTCGCCGGAGTGACGACCGTCCTTTCGGCCGACGACGTCGATGCCGCCCACGCGCTCCTGCGCGAGGTGGTCACGGGCCTCGAGGATGGATCGCTCGAACCTACGGCAGGCGCGCTCGAGCCCTTGGCAGATAGCGTTCCGCCGCGATGAGCACAGCGACCCTTCACACGAACCACGGGCCCATCGAGCTCGAGCTGCACGACGGCGACGCACCGAAGACGGTCGAGAACTTCCGCAAGCTCGCCGCGGACGGCTTCTACGACGGCGTCGTCTTCCATCGCGTCATCCCGGACTTCATGATCCAGGGCGGCGACCCGACCGGAACCGGCACGGGCGGCCCCGGCTACCAGTTCGAGGACGAGTTCAACGACCATCCGGTCGCGCGCGGCGCGCTCGCGATGGCAAACGCGGGCCCGAACACCAACGGCAGCCAGTTCTTCATCGTGACCGCCGACGCGTGCCCGTGGCTCGACGGCAAGCACACCGTCTTCGGTCGGGTCACGAGCGGCATGGACGTGGTCGACACGATCTCGCAAGTGCAGACCGGGGCAGGCGACCGTCCGAGCGAGGACGTCGTCATCGAGCGCGTCGATCTCTGAGCGCAGCCGCGAGCGGCAGTCCGTACCAGAGCAGCGCTACCACCCCGAACAGCGAGACGGCGGCCGCGATCGCCGCTTCGAGCGAGAGCACATAGTCCATCACGAGCAGCACGACCGCCTCGAGCGAGACGGCGGAGGCGGCGATCCCCGCGATCGACAGCCGGTTCCCTATACGGACCATGTGCTCCTTGTCGCCGTGACGGAAGCGAAGCCGGTGGTAGGAGCTCGGCGCTGTCAGGAGGGCGACCGAAACGGCCGTCGCGAGGAATGCGACAACGAACTCGTCGCGCTGGAGCTCCGTGACCCGCGACCAGCCCTTCGCGAACGGGACAGCTAGGAGGAAGGCGAGCAGGACGGAGACCCCCGGCAGAACGACCCGCAGCTCGTTCAGCAGCTCGATCAGCTCGCGGTCGGCCCGCTCCTTCGGCGTCTCGTCCCCTTGCCGCCCTTCTTCCGACACGGGCGGGACGCTACTGCTTCACATTCAAGGTCGGAGGGGAGGGCTGCCGATGCACTCCCCGAACGACGCTTACAGCGCGCTTTCAGATCGCTTAGACCCAACTCATCGATGCTTGCTCTGATGTCCCCGTGCCCGGCGTAACGCGACGCCTTCTGCTCGCCGTCCTGGCGACGCTCGCGTCGGCCGTAGCCGCCTCTCCGGCCGGCGCGGCCGGGCACACTACCCGCACGGCCCCCACGACGAGCGCCAACAGGGGCATCGTCGACATCTACACCACGCTCGGCTACGAGGACGGGGCCGCAGCTGCCGGCACGGGGATGCTCATCTCGCGCACGGGCGAGGTGCTCACGAACAATCACGTCATTCGCGGCGCGACGAAGTTCAAGGTCGTCGACGTCACGACCCATCGCTCGTACAACGCCACGGTCGTCGGCTATTCGGTGTCGCACGACATCGCCGTCCTGCAGCTGGCGAACGCCTCGCATCTGCAGACGATCAGGCTCGGCGGCTACCTGAAGCTGCAGGTCGGGCAGCAGGTCATCGCGCGTGGGAACGCGCAGGGGCGCGGCGGAGCGCCGAAGGCGGCGCCCGGCCGGGTCACCGCTCTGCACCGGAAGATCGTCGCGAGGGACATCAGCGGGGATTCCGAGACGCTGCACAACGTGATCGCGACGAACACGGCGGTCGAGCCCGGCGACTCGGGCGGACCGCTCGAGGACCTGCACAATCGCGCGATCGGAATGGTCACGGCCGGATCGACCGTCGGTGTGGCTCGCGGCTTCGCAATCCCGATCAGACAGGCGCTGCTCTACGCGCGAATGATCATGAAGGGGAAGTCGAGCGCGGCGATCCACGTCGGGCCGACCGCATTCCTCGGCGTCGTCCTCAAGGACGTCTCGGGCGGCACGCAGATCCAGCAGGTGCTGCCGAACCTCCCGGCCGACGCCGCGGGCCTCGTCGCCGGCGACGTCATCACCTCCCTGAACGGCGCACCGATCTCGTCGATGGCGGACATGCGCCAGGCCCTCTTCTCGCTCGCGGTCGGAACCGCTGTCTCGATCGGCTGGAACGATGCGACCGGGACGGCCCAGAGCGGCACCATCACGCCGGCGAGCGGCCCGCCTCAGTAGAGCGCTCGCCGACGCGCTCGTCATCAACGCCGTCCTCGGGCGAGAGGACGTTTCCCTCGAATGAAGGATTGACGGCCTCGCGGGCTGCGCTCTACGGTCGGCTGACCACAACTGGACTGCGGCGTCCAAGGTCGACCGAAGGGGTGGACGCATGCTTGGAGCACGAATCGCGGTCGCGCTCGGCGCGGCCGTCGCCGCAGTCATCCTGTCGACGGGAGCGGCCTTCGGGGCGACAGTCACGAAGACGCTCAACTTCCCGCTCAGCGGGAACTCGACGACGAACATCTTCGACGAGCCGTTCTCGTGCTGTCACATCGTCGTCGGCGATCCGCTCAATATCGACACCGATATCCACGGCGGGATCGCTCTCGACGTGAAGACGAGCGCCAACGCCGGGACGCACAACGACCTGACCTTCACCGACACGAACCTCCGGCAGGGGAGCACTCTCGACCTGTCCAACACCTTCACCCGTGACTCGCAATCGCTCGGGGTGGACTACACGCTGAGCGGCGATCTCAACGTGTTCGGCTTCGACCTCACCTACGACAAGACCGAGGGCGACGTGATTGCGAACTGCGGGCTGCCCCTGACCTCGGACAGCTGCTCCGACACGAAGAGCATCACGCTCTTCGACTTCACGCCGATCGACATCGGGGTCGCCTACCTGCAGGTGAGCTTCAATGCCGACATCACGACCTCCGCGAGCATCACGGGCGACGGCGTCACGTCCCACCGCACGCTCACTGCCGGCGGTACCGACGTCAAGACGCCCACGGACCTCACGTTCACCTCGACCCCACAGACGCTGGACGAGTCCGCGCCGCTCCCGTGCACCGTCCCTGCCGGCCAGCCCGTGAACTACGCCATGGGAGACGAGTCCAGTCACGTCAACGGCTCGCTCACGGAGGGGTTCGGCGCCAGCGTCCAGGGCGATGCGTTCCTGCGAGTCCCGTTGGCACCCGACGTCCACCTCTTCACCGTCGGGCCGTTCGGTTTCCCGAACCTGTTCGACACGCCGCCGGTGACGTTCAACACGATCACGCTCGGTGCACCCGCCCAGAACGTCGACCTGGGCACCCTCTTGCCGAACGAAACGGCACCCACTGTCGCGATGGACACGATCCCGACGGGAACCGAGGGCAACCCGGTTCAGCTGAACGTCACGGGAACCGGGCCGGGCGGAAGCCTCAGCCCGTGCGGCACGAGCGGCCTCACGTTCGCCTGGAGCTTCGACGACGGCGGCACGGCGACCGGGCAGAGCCCGCAGCACACCTTTGCCGAGGAGGGCACGCACACCGGCACGGTCGTCGTCACCGACCCGACCGGCCTTTCCACGACGCTCTCCTTCTCGGTGCCGGTGGTCGACGCGCCGTTGACTCTCAGCTGCGCAACTCCACCCGTCTCGCTGCAGGCGTTCAACGGAACGGTGGCCGCGCTCCAGGACGGCAACCCCGGGGCCCCGCTCAGTGACTTCACGGCCACGATCGACTGGGGAGACGGCTCGACGTCGAGTGGGACGTTGAGCGGTGGCGGCGGTAACTACAGCATCGCCGGCGCGCACACCTATGCGTCGACCGGGTACTTCGACGTGAACGTCCACGTCGACGACGAAGGAGGCAGCAGCGCCGACACGACGAAGCCGTGCACCGTGCTCGTCTTCGCGTTCGCCCCCGGTGGTGGGTCGTTCGTCGTCGGCGACGGATCGAGCGGCATCGGCAACCCGGTGACCTTCTGGGGCGCCCAGTGGGCGGGCCAGAACGTCCTCACCGACGGCGCCGCGCCGGCGGCGTTCAAGGGCTATGCGAAGAGCCCGGCCAGCCCGACCTGCGGGGCCACCTGGACGACCGATCCCGGTAACAGCGCGCCGCCCCCGGCCGGCCCGCTGCCCGCGTACATGGGCGTGATCTCGACCGATTCGGCCACGAAGAGCGGCTCGCAGATCAGCGGCACGACGCCACACGTCGTCGTCGTCCAGACGAACCCGGGCTACGCGCCGAACCCGGGACACGCCGGCACAGGAAACGTCGTTGCGCAGGTCTGTTGAGAAACATCCGAGCAACGCGGTGGGGAGCCCACGGGCTCCCCACCGCCGCCTGCGGCGACTCGTGCTGGCCGTCGTCGTTCTGACGCTGGCCGTCGCGGCACCGGCCGCCGCCAGGATCGGCCGCGCGTTCCCTCGGGAGCGGGTCGGAGTGAGCCTCGCGGTCACCTCGGGCCGAGGCATCGTCGCGGGGCACCCGTACATCACGCGGTCGGCTGCGATCGTCTGGAGCCGCCGGTGGAACACGCTGACGCTCTATCTGTTCCGGCGCAAGAAGTTCGCCTGCCGGACGCTGCCCCAAGCGGTCCAGGTTCCGGGCCACCTGATCCAGATCCACGTCACCGACAGGCCTCGCGTCCACATCACACGCCCGATGGCGCGGCCCCAGGTCGCATTTCTCACGGTCTACCGGAATCGAAGCGTGCCGACGCACGTTGCCGGGCTCAAACACGGCGCAAAGCTCGTCTTCGAGAGCGTGAACTCGTATCCGCGGGGCGTCTGGAAGGGCCGCTTCATGCTCCCGACGCGGGTCTACGGCGACGGCAAGATCTACGGCTATAACGGCACGTTCGCGGCGCGGTTCTGCCAGGTCAAGAGGTAGCCCAGGGCCTGGGCAGCGTCTCGCCCGCCCGCTGAACCGACGGTTCCTCGCAACGACTCGATAGCGTCAGCGCCGGTGGCGTTTACAACCGAGACGGCGGCTCTGCTCGTCCTGATCGGGTTCGGCGTGGGCGCGTTCGGCACCGTGATCGGCGCAGGCGGCGGTTTCATCCTCACGCCGATCCTGCTTCTCCTCTACCCGCATGAGTCGGCGCAGACGCTGACCGCGATCAGCCTGACGGCCGTCTTCTTCAATGCAGCCAGCGGCAGCGTCGCCTATGCGCGCCAGCGCCGAATCGACTACCGCAGCGGGATCGTCTTCGCACTCGCCACGATCCCGGGTGCAATCGGCGGCGCCCTCCTCGTCGGCGATATCTCCCGCCAAGCCTTCAACGCGATCATGGGTGCCGTCCTCGCTGCGCTGGCCGTCTGGCTGATCGCGGGAGAGCGCTGGCCGCTACGCCGAGCGCGCGGGCATCTCGAACAACGCGTGCTGACCGATCGGCAGGGCGAGACCTACGAGTACGCCGTCCCGCTTCGACGCGGCGCGCTGTTCAGCCTCGGAGTCGGATTTCTCTCCAGCTTCCTCGGCATCGGCGGAGGGGTGATCCACGTCCCGCTACTTGTGCGCGCCTTCGGCTTTCCAACGCACATCGCCACGGCGACCTCGCACTTCGTGCTGGCGATCATGGCCGGAACCGGTACCGCCACCCACCTCGTGCTCGGCAGCTTCCACCACCACGGCTTCCGCCGCACCGTAGCCCTGTCGGCAGGAGTCGTCGCAGGCGCGCAACTCGGCGCTCATGTCTCGCTCCGACTCGGCGGTCGCGTCATACAGCGGCTCCTCGCTGTGGCGCTGCTCGCGCTCGCGGCGCGCCTGCTGGCCGGAGCGTGACGACCGGCGGCTCGACCGCGCCTTCAGCATCCGCCCGGCTTTTGCATACTCCGACCTTGTCTTCGTCGGACGTCATCGACTTCAGGCTTTCCGATGGCACGTCCCTGCGTGTGCAAGACGAGCAGCTCCGGCAGATCTACCAGGCCTTGTGGGATCTCTCCGATGTTCCCGGCGCGATCTCGACCGCCGCGATGCTGATGCACGAGGGGAACCAATCCGCTCGCTTCAGGCATCCGATCGAGCTCAACGCCGCCCAGGGTGACGTGCTCAGGCAGGCGCTGGGCTCGATTCGATAGGACGGAACGCCCCGCTCGGCTGGGCCGCGGCGTGGTCGATGACGCGGGCGAGCCTGTCACGGACCTGCGCCCCGATCGGAGCGAGTCGGTCGTTGCCCACGATCGAGAGCATGCGCTCGGCGTCGATCGCCGAGATGTGCGTCCGGCCGTCGCGCTCGTAGACGACGACGTTGCAGGGCAGGAGGGTTCCGAGATCGGGCTCGCTGGCGAGCGCCTGGTGGGCGAGTGGTGGGTTGCAAGCGCCCAGGATCAGGTAGGGCTCCGTCTCGGCTCCGAGCTTGGCGCTCAACGTCGACTGCACGTCGATCTCGCAGAGGACACCGAAGCCCTCTTCCTTCAATTCGGCACGGACGCGCTCGACCGTCTCCGAGAATGGGACGGCGCTCGTGGTCGTCAGCGTGTAGCCGGCTGTGGTGGACATTCGCACTCCTCTTCGAGGTACCGGCGGCGCGCTTTCTCGGCCTTCAGCCGGTGGGCGCGCGCCTGGGCGGGAACGGCTTCATGGGTTGACAGGAACTCGAGGATCGCCGCCTCGCCGACGATCGGCGACACGCCGGGCACCGCGAGGACGGGAACCGTGTCGGTGCCCGTGCGCTCGAGGAGGAGTGTGCGATCGTCCTTGTCGACCGGCACCTGCCGCGTGATGTAGTCGATCCCCAGCTCCGTGAGACGCTGCCGCACACGTCGGGAGGCCGGACACCATTCGGTCTGCCACAGTTCGTACATCAGGCGTGCCCGAACCGGATGTCGGGGAGAATTCGGTCGAGCCAGCGCGGCAGCGCCCAGGCGTAGCGGCCGAAGACGCGCAGCAGAGTCGGGATCAGGACGAGCCGGACGAGGGCGGCGTCGAGAAGGACGGCGAGGCCGAGGATGACGCCCATCTCCTTCGGCGGCAACGGACCGGAGAGCGCGAAGGTGAAGAAGACGGCGACCATCACCGCCGCTGCCGCGAAGATCACGCGACCGGAATGGGCGATCCCTCCGACGGCTGCTTCGCGGGCGTCGTGGCTCTTGTCCCAGTGCTCCTTGGCGGAGGAGAGCAGGAACACCGTGTAGTCCATCGAGATGGCGAAGATCATCGCGAAGAAGAAGACCGGTGCCCACGCGTCCATGAACCCCTGCGGCTCGAAGCCGAGGAGTCCGGAGCCGTGGCCGTTCTGGAAGATCAGCCGTCCAATGCCGAAGGCGGCCCCGACGGCGAGCAGGTTGGTGAGGACGCCGAGCGCGGCGATCAGCGGTGCCTGGAGAGCGAAGAACAGAAGCAGGAAGCCGAGGGCGAGAACGACGCCGATCACAAGGGGCGTCTTCCCGGCCAGCGCCTTCTCCAGGTCATGGTTCTCAGCTGCCGCACCGCCGACGAGGGCTCGGGTCGGGAGTGCTGCGCGGAGCCGGTCGATGGTGGCGCCTGTCGCGCCGCTCGAAGGATCCGTCGTCGGCGTCGCCTGGACGAGCGCGAGGCCGCCGCCGCCGAGTCGAGGCGGTGAGACCTGGGCGATGCCGGGGTCGCGCTTGGCGACCGCGACGACCTGGACAGCGTCGGGCCGCGGGGCAACGATCTGGAGCGCGCCCGGTGCGCCGCGCCCGAACGCGTGCTGCACCTGGGTGTAACCGATGCGGGAGCCGTCGCTCGTCGGGACGACCTTGATCGACGGCATCCCGGTCTTCAGGCCGAAGACGGGCAGCGCGAGCAGCACGAGGACGAGCGTCGCCGCGGGGCCGTAGAGGTGCGGACGGCGCCAGAGGCGCTCGCCCCAGCGGGCGAAGCGCGGGGAACGGTGCTCGCCGGAGTGCACCCAGCGCAGCGAGAGCGAGTCGACCCTGGAGCCGAGCTTCGCCAGCACCGCGGGGAGCAGAGTCATCGTCGCGGCGAGGACGAAGGCGACGCTGAGCATGATCCCGAGCGCCATCGAGCGGAAGGCCGGGCTCGGCACGAGCATCACCGCCGACAGCGAGACGAAGACGGTCAGGCCAGAGAAGAGCACGGCCTTTCCTGCGGTGTCCATGGTGATCGCCACGGCGTCGCGCACCGATTGCCCGGAGCCGAAGTACGTGCCTCGGAAACGGTGGACGACGAAGAGCGCGTAGTCGATCCCGAGCGCGAGCGCGAACATGAGGGCGAAGTTCATCGCCCAGATCGAGATCTCGAAGCCGTGGGTCAGGAGCGCGAGCAGCCCGGCCGAGGCGAGCAGGCCAAGCATCGTCAGCAGTAGCGGCAATCCGGCGGCGACGAGCGAGCCGAACGCCAGGAGAAGGATCGCCAGCGTCACCGGCCACGAGTACAGCTCGGACTTCATCATCGCCGTCCGGTTGGCGCTGTTGAAGTCGGACCACATGCCGGAGGCGCCGGTGAGGCTGACCGAGATCTGGTCCGTCGAGAGCCCGTGCAGCTTCTTCTTGAGCGAGTCGGCCGCAGCGACCATCGCCGTCGGATCGCGCCGCGCGCCGGCGACGACGAGCGCAGTGTGCCCATCACGGGAGATCGAGGAGCCTGGGCGGGGAGGCACGACGGTCGAGATGCGCGGATCCGAGTGGAGGATCGCTTCGGTCTTCGCGACGGTCGAGCGGAAGAGAGGATCGCCAGTCCGCAGGGTCGATGAATGGATTACGGCGAGCGGCGCCGAGCTGGAGAGGCCGCCGAAGTTCTGCTGGATCTGCGTGCGCGCCTCGACCGACTGCGAGCCGTTCGCCTGCCAGCCGGCACCCGAGAGCGCCGTCTCGACCTTCGGGGCGAAGACCGCGAGGGCCAGGGCGACCGCAGCCCAGGAGAGTGCGACGAGCCGGAAGTGATCCGCCGCCCAGCGGCCGAGCCGCCCGATCGGGCCGACGGCCCCGGGGTGTTCGACAGGCACGGGAACGTCAGGCGCTTCGACTACAGCCACGGAGTCTCCTTGGGGTTCGCTTTCATCCGATCCGGATACTACACTACTCTACAACTATACAGTTTGCTAGACTCCAACGCGATGAACGTTCCCCACCCACTCCCCGAGGATCTCGCCGAGCTGATCGCCCGGCGCTTCCGCGTCCTGGCCGACCCGCTGCGGGTGCGCATGCTCGACCTGCTCCGGGACGGCGAGCTGAGCGTCAACGCCATCGCGGAGCAGCTCGGCGCAGGGCAACAGAACGTCTCGAAGCACCTGAACGTGCTCGCCGACGCCGGAATGGTCCACCGCCGCAAGGACGGAAACCACGTCTACTACGGGATCGCGGACGAGGGCGTGTTCGCGCTCTGCGAGCAGGTCTGCGGATCGCTTCAAACCCAGCTCTCCTCCCTCGCCGCCCTCATCGGCGGCCCGACTCCCTGAACTACCTCAGCGCACACAACGGAAAGGACGAATCAGAGATGGATGTCACCAGCCAGACGTTCGACAGCGAGGTCATCGAGCGCTCCAACGAGCTGCCGGTCGTCGTCGACTTCTGGGCCGCTTGGTGCGGCCCGTGCCGCGCTCTCGGCCCGGCAATCGAGTCGGAGGTCGCGAAGCGCGACGGCGAGCTCGCCCTCGCCAAGATCGACGTCGAGACCGAGCAGGCCCTCGCAGCCCGTTACGGGATCCAGAGCATCCCCACCGTTGCCGTCTTCCGCGACGGCGAGCCGGTCATCGGGTTCATCGGCGCACACCCGGCGAGCACGATCGGCAGCTTCCTCGACGAAGTGATCGAGAAGCACGGTGCGCCGGCGGAGGAGGAGCGGGTGGCGGGAATCGAACCCGCATAACTAGCTTGGAAGGCTAGGGCTCTACCATTGAGCTACACCCGCGGAGCGGTGGGTACGGTAGCGAGATGCACCCCTCGGCGGAGGCGATCGGGCTTGCGCCGGCACTGGCGGCAGGGCTCGCGCTCGCGGCTCGGGGTAACCGGGTGTCGCGGCCACGTCTCGTCGCCGGGACTCTCGGCGTCGTCCTCGTCTTCGCCGCTTTCGCCACCGAGCTCGAGCCCCTCGCGAACCACACGTTCCTCTGGGCGCACCTGCTGCAGAACGTCGTTCTCGCCGAGTGGGCTCCCGCGCTTCTTCTGCTCGCGATCCCGTCCCGGATCGCCGATCGGGCCTCGGGCTTCCCCCTCTTTCGGCCGTTCGTCGCACTACCGCTGTGGCTCGCCGTGTACTACACGTGGCACCTGCCGTGGATCTACGACACGGCGCTTCGGCACCCGCACTCGCTCCTGCACGTCGAGCATGTGACCTACCTCGCCGCCGGAGTCTGCGTGTGGTGGCCGGTCGTGCACGGCAAGCGCTCGGCGGGAGCGAAGGCCGCGTATCTCTTCGCTGCGTTCGTGCTCTCGTCGCCGCTCGGCCTCCTCCTCGCCCTGATCCCCCGCGCGATCTACCCCTTCTACGTCCATGCGCCGAGAACCTGGGGCCCGACCCCGCTCGCCGACCAGCAGATCGCGGGCGTGACGATGGCGGCCGAGGAAGCGCTCGTGTTCTTCGGGGCTTTCGCCGCCTACCTGTTGCGCTTCCTGGCCGACGAGCAGGCGAGCGGAGCGTTCACCCCTAGCTCGAACGCGTCGGCGCCAGGAGCCGGCGCTCGGCCGGCTGCCCTTGGCGCAGCTCCCGGCTCCGCTCGGCCTCGGCGTTGATCTCGGCGCCGAGCAGCAGCGCTATCGCCGCGAGCCAGAGCCAGGTGAGCATGATGATCACCGCCGCGAGAGACCCCCAGGTCTTGTTGTAGGAGCCGAACATCGACGTGTAGACCGCGAAGGCGCCCGAGGCCGCGAGCCAGACCACAGCCGCGAAGACCGAGCCAGGGGTCACGAAGCGCCAGCGCGGATGCGCGACGTCCGGCCCGAGGTAGAGGAGCGTCGCGAATGCAGTCAGGAGCCCCGCGACGAGAATCGGCCACTCCGCGATCCACCAGATCCAGCCGACCGCACCGGAAACCGGTCCGGCGTGTCCCGCGACGAAGCGCTCGACCGGCGGCCCGAAAATGAGGAGCACGGCCACGAGCAGGAACGCGAAACCGATCACTGCGACCAGCTCGACCGCGATCACACGCTTGCGGATGAAGGACCGGCCGTCCTTTCGCTCGTAGGCGAGATTGAGAGCGGTCATGTACGACGTCATGGCCCCCGTCGTCGACCAGAGGGCGAGCACGGCGCCGACGATCGTCATCGTCAGCCCGGTCGACGGATGCTGGTCGAGCCGGTGCAGGCTCCCGCCGAGGAGGTGCGTGGCCTGGCTCGGGACGACGTTGGAGAAGTGCGCCATCAACGTGTCGATCGTGTGCGGCCCGGCGATGAGCGTGAAGGCGCCGACCACCACGAGCAACACCGATGGGATCGCGAAGAAGGTCGAGTACGCGAGCGCCGACGCGAGCATCGTCCCGTTGTCGTCGAGAAACTCCTTGACGGCACGGACGAGGATCGCCCGCCAGTCGCGGAAGGACAGATCGCGCAGGCCGGGATCCTCGAGCCGCGGCTCCTCCCGTTCGGGCTGCGGCATCGGCTCGTGCCCGGCCTGCTCCTCGAGCAGTGCCTCGTCTGGGACGGGCCGCGTGCCGTCAACCTGCTCGCGTGCGCGCATGTCGGGGCAACGAGGCTGGCCGCGATCCGGTTGCGGAATCGGGACGGGCAGATTCGAACTGCCGGCCTCCCGCTCCCAAAGCGGGCGCTCTAACCAGGCTGAGCTACGTCCCGAGAGAGCCCAGTGTAAGGTCGCTCGTCGAACGTGCGTATCGTGCCGACGGTGCGGGTCACGATCCTTCACACGAACGACATTCACGGCCGGGTCGAGGGAATCGCACGTGTCGCCACACTGGTCGAGCGGATCCGCGCCGAGACGCCGCACCGCGTGATCTACGTCGATGCCGGCGACGTCGAGGAAACGACGACGCGGCTCTCGAACCTGACGAAGGGCGTCGCGATGCACCGCCTCCTCTCGGCCGCGGGCTGCGAGGTCTCGGTCGTCGGAAACGCGGTCTGGCTTCGCTACGGCCCGCAAGTCATCCCCGCTCAGGCGCTGGCCGCGAGCTATCCACTGCTGCTCGCGAACCTCGCCCCGGTCGAAGGCGTGCAGGCTACTGCGCTGATCGACGGGGTCGGATTCGTGGGTGTCACTGATCCCTTTCTGAGCTTCCTCGGCAGCGAGATCGACTACGGGATCCGTCCGACCGACGAGGTCGAGGAAGTGCTCAACGGCGCCCGCGAACTCCGCGCCGCCGGAGCCGAGCTCGTGGTGTGCCTCTCACACCTCGGCTACCAGCGAGTTGCCCCCAACCTCGACGTCGCAACGATCGACCCGGAGCTCGCCGAGCGCGTGCAGGGCGAGGTCGACCTCATCATCGGCGCCCACTCGCACAATTTGCTCCCGGAGGGCGAGCGGATCGGCTCCGTGACGATTGTTCAGGCCGGCAAGTTCGCCGAGCATCTGGGGCGCGTCGACGTGATCGACAACGAGATCCACGCGTCGGTCATCCCGGTCGAAGACGACGTGCCGCCGCATCCGCGCGTGCTCGAGGCACTGGCAGAGGCCGAGCGAAGCCTGGAAGCCTCACTGGACGAGGTGATCGCTGAGCTCGACGGTCCGCTCGACGCCCAGTGGATCACCGAGATGCTTCGTGAGCGGATGCACGCCGAGATCGGCCTCGCGACCTCCGCCGCCTTGCTGGACTATCCGCTTCCGGCCGGGCCCCTGCGTCGCGGTGCTCTGTGGGAGGCGTGCCACTCGACCGCGAACCCGGCAGTGACCGAGCTCACCGGGGCGCAGGTCGCCCGAATGCTCGAGAAGGGAAACGATCCCGCCTTCCGGCAGACGACCGACCACTCACTCCGCGGCGTGCCGCGTGGGCCCCTTCACGTCGCGGGCGACGCGAGCCGTCTCGAACCGGAGCGGACATACGTCGTCGCGGCTACCGACTACGAGCTCGAATCGTACGGCCGGCTGGTCGAACCCGACTGGAGCCTCTCGGTGCGCTACGACTTCCCCACGATCATCCGCGAGGCCGTCGAGGAGAAGCTCTCGACTATTCGGATTCGATGAGCGAGCGCAGCTCGGCGAGCTTCTCGCCGCGGAGTTCGTCGCGCTCGCCACGGTCGATCCGGTCGAGCAGGTCGCGAACGAGCGGCGCGAGCTCGAGCGGGTTGAACGGCTTCGTCACGTAGTCGACACCGCCGATGTCGAGCCCACGAGCGCGGTCGCGAAACTCGGCCCGCGCCGTGAGGAAGATGATCGGGATGCCACGCGTCTCGGCATCCTCGAGCAGCTCCTCGGCCACCCGCCAGCCGTCGAGACCGGGCATCATCACGTCGAGCAGCACGCCGTCGGGATGCACGGCCCGCGCGAGGTCGAGCCCGCTCCTGCCGTCGGCCGCTTCGAGCACCTCGATCCCCTCGGCCTCGAGGTTCACGCGGCAAAGCAGGCGGATAGGCGCCTCGTCGTCGATCACGAGGACGCGCACCTGACCTCCATCCGGCATCGGCCGTGTATTCCCATCCATCTCACTTGTCATTCTCGTCCACCGGGCGTCGGGGCTTGAGCGGCAACTGCCGCGGGAAGCTCGAACGCGAAGCGCGAGCCCTCTCCCTCCTCCGAGGAAACCCAGATCCGCCCACCCATCGCGGTCACGAGACCGCGCGCGATGAAGAGGCCGAGCCCCGTCCCGCCGGCGCCCGCCCGCAACTCTGCGTCGGCCCCGCGGTAGAACTTGCGGAAGATCTGCTCCTGGTCGGCCAGCGGGATGCCGATCCCCTCGTCCTCGACGCTGACCTCGACCCTGTCGTCGTGCCGCTCGGCACCGACCGTCACCGTCCCGCCGTCCGGCGAGTAGCGAAGAGCGTTGTCGACGAGGATCGAGCACACCTGCCGCAGCTTCTCGGGGTCGGCTCTCGCCGCCAGCGGCTCGTCGGGTAGCTCCACGACGAACCGGTGCCCAGCGCCGTCGGTTTCAGAAACCGTCTCGAGCACCTGGCCGACGACGTCCCGCACGTCCGTCTCGGCGAGGTTGACCTGGAGATCGCCGGTGTCGAGCCGGGCCACGTTCAGGAGCGTGTCGACGATCGCGGTCAGCCGCTGCGACTCGGAGGCGATGTAACGGAGGAACGTCTGCCTCTCCTCCTCACCGAACATGACGTCCTGGCGGAGGAGGGTCTCCGCGAAGCCGTAGATCGACGTGAGCGGCGTGCGCAGCTCGTGCGACACCGTGCTCACGAAGTCCGACTTGACCTGCTCGACGAGCCTGTCTCCGGAGATGTCGCGGAAGGCGAAGATGCGGCCTGCAACGGCGCCGAGGGGGTCCCGCATAACCGCCTCGGTGACGGACAGCCACACCTCCTCGCGGCCGCGCGTGATCGACACGAGCCGGTCGCCGCGAACGCCGCCGTCAGGTGCTTCGAGGCTGCGCTGCAACACGTCGACAGGCGTGCGGCCGAGCGCGGCCGAGGCGGGAATACCGGTGATCCCCTCGGCGGCGCTGTTCCAGAGGACGACCTTGCCGTCACGGTCGACGGCGACAATCCCGTCGGCGGTGTTGGCGAGGATCGCGACCGACCGCTCGCGCTCGAGCGCGACACGCTGGTAGAGCTCGGCGTTCGCGAGCGCGGCAGAGGTGCTCGCAGCGACGGCGAGGAGCGCTTCGATCTCCTCCTCACGCCACTCGCGAGCGACGGAGGCGTAGACCGCAAGGACGCCCAGCGTCGTCCCATCCGCCCCGCCAACCGGAACGCCGAGGAAGGCGGAATGACCGGCCTGGAGCATCGGGTCGAGCCCGCGCAGCCGATCGTCTTCGCCGGCCTGCGCGAGCGCAAGCGGCGTCCCCGACTGCACGACATCGCCGGACAACCAGCCGCCCGCCGGGCTGCGAGAGCCGAGGGCGGCGTCCGCTCCGGGTCCACCGGCGGCGGTCACGACCAGCTCCTCGCCCTCGAGTAGCCGGAATGCCCCCGCGTCGGCATTGACGAGCGCGGGCGCCTGCTCGACCACCTCGTCGAGCACCGCCGCCGGATCGAGCTCGCTCGTGAGCAGCCGGCCGGTGCGTGTCAGCTGCTGGGCGAGAGCGCGCGCCGCACGCTCGGCCTCGAACAGCTCACTGCGCTCGAGCGCGCCGCGCGTCGCGTCGGCGAGATGCCGCGCGAGTTCCAGGTCGTCGTCCGAGAACGAGCGCTCCTCGTCGAAGAAGATGAGGACGACCCCCCGGCCCGCCTCGCGGGGCGAGTCGACCGGCACGGAGATCAGCGAGGGGTAGCCGTGGGCAGCTGCGGTCGTCCGTAGATCGGGGAGCAACCGCTCGTCGTCGGCGATGGAGGAAGAGACGAGGATGCGCCCGTCGGCGGCCGCGCGGAAGAGCGGCCCCTGTTGTTCGGCTGCAGGCCCTTCGAAGATGCTCTCGAGATCCTCCGGGAGCTCGTACGTCCCGACGGCCTCGAGCCTCCCTCGTGAGGGCACGAGGACGGCCGCCGAGCTGCCGCCCAGAGCCTCCGCGGCTGCCTGCGCGATCGCCTCGAGCGTCGCCGCGCGCGAAAGGGATTGGCCGAGAACCGATGCGATCCGGTAGAAGCCCCGCTGGATCCGGGCCTGGCGCGCGCGCTGCGTGAACATCTCGGCGTTGCGCAGCGCGAGCGCCGCGAGACCGGCGAACGCCTCCAGGACGTTCGCATCCTGTTGCTCGAAGCGGCGCCCCTCGCGCCGGCCGACGCCCAGGACGCCGAGCACCTCGTCGCTCCAGAACATGGGGGCCGCGATCACATCCGTGAAGCCGTCGTAGGCGGGGTGCGGGACCGGCGAGGCGATCTCGCCGTAGGCGCTGTCGATCAGCGGCCGGCCCTCACGGGCGGCTGCTCCGGCCAGGCCGTGGGCGGCGGGAAACTCGAAGCCGACGAGCGAGCGAGCGAAGCCGTGCACCGCCACGCAGCGGAAATGCCCGCGGTCGCGGTCGAGGAGGTAGCAGTCCGCGGCGTCCGCATCGAGGAGCTCGGCGAGCTGATCCGCGAGTCGCTGCAGCACGACGGCCAGATCGAGCTCGCTGCTGAGGACATGCGCGGCGCGCAGGAGTGCGGACTGCTGCGCCAGCTGCTCCTCGTTTCGCTTCAGGGCCTCTTCGAGCGCGACGCCCGCTCGCAGCCGCTCGAGGGCGGAGGCCGCCTCCGTGGCGAGCGTCTGCATCACGGCCAGGTCCTCGTTCGTGAAGACCCGGTGCTCCTCGAGAGTCGCGACCGAGATCACCGCAATCACGCGCTCCTTGACGAGCAGCGGGACGAATGCGGCGCTCTTCGCCCCGACGGCCGCGGCGAGCCGTGCGCTGACGACGCCCGACCCCTCGGCGTCGTAGACGGCGAGCGCCGAGGCCTCGAAGACGGTGCTGGCGATTCCCGAAGGCTCATGCTCGAGGTCGAGGCGCACGTCTCGCCACCAGTCGACGTCCTCCCCGTTCGAACGCGCGAGGTAGCCGGCTGCTTCGCGCCGATCGTCCGAGACGAACGCGAGCGCGACGAAGGCCACGTCGAACAGCTCCGCGAGCTCGTCGAGCAGCGTCCTCGCGACCCCCTCGACGTCGACGCTCCGCGCCATCTGGTCTGCGACCCGGCTGACGCTCTGAAGCTCCTGGGTCGTGAAGGCACGCCGCTCCTCACGCGCGCTCCCACGCCGCAAGATCGCACGCAGAAGCATCGCTGCGGCCGCGACGCGGCCGAGCGCGCGAACCGTCGGAAGCTTGTCCGCAATCCTCACTGGGCGCCTCAGATTGTACGAAGGCCCGCCAGCCGGCACGCGAATCCACTCCGGACATGGAAAAGCCCGCCGCTCGGGGGGTCGGTGCGGCGGGCTCTCCCGATTGCTCCCCGCGAGTCGTCCGAAGACGCCGCGGTTCGCATCGCCCAGTGACAGGGAGGCTAGAGCGCGTTTGCGGGGCGGACAATGGGCCGTCCGGCCCATCTTTGCAACCCGGAAGCATCGCGTCATGCGATTCCTCACGCTGCCCTAACGCTCCCCGGCTATCGTGGCCGCGCCGTGGTGAAACGCCTTCTCCTCGCCTCCCCGCGAGGCTACTGCGCGGGAGTCGAACGAGCGGTCGAGACGGTCGAGCGCGCGCTCGCGCTCTACGGCAGACCGGTCTACGTCCGGAAGCAGATCGTGCACAACTCGCATGTCGTGGACGATCTCCGGGGCCGTGGCGCAGTCTTCGTCGATGCGCTCGCCGACGTGCCCGAGGGCGCGACCGTGGTGTTCTCCGCCCACGGCATCGCTCCGGCCGTGCGCCGGGAGGCGCAGGACCGGACTTTGACGACGATCGACGCCACCTGCCCGCTCGTCACGAAGGTGCACGCGCAGGCGAGACGGTACGCCGAAGCCGGCTACGCAATCGTCCTCATCGGCCACGAGGGACACGAGGAGGTCGAGGGGACGCTCGGCGAAGCGCCCGAGGCGATCGTTCTCGTCCAGTCGATGGAGGATGCGGAGCGCGTCTCGCTCCCGCAGGGCAAGCCGCTCGCCTACGTGACCCAGACGACGCTCTCCGTCGACGAGACGAACGTGATCGTCGCGGTGCTGCGGCGCCGGTTCCCGCACATCGAGGGGCCTGCCCGCGAGGACATCTGTTACGCGACCTCGAACAGGCAGTGGGCGGCGAAGGAGCTCGTGCGCGAGGTCGATCTCCTGCTCGTCGTCGGTTCGCCCAACTCCTCGAACTCGCAGCGGCTCGTCGACGTCGCCCGCGCCGACGGGACTCCGGCCCATCTCGTCGACGACGTCCGAGAGATCGACGAGTCGTGGCTCGAAGGTTGCGAGACGGTCGGTCTCACGTCCGGCGCTTCGGCTCCCGAGCGGCTCGTCGCAGAGGTCTGCGCGTGGTTCGCGGCCCGCGGTGCCGAGGTGCGCGAGCAGGCGCCGGTGCGCGAGGACGTGAACTTCAAGCTGCCGGTCGAGCTGCGACGCGCTGAGCGCGCCGCGGCCTAGCTCTTCTCGAGCTTCAGCTCGGCGCCCGAGACGCGGATCTCGGTCGCGAGGACGTCGCTCGCGATCCAGTCGCCGTGGCGGTCGACGAGCTCGCGTTGGGCCTCGGGCGCAGTCAGCACGATCCTGTCCGCCAGCTCGAAGCCCTGCTCCTTGCGGAGCGTGTTGACGCGGTGGATGAGCTCGTACGCCTCGCCCTCGAGCAGCAGCTCGTCGTCGAGGCCGAGATCGAGCGCGACGGTGACGCCGTCGGCCGACGCGACTGCCCAGCCTGCTCGGCCACCCCTCTCGACGAGCACCTCGTCCGGCCCGAGCTCGTGTCCGGCGGCGCGGAACCGTCCCTCGGGGAGCTCCTCGAACTCGCCGGCGGCGAGCGCCTTGCCCACCACCCCGAGCTCCTTGCCGAGCTTCGGGCCGAGCACGGGAAGGTTTGGCTTCACGCGCAGCTCGACGGCCTCGACGGGACCGAGCTCGATGCTCTTCACCCGCAGCTCGTCGGCAACCTCTTCGGCGTGCCCGTCGAGGCTCGCACCCTCGACGATGAGCAGCCGCAGCGGCTGCCGCAGCTTGATGCCGGAGGTCGAGCGCGCCTGCCGGCCCAGTTCCACCACGCGCCGCACCTCGGCGATCTGGGCCAGCAGCGTGCGATCCGGTTCTGCGACCTCGGGCCAGCCTGCGAGATGGACCGACTCCGGCCCGTCGAGAACGAGCACGCGCCACAGATGGTCGGTGACGAAGGGAAGGATCGGCGCCAGGACGCGCAGCGACTGCACGAGCGCGTACCACAGCGTCCGCAGCGCCGCCTCGTCGTCGGCCCAGAAACGGCGGCGCGAGCGGCGGATGTACCAGTTCGAGAGATCGTCGACGTATGCCTCGAACTCGCGCATCACAGCGACGGTCTCGTAGGCCTCGTAGCCGGCTTCCGCAGCGCGGACGAAAGCGTTCGTCCGCTCGACGAGCCAGCGATCGAGCGGAGCCGACAGATCAGCGGGCTCGAGCTCCGACCAGCCCGGCCGGAAACCGCGTACGTTCGCGTAGTCGACGAGGAACTTGACGCAGTTCCAGAACGTGAGGAAGCGCCGCTTCACCTCGTCCGCCATGCCGTAGCCGAAGCGGAGCGGCTGGCTCGGCGGCTGGCTGCAGTAGAGCCAGCGCATCACGTCGGCCCCCATCCGCTCGAGGGCGTCGTCGAGCTCGATCGCGTTGCCCCACGACTTGTGCATCTCTCGGCCGGTTTCGTCGTAGACCTTCTCGTAGGTCAGGACGCGCGCGTACGGCTGCCGTCCGTCGAGCGTGATCGACATGAAGCCCTGGGAGTAGAACCACAGCCGGATCTGCTCGCGCATCTCGGTCACCCAGTCGGCCGGGAACCACTTTTCCCAGTAGGCGTGGTCGGGCAGGTCGGCCCCGGAGATGCCCGCGGACGCCCCGGTCGCGTAGCCGCGCGGGATCCATTCCGGGTTCCGCCAGCCGAGAGTGGAGAAATGGACGATGCCGGCATCGAGCCAGGCGTCGCCGACCTCGGGGATCCGCTCGACCTCGGCGTCACAGCTCTCGCAGCGGATGCGGACGGCGTCGATCCACGGTCGATGAAGCTCCTGCAGCTGGTCGAGACCCGAGACGGCACGTTCCTCGAGCTCCGCACGCGAGCCGATCAGGTTGAGATGCCCGCACTCGCACTCGTAGAAGGGGAGTGGCAGGCCGAAGTAGCGGCGCCGGGAGATGTTCCAGTCACCCATGTTCCGCAGCCAATCGTCCATCCGCTTCTTGTACTGCGGCGGCGTCCACTCGACGGTCGCGTTGCCGTCGAGCATCGGCTGTCGGATCTCGTCGGCCGAGATGAACCAGTCGTCGACGACGCGGAAGACGAGCGGCGTCGAACAACGCCAGCAAACCGGATAGCGGTGGACGATCGACGTTGCCTCGACGAGGCGGCCGCGCTCGCGCAGCGCCTCGATCACCGGCACGACGACGTCGTTCGTGCTCAGACCCGCGAGCTCGCCGTACTCCGGCAGCATCAGGCCCGACTCGTCGATCGGCGTGAGGACGGGAAGGTCGTGGACCCGTGAGAGCTCGAAGTCCTCGGCCCCCGCACCCGGTGCGATATGGACGATGCCGGTTCCTTCGTCGAGTGCGACATCGTTCCACGGAATGACGCGATGGACGACGCCGTCCTGCGCCGGCAGGTCGTCGAACGGCCCCTCGTACTCGAGCCCGACGAGCTCCTCGCCGCGGACGCGCTCCTCGAAATGCTCGTCCGGATACCGGGCGACCGCGACCCACTCGCCGATGTCGTTTCGGCCGTACTCCGCATCCGGCTTCACTGCTGCAGCGACGTTCGCAGGCACCGTCCACGGGGTCGTCGTCCAGATCACGAGCGATTCGCCCGCGCGGTCACGCAGCGGGAACCGGACGAAGAGCGACGGGTGCTCGAGCTCGGCGTAGTTCTCCTCCCCGGCCTGCTCGTGCTTCGAGAGCGACGTGCCGCAGCGGGGACACCACTGCGTCGCGCGGTGCCCCTTGTAGAGCCAGCCGCGCGACTGAACCTCCTTGAGGAAGCGCCAGATGTACTCGATATTCGTGTCCGAGAACGTGAAGTAGTCGTTGCCCCAGTCCATCCACATCCCGAGCCGCTTCGACTGTCGCGTCATCACGCCCGCGTAGTGCGCGACGCGCTCCTTGCAGCGCTCCGCGAACTCGGCGAGGCCGTAGCGCTCGATCTCGCGCTTCGAATTGAGCCCGAGTGACTTCTCGACCTCCACCTCGACATGGAGGCCCTGCGAGTCGAAGCCGTTCTGGTAGCGGAGCTCGTGGCCGCGTTGGCCCTTGTAGCGCTGGAAGACGTCCTTGAGCGTCCGCCCATGGCCGTGGTGGACACCGGCCGGATTGTTCGCCGTAATGGGGCCGTCCATGAACGAGAAGGTCGGGCCCGCGCTGTTCTGCTCGCGGAGCTTCGCGAACGTGCCCTCCTCGTCCCAGCGCGCGAGCATCTCCCGCTCGAGCCCGGGATGGTCGGGTTTGTCCGGCAGAGACTGGAAGATTGGCTCGGTCATCGGGAAGCCAAGTCTAGGCTCAGGCGTTCTGACTACAGGCAGCGTGGGTACATGACGCTTCCGCTACTGCGAAATCGAAAGGAAACGATGGCAACAGAGGTAACGGACACCACCTTCGAAAGCGAGGTCCTGCAGGCCGACGAGCCCGTACTCGTCGACTTCTGGGCCGAATGGTGCGGACCGTGTCACGCGGTTGCGCCGGTGCTCGAGCGAATCGCGGACGAGCACAACCTGAAGCTCGTGAAGGTGAACATCGACGAGAACCAGGATCTGGCGATGCGCTACGGGATCCAGTCGATCCCGAACATGATGCTCTTCGAAGGCGGCGCGCCGAAGGCCTCGGTCGTTGGCGCGATGCCGAAGGGGATGCTCGAGCGCCAGCTCGGATTCGAGAGCTAGCCAAGCGACGGAGCGCGGCGTCTACGCCGCGCTCGCCGCGCCCTCACGAACCCTTCGAGCTACTCCGCCGGCTGAGGCGCTTCGCGCCCCTCGACGAACCGCAGAAAGTCCGCGTGCTTGGCGAGATACGCCTCGAGCTCTCCAAGACCGGCACCGGCCCAGTCCTCGAGCCACGTCTCGGCGATGTCATCCTCGATGCAATGCAGGCCGCGCTCGCTCATTGCGCGCATGATCGACGCGAAACGGGCCGCTGGCTATGGGCCGTTCGGCTCAACTTCGCGGACGGCCGGACCTAACTCCTCAGGATGGCATCGCTGAGAGCCGGCCAGGCCTCCTTCGCCCAGTCCCCGAACGGCTGATCCGTGAGGACACCGCACGCGAGACCCTCCTCCGGATCGACCCAGAGGAACGTGCCGCTCGCGCCGAAATGGCCGAAGGTGCTCCGCCCGTTCAAGGAGCCGGTCCAGTGCGGCGCCTTGTCGTCTCGAAGCTCGACCGTGAGCCCCCAGTCGTTCGGCTCCATCCGACCGAAGCCGGGGAGAACGCCGGAGAGGCCCGGGAACTGGACGGTGGTCGCTTCGGCGAGCGTCTCGGCGGCCACGAGGGTCGGCGCGAGCAGCTCTCGACCCAGCGCCAGGAGGTCGCCGAGGGGACCGCGGAAGCCGTGCGCGGGAGAGCCCGCGAGGCGGCCGGCGAGGCCGAGCGGCCGTGACACCGCCGCGGCGAAGTAATCGGCGAACGGCATCTCGGCACGCTCCTCGAGCAGCTGTGCGGCGAGCTCGATCCCCGTGTTCGAGTAGATCCTTCGCCGACCCGGCTCGGCAATCGGCTCGGGGCCGTCGACCGGCAAACCGGAGGCGTGGGCAAGCAGGTGCCGGAACGTTGCGCCGGGCGGGCCCGCCGGCTCGTCCAGATCGACCGTCCCCTCCTCGAGCGCGACGAGGAAGGCGACGCCGGTGAGGACCTTCGTCACCGAAGCCCAGGGAACCTCGCGGTCCGTCGAGCCGTGTGTCGCGACGACGCCCTCCGCGCGCGCGACGCCCGCGGCAGCCATACCGGCGTCCCAGCCGTCGATCGCACGCAACGCCTCCACCTCGCGGGATACTAGGAACGTGGCCCGCGCCGCCGTCCCCGCGATCTCGGCCTTCGCCGGAACGGTCGGCTACTCGCGCGCGGTGCGCGACGGGCGCCACGTGTACGTGAGCGGCACTGCGCCGGTCGGTCTCGCGTCGGACGACCCGTACGAGCAGACGAAGCGCTGCCTGGAGATCATCATGGACGCGCTGCGCGAGCTCGATGCCGGGCCCGAGCACGTCGTGCGCACCCGGATCTTCATCGTCGACCCCTCAGACTGGGAGGCCGTCGGGCGCGCGCACGGCGAGGTGTTCGGCTCAGCGATGCCCGCGACGTCGATGCTCGTGATCAGCGGGCTGCTGGATCCCGCCTGGAAGGTCGAGATCGAGGCGGACGCGCTGCTCCCCGAATGAGGCTGCCGGTTCTCGCCGGCCTGTACGTGGCCGTGGTCCTCTCGGCGCAGATCGGCGCGAGCAAGATCGTCCGCCTCCCCTTCACGCATCTCGACGCCCCGGGCGGCGTCTATTCGATCGGCGTTGCGCTCGCACTCGTCCAGCTCGCGCACCACACAGGCGCCACGCGCCGCGACGGAGCCGTCAACGCACAGCTGCTGATCGGCCTCGGCTTCGTCGGCTCGGCGCTCCTCGCCGGCTACATCGCCCTGCTCGTGCACACCCACCCGGCCTTCCCCGGACAGGAGTTCGACAGCGCCGTCGGCTCGACCTGGCGGATCGTCGGCGCCAGCCTCGTAGCCTTCCTCGCCTCGGAGACCATCGACAACCTGATCGGCGCCCCGTTGCGCGGCCGCGTCCACGACAGCCTGCGGGTGCTCGTCTCGGCGGCGGCGAGCGCGCCGATCGACAGCGTCGTGTTCCTCGTGCTCGCGTTCGGGTCGTCCGGCCTCGACTTCTTCAACGGCCAGCTCGTGGGCAAGATCGCGTCCTCAGTCGTGATCGGGATTCCGCTCGTCGTGCTGGGCCGACGCTTTCTTCCTGCAAACGCCGGGGATAGGGTCCCCGCATGAGCGACTCGCTGATACCCCCGTCGATCACGGGCAAGGGTTCGCAGTTCCCACCCGGCGGCAGCGTGCTGGACCATGCCTTCGGCCAGAGTGACCCGTACACGCTCGGGGTCGAAGAGGAGTACATGCTCCTCGACAGCGAGACCTTCGACCTCGTCCAGCACATCGACACGGTGCTCGCCGCCGTCGCGGGACACGAGCTCGAGCCGCGCATCAACTCGGAGTTGATGCAGTCGGTGCTCGAGGTCGCGACGCCGGTCTGTCACACGCCTGCGGGCGTGCGGCAGCAGCTCCTCCGCATCCGCCGTTACGTCACCGACGTGGCCCGCGAGAAGGGGCTGCGCGTGGGCTCGGCCGGCACCCACCCATTCTCGCTGTTCGAGAGACAGCGGATCACCGCGAAGGATCGCTATCGCGCGATGGTCGACCAGATGCAGTACATCGCGAGGCGCGAGCTGATCTTCGGGATGCACGTCCACGTCGCGGTCGACGACGCGGAAAAGGCGATCCAGGTCGTCAACGGGCTGATCGCCCACCTGACGGAGCTCGTCGCCCTCTCCGCGAGCTCGCCGTTCTGGCGAGGCGAGCCGACCGGGCTCCGCTCCTCGCGCCACATGGTCTTCGCCGCGTTTCCCCGCTCCGGCCCGCCCCCGCGCTTCCGCGACTACGCCGACTATGCGGGGGTCGTGAACCAGCTCGAGAAGACCGGCTGCATCCAGGACTACACGCACATCTGGTGGGACATCCGCCTCCACCCGCGCCTCGGCACGGTCGAAATCCGGATCTGCGACGCCGTCACCCGGCTCGAGGACGTGGTCGCGATCACCGCGTACTGCCAGGCACTCGTCAAGCACTACGCGGAGCTCGTCGAACGCGGCGAGGAGATCCCCTCCTTCCACCGCATCCTCACGACGGAGAACAAGTGGCTCGCGGCGCGCTATGGGCTCTCGGCGCCCGTGATGGATCTCCACACCGGGCGTCGCAACCGGGTGCCGGTGGCCGCTCTCGTGCGGCGAACGCTCGAGACGCTGCAGCCTCACGCCCGTGACCTCGGGTCGGAGGAGGAGCTGGCCGGAATCGAGGAGATCCTGAGCCGCGGCAACGGCGCCGACCGGCAGCTCCACATCTTCAATGCGAACCGCGACATCGTCGAGGTCGTGCGGGAGATCGCGGAGGCGACGGAGGTCGCCTCCGAGCCGGAGCCCGAGTCGGCAGCCGCTGCGTAGGATCGCCCCGTGCTCGAGATCGGGCAGAGCGCGCCGCTCGAAGCGGTGGTGTGGACGACGCCGCGCGAGCGTGTGAGCATCGGCGACCTCCTCCACGAGCGACCGCTGCTCCTGCTGTTCTACCTCTTCGACTGGTCCTCGACCTGAACGACAGAGCTCGAGCTCCTGCGTGACAGGAGAGCGGAGCTGCAGGACGCGGGCGTGGAGCCGTTCGCGATCTCGCGCGACTCGCCGTACACCCACGTCGCGTGGATGCAGGCGCTCGACCTCGACTTCCCGCTCCTCTCCGACTGGAACGCGGAAGCGACGCACGGCTTCGGCGTCTCCTTCGAGCACAACGGGATGCGCGACGTGTCGCGGCGCAGCGCGTTCCTGATCGACGTGGACGGCGTCATCCGCGGCGCTTGGGCGTACGAGACGAGCGAGCTTCCCGACCTCGACGAGCTGCTCGCAGCGGCGCGAGCCTTGTAGCCGTCCGCCGGATCGCGTTTACTCCGCTCATGGAAACGACTCCCATCGCTGCCGCTCCACGTGCCAGCCGCACCTCCGCCTGGGTCACCGCGGGCATCGCCGCCGCCGTTTTCGCTCTGGGCCTTACGTTCGCTCTGAAGACGACTGACGCGCCTACGCACGCGTTCGCGATCTTCAAGCTGATCCATGTCGTTGTCGCCGTCTTCTGGGTCGGCGGCGGGATCCTCCTGACGGTTCTCGCGCTGAGAGCGGAGCGAGCGAAGGATCCGGAGGAGATGGCGCACATCGCCCGTCAGGCGGTGTTTGCAGGCGAGAGGCTGTTCGCGCCCGCAGGCCTCGTCGTGCTCGCGATGGGGATCACGATGGTGATCAACTCGCACGAGATCGGCTTCGGCACGACATGGGTCGACATAGGCCTCACCGGCTATGCGCTCAGCTTCGCGACGGGCATCGGCGTCCTAGCGCCTATGTCGAGGCGGATCGTGTCGCTACTCGCGGACAAGGGTGCCGCTGCACCCGAGACGCAGGCGGCCATCGCCCGCATCCTTCTCGTCGCGCGCGTCGACATCGCTGTGCTGCTGGTCGTGGTCGCGGACATGTTCACGAAGCCTTTCAGTTAGGCAGTTGACATGTGACCTTTTGGTCACCTAAAGTCTCTGAGCATGGACGACGACCACGTCTTCAAGGCGCTCGGCGACTCGACGCGGCGCCACCTGCTCGATCGGCTCTACGATCGCGACGGCCGGACGCTCACGGAGCTCGAGTCCGAGCTCGAGATGACCCGCTTCGGCGTGATGAAGCATCTGCGCGTGCTCGAGGACGCCGGGCTCGTCGTCACGCGCCGGCAGGGTCGGGAAAAGCTCCACTTCCTCAATCCGGTCCCGATCCGGCTGATCCACGACCGGTGGATCGACAAGTACACGGAGCACCGCGTGGCGGCGCTCGCCGATCTCAAGCACGAACTGGAGGAGACTGCATGAGCACGACGACCACCGCGCAGACGACGCAGGTGTACCGGGTCTTCATCCTCGCGACTCCGCAGCAGGTCTGGGACGCGATCACGAAGCCGGAGTTCACCGAGCGCTACTTCCACGGCGTCCGGATCGAGCTCCGGGACGGACGGCGCTTCTCCGCGCTCGGAGACATGACATGGGACGAGGAGATTCTCGAGTCCGACCCACCCCGGCGGCTCGTCCATCGCTGGACGTCGGCGTACGACCCGGAGCTGGCCGCCGAGGAGCCGAGCCGTGTCACCTGGGAGATCGAGGCGCAGGAGAACGGAACGACGCTCCTGACTGTCGTCCACGACCAGCTCGAGGGCGCACCGAAGACGGCCGAGGGCGTCTCCGGCGCCGGCTGGATGTTCGTCCTCAGCAACCTCAAGACGCTGCTCGAGACCGGAGAGCCGCTGAGCGCCTGACCGATGACTTTCTCACGGACTCGGAGTCTCATCCCTCGAGATCGCCGATCGGCGACACTCTCGACCGTCCCGCGACCGCTAGGAGCGAATCGATGTCGAAGACCCTGCTGACCGTCGGAACGCGTAAGGGCGCGTTCATCCTCGAGAGCGTGGATCGCCGCGATTGGACGCTGCGCGGCCCGTACTGCGAAGGCTGGCCCGTCTACCACGCGATCTACGACGAGCCGACCGGCTCGATCTACGCGGCCGCGGCGAGCGAGTGGCACGGCTCGACCATCTGGCGCAGCAGCGACCTGGGCGAGACGTGGGAGCAGTCGAGCGAAGGGCTCACCTACGGTGACGAGGACGGCCGGAAGATCTCGAAGGCCTCGACGCTCGCGCGGGCAGGCGACCGCCTGCTCGTCGGCGTCGAAGCGCCGGGCATCTTCGAGAGCCGCGACAACGGCCAGACGTGGTCGCTCCTGTCGACCCTCTCGGGCCAGCACGGCAGCGAGGCGTGGGACGACCCCGCGAACCAGCCCCCCGGCCACCTCGGCATCTCCGGCTTCGTCACGGACGCCGGCGACTCCGACAAGTTCTTCGCCGTCGTGCAGGGAATCGGCGCGTTCGAGACCGAGGACGGCGGCTCGTCGTGGGTGCCGCGGAACAAGGGCCTGAGGCGCGACTGGCCGGCCGACTACGAGGACGTCGGTTTCTGCGTGCACAAGCTCGTCCGCTCCTCGAGCCCGGACCGCATGTATCAGCAGAACCACGTCGGCATGCACCGTTCGGACGACGGCGGCAAGTCGTGGACGGAGATCACGGAAGGGCTGCCGGGAGACTTCGGCTTCGCGGCGGCCGTGCATCCGCACGACACCGAGACGTTCTACGTGGTCCCCGTCGACGGAGGCCACGGCCGGACGATGCACGACGGCAAGGCGACGGTCTGGCGGACGCGCGACGCCGGCTCGAGCTGGGCGCCGATGCGCGCGGGGCTGCCCCAGGAGGACGCGCACCTCGGCGTTCTCCGCCAGGGCATGACCATCGACAAGCACGACGTTCCCGGCGTCTACTTCGGCACGAGCACGGGCCAGGTGTACGCGAGCGCCGACGAGGGCGAGACGTGGACCGAGATCGCGAGCTACCTCCCGTCGATCTCCTCGGTCGACGTCGCGATCGTCGGGTAGCGCCGTGTTGGAAGTACGACTCCCGGGGACGCTGACCCCGCTCTTCCCAGGATTGCCCCGCCGCCTCGAGATCGAGGCGGCGAGCGTCCTGGCCGCGATCGACGAGCTCGAGCAGCGCTGGCCCGGACTGCGCGATCGGCTCGTCGCGGAGGGCCCGTCGTTGCGTAACCACATCCACGTCTACGTGGACGGTGAGCGCGCGGCACTGGACACGCGGGTCGCGGAACGCTCGCGCCTCGACGTCATCGCCGCGATCAGCGGCGGCTAGCAGTCAAGCGGAGCGGCGGCAGCTGCAGCGGCCGCTCGCGGCTTCTCTCCGCGTGCCATTGCCTGCGCCGTGCGGCGAGGAGGTCGAAGACCGTGATCGTCCCGGCGACGGTGCCGGTCTCGCGATCGACGACGGTCAGCTCGTCGAGCTCGTAGGCCGCCATGCGACCGGCGACGACGCGCAGCACCTCGTCCGAGTACGCGAGGACTCGGCCCGAGCTCGCGCCGGCTCTGGCGGGCTGCATCACCTCGCGTACGAACATCGCCTCGAGCGGGTCGACGGCGTACTCGCGCATCACGTGGAAGCCGCGGCGCGCCACCTTCTCGGTGATGATCGATCGCTTCAGGAGAAGAACGCTGAGCAGGAACGCCGTTGCCGAGGCGACGATGAGCGGCAGAAGCAGCCCGACCGCGTGGGTAACCTCGACGGCGAACACGACCGCGGTGAGCGGCGCGCGCATCGCGCCGGCCAGCGTCGCCCCCATACCGAGCAGCGCCCACACTCCGGCAGGTCCGCCGAACACGTGCCCGAGCAGGCCGCCCGCCGCCGCGCCGATCATGAGTTGCGGCGCGAGCACACCGCCGCTCGTCCCGGACCCCAGCCCGGTCGCCCAGATCGCGAGCTTGACCACGAGGACGAGAGCGAGCGTCCCGAGGGCGAGCCGGCCGCCGAGCTCGTCGCCGATCGTCCCGTAGCCGACGCCGAGCGCGCGCGGCTCCAAGAGGCCCCCGAGTCCGATCACAAGCCCACCGAGCGCCGGCCACCACCCCCAGTGGATCGGAAGGTGCTTGAACGCATCCTCCGCGCCGTACACGGCGGCCGTCAGCACCCACGCGAGCACGCCGCACGCCACACCGACCGCGAGTGCCTCGAAGCTGAGCAGCGCCGTGAGCTGAGGATGGACCGTGAGCGGGAAGAGCGGCGCCTTCGAGACGAGCCCCATGCCCGCGAACCACGTCCGCAGCGTCGATGCGACCGCGACCGCGGCCGTGATCGGCACGAACGAGCGCGGTCGCCATTCGAACACGAGTATCTCGACACCGAAGAGGACGGCGGCGAGCGGCGTCCCGAAGACCGCCGCCATCCCGCCTGCGGCCCCTGCGACGAGCAGCGTCCGCCGCTCGCGCGAGGTGAGGTGGAGGAATTGCGCGAAGACCGAGCCGACCGCGCCACCGGTGAGAATGATCGGTCCTTCCGCGCCGAACGGGCCGCCTGTTCCGATGCTGATCGCACTCGAGATCGGCTTGAGGACGGTCAGGCGCGGTTCGACCTTGCTGCCACCGATGAGGATCGTCTCCATCGCCTCGGGAATCCCGTGCCCGCGGATCCGCTCGGAGCCGAAGCGGGCCATCAGCCCGACGAGCAGGCCGCCGACGACCGGGATCACGACCGTCCATGCGCCCCAACGGTGCAGGCTCGGCGGCACGAGGCGCCAGCCAAGATCGCCGTAGTACGCCAGGTGCGTGCAGAAGCCGATCAGCGCCAGCAGCGCGAGCGCGACGCCGGCGGAGAGTGCGCCCACGACGAGTGCGAGGGCAACGAGCTTCAGGACGGACCAGTCGACCGTGAAGTCCGCGAGACGGCGTTCGCCGTCGAGGTCGGAGCGGCGATCGGCGCCGCCGATGCTGTCACTTGGAAGGCGCCGGTCGAGCCGGCCGGGGTCAGGGCTCACAAATCTGCATCGTAGCCCGATAGGAAGTGGTCGCTACATGCCCACCGCGTGGTGAAGAGCATGTGATCGCCCTGACCCGCCGTCCGAGGCTCGGCTCATTCTGACTCGGCGATGAATCGGGCGCCTGGACAGGCTGCTACCGGCTCGCCGTCTCCTGACACGGATCGGGTGCATGCGGCGGCGCGAGAAGCACGGAACGACGCGGCCCCTTTTGCGCTGGTCGCCGCCGCGATCTTGATCGCGTTGGCGCTCGTTGCCAGACATGCGCACTGGCACGCGCTCGGACAGTCGCTCTGGTGGACGTGGTTGATCGTCGCCGGCCCCTACCTCTGCCTCGCGGCGACGCTGCTGCTGGGCCTGAACCGGCTCGTCGGTCACGATCACAGGCGGGAGATCGTGATCGCGCTCCTGGGGCTCGTCTGGGTGTTCAACGTGCTCGGTGTCGTCGTTCTCGTCGCCTCACTGGTCGCGCATTCCGCGAGCCAAATCACAGGGCCTCAGCTTCTTGCCAGCGGCGGTGCTGTCTGGCTGACAAACGCGATCGCCTTCGGCCTCGCCTTCTGGGAACTCGACTGCGGCGGCCCGGTCGCGCGGGCCCTCGCAACGACAGCCCGCAAACCCGACTTCCAGTTTCCCCAGGACGAGAACCCTCAGCTCGCCCGCGACGGGTGGGCGCCCCGACTCTGGGACTACTTCTACATCTCGCTGACGAACGCGACCGCCTTCAGCCCCACCGACTCCATGCCGCTTACTCGTCCGGCCAAGGCCCTGATGGCAGCCGAATCCATGCTCTCGGTCGTCACCGTGCTGCTCGTCGCCGCGCGCGCGGTCAACATCCTCGTCTAGGACCGCTACAGTCGATATGCGCGTAGACCTAGCGCGGAAGCCGCCGGGGAACGTCCTCTCCGACTTGCAGACCGGGCCTGATGCGCAGAGAGCGTTGTGCGGCGTTCTCTGAACGTCTAGAGCAAGAGTCTCCAGAGGAGCAGGTCATGGTCGTTAGGCCCCTAGGTCGCCCCATCTCTGTGCACCGACATCTCGTTCGTCGGGAGCAGTAACGGTGATCGAATCATCGCGTAAGCACGGTCACTTCGACGGTCGCTACCCGGCCCTGCCGAAGCTCGTGGAGCGGGCATGGGCGCACTCGCGGCCTACCCAGGCCTACAAGCACTGGCTCGTGCTCCACGAAGAGGCAGCGTGAGCCAGACCGAGACCGACATTGTCGAGGGGATTGGCTCCGATTACGCGATCAAGTATGGGTTTTCTGTTTCGGAGGATTATTTTTTCAAGTCGGGGCGTGGTCTTTCGCATGAGCTTGTCGATGCGATTTCTTCGCATAAGGATGAGCCTGATTGGATG
>JAICME010000121.1 GCA_025929425.1 Thermoleophilia bacterium | reverse complement strand
GGCGATGTAGACGAGCGTGTGCTCGTCGATGCCTCGGAGGACGCGGATGTCCACGAAGCCGGTCTCCTCTAGCAGTGGCACGAGCTCGTCCCGGTACCAGAAGCGCATGGTGAGGGCGTGTTCTTCGCGGCGCCCGTCAGGTGTCTGGGCGCGGATCGTCATGTGAACGCAGCGATCGTCCCCTCGGACGGAGTCGACGCGGCTGCGCAAGGAGATCTCACCGCCGGAAGGTTCGTTCCAGTCCCGCACCTGCCACTGGAATGGTTGTTCGTCGTTGTCGAGTACAAGGGTGCCGCCGGGCAGAAGCGCGTCATGCAACCGTTTGACGGCTCGGATGTCTTGCTCGCGGGTGCTGCCGAGACCGAGGACGCCGCTGCAGACGATCGCCGCGTAACGACGCGGCGGGTCGAGATCGTGCAGCGTCGACATCCATAGCGTGGCGTCCGGTGCACGACGCCGACAGCGCTCGATCATGTCGGCTGACGCGTCGCACCCGTCGATGTCGAAACCTTCTCTGCGCAGTGGGACAAGGAGTCTTCCTGCGCCGCAGCCAGCATCTAGTACCGGGCTGCGCAGGTACGGCCGGTACAGGTCGACCTCGGGCGCGTCGAGGTTGACCGTGGCCCAGTAGTCGGCGACGAGACCGTGGTGCCAGGTGCTCGGGTCGTGCATGGCGACTCTCCTTCGCGTGAAGCCGACCATCTCATATGCTGCGATCGCCCGGCCTATCGCGGTGAGGGTCCTTGCTAGTTTCGTTTCGAAGGCGGACCATGTGCGTCGTGGTCTCGTCGTCTTCGAGAATCGACTCGGCCTTTGAGGTTCGGTTGCTTGGTCCGGTGCAGGCGGTCCGAGGCGGCCGAGAGCTGGGCCTTGGCGGTCCGAAGCAGCGTGCGGTGTTGGCCCTGCTCTTGCTCGAGCCCGGCCGGGCCGTTCCGACAGACGCTCTGATCGAGGAGCTCTGGCGAGGGGATCCGCCGCCTGGGGCCGCGAAGACCTTGCGGTCGTACCTTTCGCGTCTGCGAGCGGTGCTGCGCCCGGAGGCGGCGATCGTCGCTCGCGGTTCCGGTTACGCAGCCGAACTCGATTCCGGCCCGCTGGACACCAAGCGGTTCGAACGCCTGATCGGTGCTGCGCAGAGTGCGCTCGAAGATGGAGAGGCCGGGATTGCGGCCGATGGCTTTCGCGAGGCGCTGGCACTGTGGCGCGGTCGCGCGCTCGCCGACGTCAGCGAGGTCGAATCGCTCGCACTTGAGGCCCAGCGGCTTGAGGAGCTGCGGCTGGTCGGGGTGGAGGGTCGGATCGAGGCGGAGCTGGCGCTCGGTCTGCAGGCGCAGTTGGTTGGCGAGTTAGAGCGGCTCGTGGTCGAACACCCGCTGCGGGAGCGATATTGGCGGCAGCTTGTTTTGGCGCTGTATCGCTGTGAGCGGCAGGCGGAGGCGCTGGCCGCGTACCGGCGGGCGCGGGCCGTGTTGAGTGAGCAGCTGGGGCTGGAGCCTGGCGAGCAGTTGCGGCAACTCGAGCAGGCGGTGCTGCGGCACGAAGTGCCTGTGGCCTCGCCGCGGCGTGTACGGCATAACCTGCCGGCGCAGTTGACGAGCTTCTTCGGGCGCGAGCAAGAGCTGGGGGAGCTCGAGCAGTGTCTCGGCGGGGCGCGGCTGATCACGCTGACGGGCGTCGGTGGGGTCGGAAAGACGCGCCTTGCTCTCGAGGTGGCCTTGCGGGTCGTGGAGGGTTTCACGGGTGGAGGCTGGCTCGTCGACCTGAGTGGCATCAGGGACCCAGGACTCGTCTCGTATGAGCTGATGGAGACGCTAGGGGTGCGCCAGATTGGTGGCCTGCGGCCGGTCGAGCTTCTCCGCGATCGCCTGCGCGAGAGCGAGCTCCTGCTGGTTCTCGACAACTGCGAGCAGGTGCTCGATGCCTGCTCGGAGATCGTGCGTGCCTTGCTGAGCGCGTCGCCGAGACTACGGGTGGTCGCGACCAGCCGCGAGCCGCTTGGTCTGGTGGGCGAACTCGTGTACGCGGTGTCGCCGCTCGGAGTGCCGCCCGAGTCCGCCGAGGCTAAGTCGATCAGGTCGGCGCCGGCTGTGCAGTTGTTCCTGGAGCGAGCAACTCCGTACCGCGGGCGCATCGCCGTCGAGGCAGAGGATCTTGCGATCGTCGGCAGGATTTGCCGTGAGCTCGACGGCCTGCCGCTGGCGATCGAGCTCGCTGCCGCGCGCACGCAAGCGCTCGCGGTGGACGAGATCGAGACCTATCTGGAAGATCGCTTCCGCTTCCTGCGCTACTGGCGCAGTGTCGCGGTGCCTCGTCAGCAGACGCTGCAGGCGACGATGGACTGGAGCTACGAGCTGCTCTCCGACGAGGAGCAGACCCTCCTGAGGGCGCTCTCGGTCTTCGTCGGCGACTTCGACTTGGCCGCGGCTGCGGATGTCTGCTTTGACGGCGACAGGGCCGCCGCGCTGGACCTTGTCGAACGCCTGGTCGCGAAGTCGCTCGTCGTTGCAGAGATGGCGGTCGCGGGTGGCACGCGCTACCGGCTGCTCGAAACGGTGCGGGAGTACGCGGGCCGTCGCCTGGCCGAGACGGGAGAGGCCGATGTCGCGCGCCGGCGGCACGCTCTCAGCCTTCTCACCCTCGCTGAGCGGGAGCATGATTTCTCGGCGCTCGCGCAGGAGTTGGACAACCTGCGCGGGGCGCTCGAATGGGCTGTCTCGGCCGAGCCTGTACTCGGGGGGAGGCTCGCGCGCTCGTTGGGCGGTTTCTGGCTTATGCGAGGTCTCTTGCACGAGGCGCGGTCATGGCTGGAGCGGCTGGTGGCGTCCTCCGGCATTAGCGAGGAACTCGTTGCAGAGCTGCTCGGACTGCTCGGCATGGTGCTCTTTGAAGAAGGTGAGCTGGAGCAGTCCGAATCTGTCCTTTCACGCGGTCTCGATCTTGCTGCGAGGCTTGGTCTGAAGGCGCTCGAGGTGCGGCTCCGCGTGCGCCGTGCGGATACCCGTGCGGCACGAGGGTCGATTGGCGTTCATGCGGTGGTGGAAGCGTGTGAGGCGGCCGCCGCACTGCTCGAGGACGACCAGGACATCGACAGTCTCGCCGAGGTCTGGCTCGTTCTCGGGAAGCATCGCTACTTCTTGGGGGAGTCGCCCGCCGACGGAGCGGCACTCGAGCTGGCTGTCCGGTATGCGCGTCAGGTGGGGAACCGTCGGGTGGAGTTGCTTGCGAGCGAGTGGCTTGCGGTGAGTCTGTTCACCTTGCGCGTGCCGACTGACGTCGCGATTGCGCGCCAGGAAGAGCTGCTGCTCACGGTCTCCGAGGAGCCGTGGGCTGAGGCGGGCGTGCTCATGCCGCTCGCCCTCTCGTACGCATATGCCGGCCGCTTCAGCGAAGCGCGAGAAACACTCGCACGCAGCCGCTCGACCTTCAGCGAACTGGGCGCAAGGCTCGAATGGGCAGCGGGCGCGTGGAATGCCGGCAGGATCGAGCTCCTCGCCGGTGACCTCGCCGCTGCCGAGCACGCTCTAAGGGAAGGTTGCGAGGAGCTGGCCACAATGGGTGAACGCGGATACCTGTCCGGGATCGCTGCGCTCCTCGCCGAGACGCTCTATCGGCAAGGGCGCTGGGACGAGGCACAGCGCGCGACCGATCAGGCCGAGGACGCGGCGGCGGCCGACGACCCTCTCCGAGCCCAGTGGCGAATGACGAGAGCGAAGCTGCTGGCGCGCGGCGGCGAATCGACGGCCGCCGAAGGTCTGCTCGACGAGGCAGAGGCGCTAATCTCGCCAACCGCTTACACCGCGGAGCTCGGCGAGGTGCTCCTCGCGAGGGCGGAGGTCCAGCGGCTGGCCGGAGCGCTCGACGCAGCCGCCGGCACGCTGCGGAGGGCGCTGGGGCTGTACGAGGAGCGAAAGGCGTTTCCGCTCGTCGATCAGGTGCGGGCCGAGCTCGCTCGGCTCGGCAAGGACGCGTTGCCCGAGCCTGCCTGAGCGCCTCAACCGAACTTCAACCCTCTTCCAACAGCCGTCGCCGAACCTCCGGCCTCGACGTCCTGCCAAGCGGGAGGCCGTGAAGGATGAGAGAGGAGATCGAAACGAACAAGCGACGGTTCCTCCGGGCGCTGAGGCGTAGAGACGCCTCGGCCGCCGCCGAGATCTACCTCGAGGACGCCACGCTGGTCACCCCGACGGGCGATGTCATCCGGGGCCGGGCCGGGATCGAACGCTTCTGGCGCAGCGGGCTGGAGGTTGGACTCCACGGCGCCGAGCTCGACATGGAGCAGGCTGCCTACGGCGACGAGCTCTCGACCGAGATCGGTCGTTACCGGTTCCTCCTCGAAGAGCAGAGCGGACGAGCCAGGCAGGAGTGCGGGTGCTTCCTGCTCGCGGACAAACGCACGGGGGACGGCTCCTGGAAGCGAGTCGTCGACATGTTCACCAGCCCGACCGAGCGCAGCGTGCCCGGCGGGGCGAGGCGCAGAGAGGAGATAACGCGATGAGACGGTCGCTCCAACTGCTCACCGTCGGAGCCGCGGCGCTCGCCGCCGCGACGACGATCGTCGTCGGCGTCCAGGCGGCGCCATCAAATCACGCAAATCGGCTCGAGGCCACTCTTGCCGAGACGCCAGCATCGATCACCGACCACGTCGCCGATCTCGGCGTGTTCCAATTGATCCTCACCGGCACCGGGACAATGGCGGGGTTCGGCGCCGTAACCGAGGTCGCAGGCGTTACCCAGGACCGCGGCGTGCAGCCATGCGGCGCCGGGAGTGACAGTGAGGCCCTCACTCGTCGCATCGTGACGAGCGACGGCATACTCGCGCTCCGCGAACTCGGAATCAGGTGTCCAACCGCGTCTGGGCCCGTATTCACGGCGACCTACGACGTCGATGGTTCAGCCAGCACCGGCGCCTTCGCCGGCGCACGCGGCAGTGGCACCGACACCGTGGACATCACCACCCACACCGTCACCCTGTCGGGCGAGCTGAAGCTCGGCCTGACCAGCCCAAAGCAAGGAGGCACCTCATGACCCACCTACGGCCTGCTCGACGACGACTCGCGATCCCGCTTCTCACGGCAGCTCTCATCGCTGGCGCCCTCGTCTTCGCCGGGGCTGGCAGCGCAGCTGAGCCAACGGAACACATCTACGCCAACGGACAGACCTACACGATCAACACCCAAGCGGCAGTTGACCTGGAAGCTCCCGCAGGGGTCCTCGCACAGGCAGCGCCCTTCTACATCATCGGCTTCCCGGTAGCCCCCGGAACGACCGGGCCGATCACGCTCCCGTCGGGATACCAGCCGCAGAACAACGGGCTCCCCGCCCCCATCCCCTACCACGATCACATCGCTGCCGACGTCAACAACCCGCTCCGGCGAGTCGTCGAGCTCCAATACAGCTGGGCCTACGCCTATAGCCCCAGCTTCGTCCCACTCACCAGCGTCGACCAACTCCCCGGAGCAGAAGCCAGCGGCAAGCTCGAAATCGTCGCACCCGGCGCGCCAGACCCGTATCAGCACTGGACGAACACCGTTCTCGTTCGCCCCGTCGTGCCCTGATGTCCGAGTCAATCAAGCACGCCTGCCAGCACCGAGGAACGCGAGAGGAGGTGACATGGACAAGATCAAGCTTTGGTCAATCGCGCTGGGGAGCACAGCGATCGTCGTGGTCGCGCTCGCGATCGCGCCATCGGCTTTCGCCGCCCCCTCGAGTTACTTCGACTTCACATCGACGTTCACGGAAGACACCGGAATCGTGTGTGGAAGCGGCTCGAGCTCCTTCGACGTGATCAACAGCGAGACGAGACACCGGTACGGGCCGAGCTTCAGCGACGTCAACGGCAACTTCGTCAAGGACATCCTCTACGTCGACACTGTCGGAACGTTCAGCAACTCGGTGACGGGCGCTTCGATCGCGTACAAGGCTCGCGGCGTCCAGCACGACAGCCTGGAGGTTCCGGGCGACTTCAACAGCACGTTCACGTCCGTGACGACCGGGGAGCTGGCGATCATCGCTCCCGGAGCCGGCGTCGTCTGGCAGGACACCGGCCGCGTCGTCGACTCGTTCGACCCCAACGGTGACGAATCGCTCGCGTGGAGCGGGCAACAAGACGACCTCGTCTACGGCTTCCTCGGCGAGACTGATGTCGCCGACGAGCTCTGCGCCGCACTCGGCGCCTAGCGCAAGTCCGCTTAGCGCAAGTCGGGTAAGAGCGGCATTAGCCGCTCTTACCCCCGGCCGCAGTCGAACCGACCCGTCGCGCAGATCAGCGCGCGCAAGTTGGGCCTCGTGCCGTTTCGATCACCGCTTGTTCACGGAGGTGCTCCGCGATCGCTCAGCGTCCCGTCTAAGCCAGAACGAGGCGCGCGCTCACGCTTGGGGACAAGACTTGGGAACAGGGCAGCGGAAGCCCAGAAGGCGGCCCGTATCACCCCGCCTAACGAAGAAAGCCGCTGTTGCAGCGGCTTCGTTCACTTGAAAAGAGCAAACATCGAGGATCTTCTTGCTGAGGGCATGGTCTTCGACGTAGAAAAGGGGATCGCAGAGGTTGACGATCAGCTGTCCGAGTCGCTGGGTGGGGTACTTGCTCCAAACGACGCGAAGCTGGTCGACGAGCACAGAGCCTTCTGAGGGACTCGAACCGTCGAACCGCTCTGCTCCATAAATGCTCCATCCCAGCTACGCGGCTTCGCCGGGGGTGGCGAGCCCGGTCTCGTAGGCGAGCACGACCGCTTGCGCGCGGTCGTGCAGGTCGAGCTTTTGGAAGACGCGGGCGACATGGGTCTTGACGGTCGCCTCGCCGAGCACGAGCTCGCGCGCGATCTCTCCGTTGGAGAGGCCGCGCGCGAGCAGGCGCAGCACTTCCAGCTCGCGCGGGGTCAGCTCGGCGAGCGCGGCCGGCTGCTCGCTCGCCGCGGCGGCCGGCGTGCATAGTCGGCGATCAGGCGGCGGGTGATCGAGGGAGAAAGGAGCGCCGGATTGGCCGCCGTGCTGGTCATCTTCCTCCTCGACCTATTCGAACAGGGTCGGCGAAAACGTCGCCGTAGCTGGAACGTACGGCTGCTGCGCGACCTCCCTGCGACGGTCGCGTTCTCGATGGGCTTTCGACCGGGATGCCTATCTCTCGACGTAGGCAGTGATCGGCTGAACGACGCCGTGCTCTTGCATCGCGGCCGAAACCTCAGGCGGCGGTGACAGCAACATTCCCTGCATGGCTTCAGGGTCGGACACGTCGGCCGTGATCGCGACGTTGTTGCTCCCGTCGGCGGCGACATAGTCGGTGACGTTGCTGCCCGTACCCGACTCGATGGCTGCTGCGCGTTCTGCTTTTCCCTGCAGCCAACGGTCGATGTCTTCGACTGCATGGGTGATGACGACTCTTGCCACGACGCTCCTTCGCTTGGGCGGACCGGATTGATCGAGCCTACATCGCACCGCGACCAAGGAGCGGCGCTGGCGCTTCGACCGACTCGCCCGGCAACCGGCCGTACCCGGCCCGCGCTGAGCCGCTCTCCGCCATGAACGCGCCGCGCTCCCTCCGGCTGGGGGTCGCGACCGCGGCAGCAGCGTCCTCCGCCGGCTCATTGACCGTCGCTCCCGCCCACGATCCGCTCGAACCGCCTACGCCGCGCAGGTCTCGCAGAGAACCCACTTCGTTCCGAAGCTAGGTCGTCGTACTCGACCGGCGAGGGCTCGGTCCCCCCTTCGAACGGGCAGTCGACCCCCGAGCCGGCGCCGGCGCGGAGCGACTCCGCCTATGCGGCTTCGCCGGGGGTGACGAGCCCGGTCTCGTAGGCGAGCACGACGGCCTGCGCGCGGTCGTGCAGGTCGAGCTTCTGGAAGGCGCGCGCGACATGCGTCTT
>JAICME010000038.1 GCA_025929425.1 Thermoleophilia bacterium | reverse complement strand
GCCGGACTGCCCGGCCGCTCGCTCGCCTATTTCTCCGGCGCCGACGTGAACGTGAACTGGAGCACCGGAGTCCCCTACACCCAGGCGCTCGCCAACGGCTGGCTCCTGACCGGCTCGACCGGCTCCCTGCTCACCAACACCGGCTACGCGGGCAACTATGTCGGCGACGTCGGCTCGAGCGCCTACCAACAGGCCTGGATCACGAACGTGCTCGCCTACCTCGCAGCACATCCAGGCGTCGACGGAGTCTTCATCGACGACGTGCTGTACGACCTCAAGCCGCTCGCCGGGACCGAGGCCGCGAAGTATCCGACCCAGCAGCAGTGGGCTGCCGCGATGGCCTCGTTCGTGGTGGCCGTCGGGAACGCACTGCGCTCCCACGGCTACTACGTCGCTCTCAACGCTTCCGGCTACATCCCGGGCGACTCGAACTCGAACGACGGGACGAACACGGTCACCTGGTGGAAACAGCTCGGTCCGTATGTCAACGGGCTCATGAACGAGTACTACGACGAGACGTCCAACGGGACGAATCAGCTGCGCACGACGGGCACCGCCTGGTACCAGCAGTGGGACGCCTGGCAGCGGCTCATCGGGACGGCGCAGGCGATGGGCGACGACTTCTTCGGCGTTCTGTACAACCTCGCCGGCAACACCGCCGCGATGCAGTACGGCAAGGCGTCGTTCCTGCTCGAATGGAACGGCGGCGGCGGAGCGTTCATGTACCACACGACCGACAACTCCGACCCGACGAGCAGCGCCTGGACGACCGATATCGGCCGGCCGACCGGACCCAAGCAGCAGGTCGGCGTGGGCTGGAAGCGCACGTACGCGGCAGGTCTGGCCCTGGTCGACCCGAGCCCGACGAGCGCGCAGACCTTCTCGCTCGGGGGCAGCTACGTCACGCCCGCCGGTACAACGGTCACCTCGGTGACGCTGCAGCCGGGAACGGGCATGGTGCTCACGGGCGACGCGCCGACCACGACGACCCAGCCGACGACCACGACCACCACGGCGACCACGCCGACCACCGCGCCGACGACGACGACCAGCACGACCACCACCACGCACGGGCACAAGAAGCCCAGGGCGAAGAAAACCTCGCCGGTTGGCGTAACTACCTCTCTGGACGGGTACCGCGAAGTCCGAGATGGCTTCCGCACAGCACGAACCGGCGCTCGTCGCGCGCGCACCCGTCACCACGGGTCGACGGCCCGCAGTCCCGTTCGTCGACCTCAGCTCCTCGACCGAAGCGGTCCGCTCCGGCCTACTGGCTGACGTAGCCGAGCTGCTCGGCGCCGGCGCGTTCGTCAACGGGCCCGCGGTCGAGGCGTTCGAGCGCGAGTTCGCCGCGGCCTGCGGCCGCCGCTTCGGGGTCGGAACCGCGAGCGGGCTCGACGCGCTCACGATCGGCCTTCGCGCCCTCGGTCTCGAAGCCGGGGACGAGGTCGTCGTGCCCGCGATGACGTTCATCGCGACCTTCGAGGCCGTCGTGCACGCAGGGGGACGGGTCGTCGTGGTCGACGTCGACGAGGACGACGCGTGCCTCGATCCGGCGCGAGCGGCCGCGGCCGTCGGGCCGAACACGCGCTTTCTGCTCCCGGTTCATCTCTACGGCCAGATGGCGGACATGCGCGCGCTCGGCTCCCTCGCTGCGAAACACGACCTGACGATCATCGAGGACGCGTGCCAGGCGCACGGAGCCGCACGGGACGGCCTCGGAGCGGGCGGTGCGGGGGCCGCGGCGGCGTTCAGCTTCTATCCCTCGAAGAACCTCGGCGCGATGGGGGATGCGGGCGCGCTGGTGCTCGACGACGAGGATGCAGCCGCGACGGCGCGTGCCCTTCGCGAGCACGGCCAGACGAGCACCTACCACTCCGACCAGGTGGGAATGACCTCGCGTCTCGACACGCTGCAGGCGCTCGTGCTCCTGCGCAAGCTTCCACTGCTGGAGCGCTGGAACGCGGAGCGGGCGCAGGCGGCTTCGTTCTACGCGGAGGCCCTGCAGGGAGTGGGCGACCTCCGGTTGCCGGCGCGCGTAGCCGGGGCGAGGCACGTCTGGCACGTCTATCAGGTGCGAACCCGCGAGCCCGAAGCGCTCGGCGCGTATCTGGCCGGCCGGGGCATCGGCACCAAGCGGCACTACCCGGAGCCGCCGCATCTCTCGTCGGCGTTCGCGGGCCTCGGGCATCCGGCGGGCTCGTTCCCGGTTGCCGAGACGATCGCGAGCGAGACGCTCTCGCTCCCCCTGTTCCCGGGTATCACGGAGGGGCAGCTCGCGGCCGTGGTGGACGCCGTCGTCGACTTCTTCGCCCGTGGCTGACCGGCCGGCGAACGACGCTCCCTATCGGCTCATCGACGCCGTCGACTTCGGCGAAGACGTCGTCGTGCAGGCGTTCGCGAACCTCTACGGCTGCCGCATCGGCGACGGGTCACGGATCGGCCCCTTCGTGGAGATCCAGAAGGGAGCGGTCGTGGGGGCGCGTTGCAAGATCTCGAGTCATTCCTTCGTCTGCGAGGGCGTCGAGCTCGGCGACGGGGTGTTCGTCGGCCACGGCGTCGTCTTCACCAACGACCGCTACCCACGGGCCGTCACGGGCGACGGCGAGCTGCAGGGCGACGGCGACTGGACGCTCGAGCGGACGGTGGTCGAGAGAGGAGCGTCGATTGGCTCGGGCGCCATCGTCCTCTGCGGCTTGACGATCGGAGAAGACGCGATCGTCGGAGCCGGCGCCGTCGTGACCCGCGACGTCCCGGCCGGGGCGATCGTGGCCGGAAGCCCGGCCCGGGCCCTGCGGACGCGCGCGACTACCTGAGCTCTTACCTGGCTCTGGAACGAGCCGCAGTGAGCGTGTCCCGATCGAGACCGGCAGCAGCCGATTCGAGCTCGGCCCGCTCCTCGGTGCTGCACGGCCGGCCGCCGTTCTGGAGGGAAGCCTCGATCGCCTCGACGGCGCGGACGACCTCGAAGCCGAGCCGCGGCGAGGAGCGCGTCTCGGTGTCGTCGAGGATCGCGGCGCAGAAGTCGTCGATCTCGAGGGCGAGCGGCTCGGCGGCGGCGATCTTCGGAGAGACGATGTCGCCGGTCCGGTAGGTGAGGCGGAATTCCCCGAACGTCTCGGGGGTCGGAAGCTCCGCCCCCGCGTCGAAGATGCGGATCGGCTCGTTGCTCGTGTCGTCGTAGACGACCATCTTCTCGGAGCCGACGATCGACGTTCGGCGTAGCTTGACGGGAGAGAGCCACGACAGCTCGAGGTGGGCGACCACGCCCGCGCCGAAACGCAGGTTCACGAACGCGACGTCGGGTGTCTCGGGCAGGACGCAGCTGCGGCTGAACGCCGATACCTCGGTGGGCATCCCGCCGAGCCAGAAGCTGAGAATCGAGAGATCGTGGGGCGCGAGATCCCAGACGACGCTGACGTCCGGCTGGTGCAGCCCGAGATTGACCCGGCTGAGCGAGATGAAGTAGATCTCGCCGAGCGCTCCCTCGTCGAGCAGTTGCTTCACCTTCAGCACCGGCGGGCTGTACAGGAACGTGTGGCCCGGCAGGAGGACGAGCGAGCGCTCTGCGGCCAGCGCGATCAGGTCTGCCGCCTGCGCAGACGACGCAGCGAGGGGCTTCTCCACCAGCACGTGCTTGCCGGCCTCGAGCGCGGCGGCCGCGAGGTCGTAGTGCGTCGAGACGGGCGTCACGATTGCGACGGCGTCGAGCTCGGGGTCGTCGAGCAGCTCTTCGTAGGATCCGGTGGTTCGCGCCTGCGGATGCCGGGCTGCCGCGGCCGCGAGGGTGTCCGCCGAGCGATCGCACAGCCACGCCAGCTCCGCCCGCGGGTTCTCGGCCACGTTGCGGGCGATGTTGGGCCCCCAGTAGCCGAGGCCGACGACGCCGATGCGGACGCGCCTCTCGCTGCTCACGTGGTCGTCCCTCCGCGCAGGATGGCGGAAGGCGTGCGGAGGAGCAGCCGCAGGTCGAGCCCCAGCGACCAGCTACGCGCATAGGCGGCATCGAGGTCGAGCGCCTCCGCCAGGGTGGCGCGCGCGCGGGCGGCGACCTGCCAGAGGCCCGTCATCCCGGCGGGGACGAGGAACCGGTCGAAATGGTGCGGCTCGAACAGCTCGGTCTCGTAGGCGAGGCACGGTCTCGGGCCGACGAGCGACATGTCGCCGCGAAGGACGTTCAGGAGCTGAGGCAGCTCGTCGAGGCTCGTGCGGCGCAGCCAGGCCCCGAACTCCGTCACCTCGGCACGACGGTCGAGCTTGTACAGGCCGTTGCTCGTGGGTGACGCCCCCGGGCTCATGATCTGCCGGATGTACTCGCGGTGCGGAGCGTCGTCGGCGCCGACCGCCATCGTGCGGAACTTGAGAAGCGTGAAGGGCCGTTGGCCCGCCCCGAGCCTGACCTGACGAAAGAAGATCGGCCCGGGGGAGTCGCGCTTGACGCGCAACGCGATCCACGCGAAGAGGGGAAGGGTGAAGAGAAGCACGACCGCGGCGACGGCGACGTCGACGGCGCGCTTCAGCCAGCGCGCCACCCGGCCCTGCGAGCTCCGGTAGATGCTGACGAGCGGGAACCCCTCGATGTGGTTCACATCGCCGACCGGCCCGACCGCTTCGAAGAGCCGGGGCACCACGTCGACGTGCACACCGAGGCGGCGGGCAACCCGGATCAGCTCCGCCAGCTCGTCGTGCCGGTCCTGTGAGAATGCCACCACCACCCGGTCTGCACGGGCCTGCAGGAGGATGCGCTCGAGATCATCGGGCTCACCGAGCACCGGGAGGTCGGCGACGTCCTGCCGGATCGGCCGTGGGTCTGCATCGACGAATCCGACTACGCGCAGACCGGTTTCCGGATGCTGCCGGAGCTTGCGCGCGATGAGCTGGCCGACATCGCCGGCGCCCACGATCACCGTCCGCTGCGAGGAGTCGCGGCCACGGCGGAGCGCGACCCGCACCACCATCCGCGCCGCAGGTACGAGCACGATCGAGCCTGCCCACAAGATCACTGCGCCTTCGATCACGTCGTGTCGGCTGGCCAGCCACGTCAGGACGAGTCCGCACCAGATTGCGGCCGTCAGCAGCCGCGCGAGCGGGACGAGCTCGTCGAGCGTGGAGTGACCCGGGTGCCGGTCGTCCCGTTCGTAGAGGCCTGAGCCGCGGATCGCGATCGCCCAGAGCGGCAGGAGCGCCCCGAACACGACCAGGCTCCAGTGGCTCCAGAGGCTCGAGTCGAAGAGCGCCGCGATCAGGTACGCGAGCAGGAGCACGACGACGTCCGCAGCGAGAAGGGTGCGCGGCAGGAGCTTCCGCCCACCGCTCGAGACCCCGGCTCCGGTGCGCCCGACGACCGGCCCCGCAGGGCGTGTCGCCGGCGCCCGCACGAGACCGGCCGCGTCCGATGAACCACTGAACTCGCTCAGTTCGTCCTTAACCCCCTTCAACCACTTCGGCGGTAGATCAGTGCCCGTTTGGACGACGTTGAACCATGCTTCACCGCTCGCTTACAAAGACGGCGGTCAGCGGGTGGTCTTCACCGGGCTCGCTTCCTCTTCGAACTCACGGAGCTGCGGATTGTGTGGGTAGAGCGCGCGCGCGCGGGCGACCGCGCGGCGCCGCAGTCTGCCGTGCTGCGTCGCCGCGAGGTCGAGCCATGATTGCCAGTTGTCGGGGTCGAGAGCAATCGCAGCGCGGAAGCTCGCCCGCGCCGCGGCCGGGTCACCCTGCCCGAGCCGTGCCGTTCCCAGCGTCTGCAAAGGGGCCGGCGACCACGGCATCCAGCGGCGGGCCGTGCTCGAGGCGGCGGCCGCGGCCTCGAAGCGATGCTCCCCGTTCGCGGCCTGTGCACGGGCCAGGGAGGTGTTGCCCACGAGGCCCACGAAGACGAAGGCCGCTGCAGCCAGGCCGGCCGCCACGCCCCCGGCACGGACCGTGGTACCGAGAATCCGCTCCTGTCGGTCGCGATGTGCGACGAGCAACAGGCAGCCCACGAAGAGGCCCGTGAGCGCCAGGCCGGAGAGCTCCCAGTCCCAGTCCACTGCGAGGTGAGCAACGAACGCGGCGTACGTCCCCGTCAGCGCGGGCACGAGGGCGGCGGTTCGACGCCGGAACCCGGCGGCGAGGGGAATCGCGAGCACGACGAGGAGCAACAGGAGGCCGATGACGCCCAGCTCGGAAAGCATCTCGACGTACAGCCCGTGCGCGTCACGGACGACTTCGTCGGCTCTCTTGCTCCGGTCCCAGTTGCGTTCGAAGCTGCCGGCCCCGCTGCCGATCGCCCAGCCCGATCCGTGCAGGGAATCGATCGCCACCGACCACATCCGCGCGCGCCCGTTGCCGTTCAGGCTCGCGAGCCGGGTCGTCAGGTTCCCCTGCTCGCGTGGCGGAACCGGATCGGCAAAGGAGTGGTATGCGCGCGTCGCGAGCGAGGCGGGGCCTCCGCCGCGAGCGACCGCCGCCGCGAGGCCGGCCACCGCGACGACGACGAGCGCTGCGGCCAGTACGCGTCGAGCGGTGACGCCGACGCGCACCCGCCGTTCCAGGAGACGCATGAGCGGAGGCGCGACGGCGGCCGCGACTGCAAGGACGAGCAGCTCCACCGCCAACCGGTGGCCGGCCCGCACCGTCGCAGCGAACGTCGCGTCTCGGTGCGTGAGCGGCCCCGCCCGCCAGGCGAGGGCGACCGCAAGAGCAGACAGCGCCGCAACGGCAGCACCCTCGGCCACCACCCGCAGCCGGTCCGGCGACGACGCGACCGTGACGAGCAGACCCACCACGAGCGCGAGCCATGCCCCGCGACTGAAGGTGAAGAAGAGCGCCACCGGCAGCACCACGAGCGAGACCGAGGCGAGTATGCGCACGCCGATCCGGCAGGACCGCGCTGTGACCAGGCCCAGGGCGAGCAGGATTCCGAGCACCGCGAACAACCCGAGCCCGTTCCAGTAGCCGACGGGGGTGAAGAGCCTGTAGCGGGAGATCGGATCGTCGGGATGAAAGGCGGCGCGGGTCGGGGCCAGCCGGGTCCAGAGCGAGTAGACGCAGATTCCCGTGATCGCCGCCAGCAGGGCGGGTACGAGCACAGCGAGGCTGCGTCTTCGCGCCAACACCAGGAAGGCCGCGCACCCGGCGAGCAGCACGAGCCCGCGCTCGAGCTCGAGCACCGATTGGGCCCGGTCGACGGACCAGACGACCGAGAGGGCGACCCAGGCGGTCAGCGCCGACAGTGCGAGAAGGAAGAGGCCGTCGGCTCGTCCGGCATCGGTCCGCGCGGTCGCGAGGATCCAGATCAGAAAGACGCCGGCAAGCGCGAGAGCGCCCCAGCCCCACGACACCGGGAAGTAGCCGCCCTGGTCGCGGACCAGGAGCACGACCGTTGCCCCCGTGAACGCCGCGGGCACGACGAGCTCCACAACCGTCCCCGCCCATGAGCGCACCGCGCTGCTAGACGCCGGCGCGACGTGACGAGCGCGAGCTCTCGCTCTTTCCGTTCCGTGCTCCCGGCACGTGTCCCTCGCTCTGGGCGTAGCGGGCATAGCGTGCGTAACCGTCTCCCGCCGGCACGCGGACGCCGGCTACGACGACTCCGAGGGTCGGAGCCGGGGCGGCGGCGAGCTGCCGCTGCAGATCATTGAGGGACGTTCGGCTCGCGACCCCGAAACGCGTGACCGCCACGATGGCGTCAGCCCGGGCAGCCAGGCGAAGCGCATCGCCCACGACGCAGGCGGGCGGCGAGTCGACGAGCACGTAGTCGAACTGCTTGCTGAGCGGCTCGAGCACGCGCTCGGCGAGGGCATCCGAGGCGACGAACTCACCCGGGCCGAGTGGCAGCGGTCCAGTCGGCAAGAGATGGAGTGATCCCTCCGAGGACGAGTCCCACTCGCGGAGGGTTTGCCCGGAGCCGTCCAGCGCGGGAAGCTCGACTGGGAAGAGCGACCCGGCGAGTGCCGACCGACCCACGGCGACGTCGGTGAGCCCCGTCAGGCGATGGGCATCGAAGAGCGAGGCGAGTGCAGGCCGGCGTAGGTCGAGATCGACCAGGACGACGCGGTTCCCGAGCGCGGCGAGAGCGACGCCGAGATTCGCGAGCGTGGTCGACTTTCCCTCCTGCTGTAGCGCACTGGTGAACAGCAACGTCCGGGCCGAGCGGTCCGGGTTCCAGAACACGATGCTCGTCGCGAGGCGCCGCACTGCCTCCGCGTACGGGCTGTCCGGGTGTTCGACCATCGCGATCCGGCCACGGCCCTCGCGCGGCGGGCTCGGGATCCTCGCCAGGAGCGGAAGCCCGAGCGCCTCCTCGACCTCCTCGACGGTGCGGACGCGCCGATCGAGCGCTTCAGCTGCGAACGCGAGCCCGAGGCCGATGAGGATGCCGAATCCGAGACCGAGCAGCCCGTCCCGGCTCGGCCGCGGCTTCACCTGCACACCGGCTCTCGGATGACTGAGGACCGTGTCCTTCGTTTGCAGGAGCTGCATGGTGTGGAGCTGCTGCTCGCTGTCCGCGAGCCGGTGGTACGCCGCGCCATTCTTGGCGCCGGTCGCGGCGAGCCGGGAGAGCTGCTCCTGGAGCTGGGCCCGCGCCAGCGAGAGGGCGTTCGTCTGGAGGCGAAGCTGGTAGGCGACGAAAGCGCTTGCATAGGCGTTCACGAGCCGAGCGGCAACGGCCGGATCCCGATCCTGCACGCTGAAGTCGAGAATGTCGGCGGTGGCGTCCGGCGCCACGCTCGATTCCTGCAGGAGGCCCGAGGCGGTCCGGCCCGCGATATGGGCGGTTCTGATCGCAAGAGCGGCGACGGCGGCGCTCCGGGCCAGCGACGCCTGGGTCGCCGCATAGCGGGCGGGGTCTTCGGTGAACGACGGGTTCTGCGTGCCGGTGATCGCGCCGGCGATGTCCTGCCGGTTGAGCAGAACGTGCGACTGCGCCTGATAGGCCTTCTGCTCCCGAAGGGAGAACGCCACCGCAAGGCCGGCGACGAGGAGGGCGGTGCCGATGACGTACCACTTCCGCCGGCGAAGAACGCGGAGATAGTCCCTGAGGGCGCGCGGCTGCGTGCCTCCTGTAGCTCCAGGGGAGACAGTCGGGGGCTCGCCGAGAAAGTGAGCCCGAACGTGGTTATTTTCTGAGGCGGCGGGTACAGACGGGGTTGTGCCCGACCAATTCGACTTTGAACCATCGGCCGGCCCTCGCTGCGAGGGGCAGCTGAGGCGGCACAGCCGTCGGCTCGCGGTCGTGCTCGTGTCGATCGCGATGTTCGGCCTGTTCGCCGGCCAGGCCCGGGCGGGCGGATCGGCGGCTCAGGATCAGTACACGCCGCCGAAGACGGTGTCGCCGAAGAGCGGCCCCCAGCAGATGACGCCGCCCGGCGCGCAAGCCGCGGGACCGACTCATGGTCAGACGCCCGGCCAGGGTGCGACGCTGCCGTTCACGGGGCTCTCGCTCCTCAAGGTCGTGCTCGTCGGCTCGGCGCTTCTCCTGCTCGGCATCATCCTCCGCCGCGGCCTGCCGCGTCGCGGCCCGTAAGGCCTCTGCTCCGGGTCGCATTCGTCTGTACCGGCAACCGGGCGCGCAGCCCGCTGGCTGCCGCGCTCTTCGAGCGACACGCCGGCCAGGCCGCGACCGACATCCGCTCGTACGGCGTGCGCACCCACGAGGGTCTGGGCCCGCTGAAGACGGCCGCGGCCGTCGCCGCCCGCCTCGGCATCGACCTGGAACAACACCGCTCATGCCCGCTGCGCGACCGATGCCTGGCGGAAACGGACCTCGTCGTCGGCTTCGAGGACGCGCATGCCGCCGCCGCAGTGGAGGTCGGCGGCGCCTCCCCCGAGCACGTCTTTCTCCTCCTCGAGCTGCCGGAGCTGCTGGAGTCACTGTCCCCCCGTGACCCGCGCGACGCGATAGCCGAGCTGCATCGCCTGCGCACGTCTGCGGGCCGACGATCGCGCGTGGTCGCCGTCCCCGACCCCGTCGGAGAGCCTGAACAGGTCTTCGCCGAGATCGCGCGCGTGATCGACGCGGTGACGTGGACACTGGCAACCGCCCTGCTTCCCGGGCGAAACGCCGTCAGCGCTTTGCAGTCCGCAGAATGAGCCCGGTCGTCGGGGGAAGCGTGACTGTCTCGGCGACGCTTCCGTCGGCTGCCACGTACCGTCCGTGCAGCACGAAGCTCTGGCTGCTCGCCGGTGACGGGTTGAGGAGAACGACACCGCCGCGGTAACGGCGCAGCCACCCCGACCCGACGGCGCGTTTTCGTCCCGTGGGTCTACCGAGGCTTTGTGTCCAGGCGGCGTTCCACGGATTTCCCCCGCCGGTCGGTTCGTACACGAACGCGCCGCCGCGCCCGTCCCAGTCGAGGAGAAAGGACGCTTTCCCGTACTGCATCGTGCGGGTGTCACCCGGCTGTCCGTAGGTCAGCCCCACGAAGTCCCGGCCGTTCGCCTGAGCGATCCCCACGAGCCGTTGCCAGCCGTTCCAGTTCTGCGCCCACCCTGCGCCGTCAGAGCGGAGCCTGTTGCTCCCGTCGGAGGTCTCGCCGTAGTACTCCTGCATCAGGCCGCTCACGTAGGGGTTGAGCCGCCGCCACCACGAGGCGGTGGCGGCGCCGGTGTCGGAGGCGAGATTCCCGGGCACGTAGCCCGAGGCGTTGACGAGGACGTAGTACCCGCGCGCCCGCAACGCTGTTCCCACCGCACGGACGAACGACAATTGCGCCGCGGCCCAGGCCTGCTGTGTGGGGTAGGCGGCAGCTTCGACGCCGGCGAGCGGCTTCAGATCGGCAAGCACGTCGTCGATGAAGACGCCGTCGTCGCGGTGGGCCCTGAGAAACCGGCTGACGTTGCTGATCCAGGACTGCTGATACTGCGGGCTGCCGACGTCGGCCACGTAGTCGGACGGGTACGAGCGGTTCACGAGCAGGCCTCCCGACGCACTCCTGAGCAGCCAGCCGTGCCGCCTGGCCTGCGCGTACGGCACACCGGTGCTCCAACGCGCGTTGACGTCGGTGCCGGAGAAGTAGACGAGCGAGCGGCCGGGCTCTCGCGCTGCTCGCGAGGCGTCGGCACGCGAAACGATCAGGAGCGCAGCACGCGACTCACCCGGGCCGCGCGACAGGGTGACCCCTGTCCGGAGGAGCCCCGTCCCCGCGACCGTCCGGCCACGACTACCTGCGGTGACAGTTCCCACGACCACGAGAGCAGCCGCCGTGCCCACCGCGAGAGCTGCAAGCACCCTCGCCACGAGGGTCCACCCAAGCAGTCTTGCCGGACGGCGCCCTCCCCCCAAAGAGGGACTCTGTGTAAACCGTTACGGGCGGGCGCTGTGCGGGGACCGCGCGTCCCGGATCGCCCGCGGGATGCGTCCGAGCTTCATGCCCCAGCTCTCGTCGGGTGCCGGCATGAGGTCGGCCCGGAGCGCCGCCAGGGCGTCGGCCGCCGCCGGGCCGGGTGGGAGCTCCCAGAAGGGATGCAGCACTGCCTGCAGATGGGTCTCGAAGACCGTGCGCTCGCGAACCGCCGCCAGATGCCGCGCCCAGACACGGAGCGGCACGCTGCGGTCTCCGTCGGCGAACAAGGCCTCGATCGCTTGCCGCGTCGTGTCCCAGACGCGGCCGATTCCCCAGGACACCGCGACCCGGCGGAGCTCGGCGGGCTCCTCCTCCGCCGCCAGAGCTGCGACGTCGACGAGGTCGCGCAGAGTCTCGAGCGGCTCGTGAGCCCATGCGTGCGCCGCGAGCAGAAGAGCGTGGTGGAGCCTGTTCGGAGCGGAAAGGCCTTCGATCCCGGTCACCGACGGGACGGCGGCCTCGAGAATCTCGGCGACCGGCGGGGGCGGAACGCTCCTGGGCCAGTTCGGGGAGGAGTGCACCTCGACGTAGAGCGGGACGACCGGCCAGCGCAACGGCGGGAGATGGTGGTGCTCGCCGTGGTCGAACGGCGTCTCCACCTCGGCGAAGCCATGCTCCTCGAGCACACGATGCAGTCCCACGGCGTCCGGAGCCAGCACGTCGACATCCCCGAACCGCCGCCCGCTCGGCGGGTAGACCGCAGCCACCTCGGGACCCTTCAGGAGCAGCAGCGGGCCCTCGCCGAGCTCCCGAATGCGCCGGAGGAGGGCGGTAGCGCTCAGGACGGCGAACGACGCAGCCCGTTCCTCGGCGGCGAACGCCTCCGGGACCGGCTCGCCGGCCGCTCGGCGGCGGCCGGCGGCCAGCGGGGCGAGCTTGTGGGCAAGCACTCCCTCGACCGACGCGCCGTCGATCAGCGCGCCGACGGACTGCCAGAAAGAGGTCGAATCAGCCACGTCTTTGAGTAATACGTCGGAGAAACGGGCAAGTGTACGGCTCGACCTGTCCGCGAACTGTGCTGGAGGGACTTTTATGGATGAAGGGGGGCTGCGGGTCAATAGCCCGCATGTGATCCACGAGACGATCGACGGCGAGGTGATCGTGATCAACCTCGCCTCTGGCAACTACTACAGCGTCAAAGGCTCCGGAGCCGAGATCTGGGATGTCATCGAGTCCTCGCCCGGGGCCGACAGGAGCACCATCGCGGCCGCGACCGCCGCACGGTTCGGGTGTGCCCCGGACGAGGTCGCACCCGACATCGTCGACTTCCTGGAAGCGCTGCAGCGGGAAGAGCTCGTCGCAGTCACCGAGAACGGCACCCGGGTCCCGACGGCTCCCACCAACGGAACCGCCGACGGCGCAAAGGCGTTCGAGCCGCCGCTGCTCGAGAAGTACACCGACATGCAGGATCTCGTCCTTCTCGATCCGGTTCACGAAGTGGGCGGCGCCGGCTGGCCACACCCGAAGCCCGACGCCTCAGCGGCGTGAGCGCAGCTTCCGCCGTCACCTCGGCCGAGCTCGGCTTCGGCCGGCTGGAACCGCTCGCGGAGAGTTTCGACGCTGCGGTCGAGGCTGCATCCTCGGTCGCGGAGAGGGACTTTCGGCTCGCGGGCGCCGCCGTGCGCCTGCGGTCGCCCCACCCCGACATGCTGCGCCGGCTCTGTCGCGCCTTCGCGCATCTCGAGCTCGCGGATCCGGCCGCGACGCCCGACCTCGTCGTCAACCTCTGGGACTCGGGGTCGGGCAATCCGCCGCCTCCGTTGCCGCACACCGGCGACGAGAAAGCACCGGGGGCGTTCTTCTACTTCAGCAACGACGTGCTCCGAGCGGGCTTCCAGCTCGGCACGAGCGGAGACGCCCGGGTGCTCGCCGTGTATCAGGAGGCCCCGACTCCGGCGCTCAGCGTGCTCGAACAGGAAGCGACGCGAGCCTGGTACTGGGTCGCCGACGCGGCTCGAATTCCCTACTGGGAGGAGGCGACGCCGCTCGTCTACCTCCTCGACTGGTGGCTGCGGGAGCGCGACATGTACATGCTTCACGCGGGCGCGGTCGGCACCGCCGCGGGCGGCGTCGTGCTCGTCGGCAAGAGCGGCTCCGGCAAGTCCACCACCTCGCTCTCCAGCCTCGACTCGGACCTCGTGTACGCCGGCGACGACTACGTCGGCGTCTCGCTCGGCGAGAAGCCGCACGTGCACTCCTTCTACAGCTCCGGCAAGCTGATGCAGAACCACGTCGAGAGGCTCCCGTTTCTGCTCGACGCGCTTGCGAATCCCGAGCGGCTCACGGTCGAGAAGGCGGTCGTCTACGCGAACGAGCGCTGGCCCGAGCGGGTGTCACCGGGGTTCCCCTTGCGGGCGGTCATCGTGCCGCGTGTCACGCCGGGCCTCGTCGAGGCGAGGCTCTTCCCGGCTTCGCCCGCCGAGGCGTTCAGGGCGCTCGCGCCGAGCACGGTCTTCCAGATGCACACCCGCGGCCAGGACTCGCTCGCGCGCGCCCGACGCCTGCTCGAGACGGTGCCGAGCTACGTGCTGGAGCTGGGGTCGGACATCGGCTCGATTCCGCGCACCATCGCCGACCTCGTCGAGTCCGGAGGGCTGCCCCGATGACCGAGAGGCCGCTCGTGAGCGTCATCGTCGCTGCCTACCAGGCGGAGGCCTTCCTGGAGGACGCGATCGCGAGCATCCTCGCCCAGGAGTACGCGCCGTTCGAGGTCGTGGTCTGCGACGACGGCTCGACCGACCGCACGCCCGAGATCCTCGCCGCCCATCCCGAGCTGCACACGATCCGTCAGGCCAACGCGGGAGCCGCGGCAGCCAGGAATGCAGCTGTGGCCGCCTCCTCGGGCGAGCTGCTCGCGATCTTCGACGCGGACGACCTCTGGCCGCCGACCCGCCTGAGCGTGCAGGCGAAATACCTGGTCGAACACCCCGAGGTGGGCTGCGTCCTGGGACGGCAGGAGTGGATCGATCCACCGCCGTGGCTCACTCGCGACGCGGTGTACGGCGATCTCGACGGCATCCCGATCCTGTCCGCGATGCTCAGACGCAGCGCGTTCGACACGCTCGGCGGCTTCGACGAGTCGTTCACGCACAGCGAGGACATGGATCTCCTCTTCCGCCTGCGGGAGAACGGCATCCAGATCGAGGTCCTCCCGGACATCGTCATGTTCCGGCGCTACCACGGGGCCAACCTGACCGGCTCCGCGCCTTCGACGAGCCCGCTCCTGCGCTCCCTCCGCCAGAAGCTCGAGCGTGAGCGCGCGGCGAGCGAGGGGGCCCGGTGACGCGGCCGCTGATCAGCGTCATGATCGGCGTCTACAACGCCGAGCGCTACCTCGCCGAGGCGATCGACAGCGTGTTTGCGCAGAGCTACCGGCCGCTCGAGCTGATCGTCGTCGACGACGGCTCCGACGACCGATCGGGCGAGGTCGCCCGCGCCTACGGCGCCACGCTGACGTACGCCCGCCAGGAGAACGCCGGCAACGGCTCCGCCCGCAACCATGCGGTCAGGCTCGCGTCGGGCGAGCTCTATGCGTTTCTCGACGCCGACGACCGCTTCCTCCCGGGGAAGCTCGAGCGCCAGTACGAGGCGCTGGAAGCCGACGCCGATCTCGACGTGGTCTTCGGCCACGTTCGGGAATTCGTCAGTCCGGAGCTGACGGAAGCAGAGCGCGCCTCGGTGCGGCCTCCCGCCGACCAGCCGCTCCCGTGGACGGCACCGAACCTGATGCTGATCAGGCGTGCGTCGTTCGCTCGTGTCGGCCCATTCTCGGAGGACGTCAAGGTCGGGGTGACCGTCGACTGGTATGCCCGGGCCATGGAGGCGGGGCTCCGCAGCGCCATGCTCTCGGAGGTCGTCCTCGAGCGGCGGCTGCACCTCACCAACAACGGCCTGCGCGAACGCGATTCGCGCCAGCAGTACCTCCACGTCCTCAAGGCCTCGCTCGACCGGCGCCGCGCTCGGGCCGCCTCAGAGCAGTGACCCCTACTTCAGCGGAAGCTCTCGGCGTCGTCGAGCGGCTCGTAGCCGATCGTCGCCGTCGCGTCCTCGATGTCCCAGATGCGCCAGGTGTTGCGCGACACGCCGTAGAAGACCGCGAAGCCGAGATCGAGCGGAGCCTCCAGGCAGCGGCGCACGAGCTGCGCGAGGTCGCGGTGCGTGAGGAGCGTCGCGAACTCCCGTGGATTCCGGGGCCGGTTCTCGGGATTGACGGTTCCGATGCGCAGGCAGATGGCAGACATGCCGTACTCCTCGGCGTAGTAGCGGGCCGCGGCTTCGGCGCCGCACTTGCCGATCGCATAGAAGCTGTCCGGCCTCGGCGGCGAATCGACGCGGATGCGCGGGAGGCTTTCCGGGTCGAGGCCCTCGTAGCGACCTGCCAGCACCGAGGCGTACGGCTCGTCCCGTTCGTGCATGCCCGTCACGTGGTTCGAGCTGGCGACCACGACGCGGGGCACCCCGGCGCGACGGGCCGCCTCCAGCGTCCCCACCGCCGCGGCCAGGTTGTTCGCCAGGACTCGCTCCCAGCTCGTGCGGAGGCTCGCGTTCGCCGCGAGCTCCACGACAGCGCTCGCGCCGACGAACGCCTTCTGCATCCGCTCGGGCCGCCGAACGTCGGCGGCGAGATCGATGCCCTTCGCCGGCAGCTGGTCGATCGTGCGCAGCGAGTGACTGTCGGCGAGGTCGGTCCGCAGGACGCGCCCGATCGTGCCCGCTGCGCCGGTGATGACGAGGCCCGGCCGCGAACCGTCGAACGGCTCGAGCGGCTTGAGGCGCTGCGAGAGCCTGATCGCGAAGCGCTGGGCGCGCGCCACTGCCATGCGGCAGGGGATCATACGTGAGCGTCAGCGAGCCGAATCCCGCCGTCTCGGTCGCATCCGGCGACGCGGCCGACGCCGTCGCGACCTCCGCGAGCATGAGCTCCGCCGTCCTCACCGGACTCGGTTGGAAGGTTGCGACGGTCCTCGTCTCGGACGTGACGCGCATCGGAGTCGCAGTCGTGCTCGCCCGGCTCCTCACTCCCACCGACTACGGCATGGCCGGGATGGCCTTCATCTTCTCCGGGCTGGCGACCATCTTCTCCGATCTCGCGCTCGGTGGAGCGCTCGTCCAACGCCGGGAGATCAGCGAGGACGACCGCTCGACCGTCTTCTGGGCGGCGCTCGCGTTCAGCTTCGTGGTGGCGGGCATCTGCATCGCGCTCTCCCCCTTCGTGGCCGAGTTCTTCGGCCGGAAGGAGGTGGAGAAGCTCGTCATCGTGCTCTCACTCTCGGTTCCGCTCTCCGCGCTGACGACGACCCAGGTCGCGCTGCTGACCCGCCGGCTCGCCTACCGGAGTCTCGAGATTCGCCAGATGGCCGGCATCCTCGCCGGAGCGGTCGCCGCGCTGACGTTCGCCGCCGCGGGCTTCGGCCCCTGGGCCATCGTCGCCAACTCTCTCGTCGCCTCGGCCGTGTCGACTCTGCTGGTCTGGCGGTTCTCGACCTGGCGGCCCCGGTTCGTCTTCTCCTTCGAGCGGCTGCGCGATCTGAGCGGCTTCGGTCTGAGGTTGTTCGGGATCCGGCTCATGAACTACGCGAGTCTCAACGCCGACAACACGCTCGTGGGCCGCTTCGCGGGCGCCTCCGCTCTCGGCGTCTACTCGCTCGCCTACAACGTCATGTTCACGCCGCTCATCCGGATCGCTAACCCGATCTCGAGCGTCGTCTACCCGGCGCTGGCGCGGATGCAGGACGACCTGCCGCGGATGCGGAGGGCATGGCTGCGTAGCAAGCGTCTCTCGGCCTCGCTGCTCGCGCCTGCGTTCCTGATCGCCCTCGTCTCGGCACCCGATCTCGTGCCGGTCCTGTTCGGGGAGAAGTGGCATGCGGCGGTGCCCGTGATCCAGCTTCTGGCCGTGGCCGGCGTCGCCCACTCCCTCGTGACGCTGAACTGGACCGTGTTGCAGGGAACCGGGCGGATGAAGGTGGCGTTCCGGCTGGGCCTCCTGGTCAGCGCGCTCACGGTGGCCTCGTTCGCGATCGGCGTCCACTGGGGGGTAGTCGGCGTCGCCGCCGCGTATGCGTCGATCAAGCTTCCGGTCGTCCTCATCGACACGTACGTCACGACGCGGGCCGTTCGCTTCAGCTTCCGCGAAGCGCTTCTCGCCGGCGGCAGCATCCTCCCTCACGCTCTGCTCGCCGCGGCGGGCGCCTGGGCGATGCGAATCGCGCTCTCGGATCTGGGAGCACCGCCCGTCGTGAGACTTCTGGTCGTCGTGGCGACGGCGTGTCTTCTCTACGCCGCGCTTCTCATCGTGGCCGCGCCGGGCTACGTCGCAGATGCCCGTGAAGTCCTCGGGCAGCGCATCCGGTGGCTGGCACGGCCGCTGCCCGGCCCGATCGAACGGCACCTGGCACGGGCGGGGACCCCGGAGGATCGCCCACGTTCGGGGTGGCACGGCTACCGGCCGACGGCCCTGCAGAGGCAGCTGCTGCAGATCGCGCTCGGAGACCCGGACACCGCCATGCAGGCGTGGAGGTCACTCCCCGAGATGTTCTCGCTCGACGACCTCGAGCCTGGATCGTTCGAGCTGATGCCGCTCATGTATCGCAATCTGGCGGCCGCACAGCCGGAGGATCCCGAGCTTCCGCGTCTCAAGGGGATCTACCGGCGCTCCTGGGTGAAGAACAACCTCCTGCTCGGCCGGACGAGCGAGATCGCGGAGACGCTGCGAGATGCCGGGATCCCGACGCTCTTCCTCGAAGGGCCGACCTATGCCGCCCGCTTTTACGGGGATCTCGGGCTACGGCCGACCTCCTCCGTCCATCTGCTCGTCCCGGCCTCCGCTGTGGACCGGGCAGCGGTACGGCTTGCACGCCGGGGCTGGACGCCTCGCCCCGGCAGCGGCGCGTATCCAGGCTGGCGACTTCTCTTCGACCGGGGCGGAAACATCTGCGTGCTTCGCTCTTCGGTCGCCTTCGACTACCTCGCGGCAGGCGACGTGCCGGCCGAGGAGGCGCTCTGGTCTGCGGCCGAGCGACAACCGGTCGGCGACACGGAAGTCCTGGTGCCGGGACCGACCGACGCGCTCCTGACTGCGTGCGTCGCGGGAGCGCGCTACGGCCCGCTCCCGCCCACCCAGTGGCTGACGGATGCGGTCATGATCCTGCGCACCGCCGAGCTCGACTGGGACCGGCTCATCGACCTCGCGGTCACCCACCGGCAACACCTTCGCCTGCGACATGCGCTCGGCTGCCTGCTCGAGCTTCCCGTCCCGTTGCCCGAGCAGGTGGCGTATGCGCACGCCTGGCTCGCGCAGCGACGGCCGAGCCGCCGGGACCGGCTCGCCTTCGCGCTGTCCTCGGGCCGTCTCGCCCGCCGTGGCGGCTTGCCGCATGCGCTCGCCGAGCTCGTGGCCGCGACCGCCGGCGAGTCGCTCGTGCGAACGACCGCCCGGCTGCCGGGGCACCTCTGCAACCGCTGGAGCGTCGAGCACCGCTGGCAGCTTCCGCTCGCCGCCGGACGCCGCATGTTCGACGCCGCCCGAAGGGCGTGAACCCTACGTGAGCAAGCCCCTGAGGACGCTCGCGGTGTGCGCGGCAGTTCTCTTCGCGACCGCCGCAGCGGCGCTCTATGTCCTCCGCGAGCAGGTTACGCGCGGCTTGCAGCCGCAGTCGCAGCCTTCCCTGCCGCGCCCGTCGCGGCCCGTGCCCGGAATCGCTGTACTCAGGCAGACACCCGAAAGCTGGCGGGCAGCTACGGGCTACGACTCCTACTCGAGCCTGATCGTCGGCCTCGCCCTGGCCAGGGCCGCGGCTCGCCGGCCCGGCCGATCGCTCGTCTACTTCTCCGGCACGGACGTGAACACACGCTGGAACACAGGCGTTCCCTATGCGGTGGCTCGGCGCCACGACTGGCTGCTCGAGGATCGTGCCGGCCACCTGCTCGTCAATCGCAACTACCCCTCCAACTACGTCGCGGATGTCGGGAATCCGGCGTACCAGCGTGCGTGGCTCGACCGCGTCAGCCGGATCCTGCGCAGAAACGGCGACACCGGAGTCTTCCTCGACGACGTGATCGTCGACCTCGCCCCGCTCGCGGGGACGGAGGCAGCGAAGTATCCGACGGCCCGGCAATGGGCGAACGCACAGCTCTCCTTCGTCCGCACCGTCGGCGACGGACTCCGTGCCGAGGGCTACTACGTCCTCGCCAACGCGTCCGCCTATGTCCCCGGCTCGCGGGCGTCGAACGACGGCTCGGGCGCCCTCGCGTGGTGGCGACGCCTTGCTCCCCACGTGAACGGACTGGCCGCCGAGTACTACCAGGAGACCTCGAACGGCAGCAACACGCTCCGCTCCTACGGCTCTGCGTGGTACGAGGGCTGGACCGGCTGGCAGAGACTGATGACGACGACACAGTCGCTC
>JAICME010000041.1 GCA_025929425.1 Thermoleophilia bacterium | reverse complement strand
GTCCCACCAGCCTTCGCCCCACGCCCGGATGCCGCGCTCGCGCCACATGCGCGCGTACTCACGAAGGTTGTCCTCCGCAGCCGCCGGCATCGCCGCGAGCGAGTGGTTGATCAGGTACGTGCAGGTGTCGAGGATGGGGAACCGGTCGCGGTACGCGGCCGGATCGATCACGACTGCGACGCCAGAACTTCGTCCTCGGCCGCGTAGTCGAGCATGCCCTCGAGGTACGTGCCGTCCCAGTTCCGTCCGTTCTCGAGCTCGCCGACGAGCCAGGCGCAGGTCTCGCGCACTGCCTCCGGATACCCGATCACGGGGCGGAAGCCGAGCTCCTGCTCCGCCGCCGCCATCGAGACGACGAACGGCTTCGGCTCGGGCGCACCCCACGGGTTGTCGTACTCGTCGCGGGGGAGGAGGACGGGCTCGAACTCGTGCCCCATCGCCTCGCCGATCGCCCTACAGATCCCAAGCGTCGTGGGCGGGTCCGGATCGCCGGCGTTGAGAGGGCGATCTGCGGGATTCGCCGCCGCGAGCCGGATGAGCTCTGCGAGGTTGGCGACCGAGGTCGTGTGAAAGCGGCTTTCGCCGTTCCAGGCGAGCGCGACGCGGCGACGTCCGTCCACCGCGCGCTTGACGAAGAAGATCTCGCGCGGCATCTTCGCGCCCGGCCCGTGGATCGCGCACGCGCGCAGGAGGGTCGCGGGCAGGGGACCCGCGAGCAGCGTCTGCTCGAGCTCGGCCTTGCGCGTCGAGTACGTCGCATCGCCGGGCTCCGCCGTGCGCTGAGTCTCGAGGATCGGGACGGGCATGCTCGGGGGATCGCCTTCGCCGTCGAGCGCCCGGCCCTCGTCGTCGGCGTAGACCGAGGCACTGGAGATGACGATGAGCGAGCCGACCAGCCCGGCGAGCGCGTTGAGCTGCTCGCCGTGCTCGCGCCCGTAGGCGACCGTGTCGAGGAGGACGTCCGCGCCGGGCCCGATCGCCGCGCGCAGCTGCGCGTCGTCCGCGCGGTCGGCGACGACCGACTGGACGCCGAGCTCCTCGAGCCCTTCGGGGAGCTCGCCGGAGCGCGAGACGGCCACGACCTCCCAGCCATCGGAGGCGAGAGCGCGCGCAGCTGCGCGGCCGATCATGCCCGTGCCTCCCACGAGAACCGCGCGTGGCATCTAGCCCTCCACCTCCTCCACGCGCACCACCCTATGCCGGGCGGCGAACGCTGCGACGACCGCGGCCGCGAGGACGATTCCGCCGGCGATCTCGAGCGCGAGGTGGACGCCGTGACCGGCCGAGTCCTCGGCGGCTGCGAGCACCTTGGCCACGATCTTCAGGTGTCCCTTCGCCGCCGGACTGTTCTCGGCGGTCGTGATGTTGCCGCCGGTGGTGACGAAGGTGATCACGGTGTCGCGAAAGACCTTCGGGATCCCGAGCTTGACGAGCTTCTCCGTCAGGCCGCTCGTGAGCTGCGCGTTGACGACCGCGCCGAGGACCGCGACACCGAAGACCCCGCCGAGCTCGCGGCTCGTGTTCACCGTCGATGCAGCCATGCCGGACTCCTCCGGCGGGACGAGCGTGAGCACGGCCGCAGTCATCGTGACGAGCGCGATCCCGAAGCCGAGACCGGCGATCGCGAGCGGCCACGCGAGCGCCGCGACACTCGTCGTCGCCGTGAGCTGATGGTCGACGAGAAGCAGTCCCACCCCGGCCAGGAGACAGCCGAGCACCATCGGCACACGCGGCCCCACCCGCGCAGTCCAGCGTCCGGCGAACGGCCCTGCCACGATCATGGCGGCGGCGAGCGGAGTGAACACGAGAGCGATCTGATAGCCGGAGAAGTTCGAGATCAGCTTCAGGTAGAGCGCCGTGAAGAAGAAGACCGAGAAGACGGAGAGGTTCGTGGCGAAGGCGACGACGTTCGCCGCCGTGAAGGTGGGATCGCGGAGGAAGGCGAGCTTCAGAACCGGGTCGGGAACGCGCCGCTCGATCAGTACGAAGACGACGACGAGGACTGCTGCGGCGGCGAACAGAGCTTCGATCCACCACGTTCCGTAGCCGCGGTTCTCGCCCTCGATCACGCCGAAGGTGGCGGCCACGATCGCGGTCGCGCCGGCCGCGAGCCCCGGCACGTCGAGCTTCCTCCCTTCCGGATCCTTGCTCTCGGTGAGGGTGACGGCGGCCACCGCGAGCGCGACGGCGCCGAACCCGAGGCCGAACCAGAAGATCCAGCGCCAGCCCGCCCCGGAGATGAGCACGCCGCCGATCACCGGCCCGAGCGACAACGCGAGACCCGAGACAGCCGCCCAGACGCCGAGCGCAACCGCGCGCTCCTCGCGCTCGGGATAGATGTGGCGGATGAGCGAGAGCGTCCCCGGCTCGGACGCTGCCGCGCCGAGGCCCATCACGATCCGTCCTGCGATGAGGGTGCTCGTGCCGTGCGCGACTGCGGCGACGATCGAGCCGGCGCAGAAGATCGTGACGCCGGCGAGCATCACCCTCTTGCGCCCGAGCAAGTCGCCCAGCGTGCCCCCTGTGAGCATGAGGGCTGCGAACGCGAGCATGTAGCCGTCCACGATCCACTGCAGTCCGGTGACGCTCGAGCCGAGCGACGTCTGGATGTCGGCGAGCGCGACGCTGACGATCGTGTTGTCGAGGAAGGTCAGGAAGAGGATCGCGCAGACGGCCGCGAGGGCCGCTTCGCGGGCGTGACGCTGTCGGAACAGCGTGAGGGAGCTCACGCCGCGGACGTTACGACTTGCAGGCGGACGGAGTCGTCCCGCCCAGGGCGATCAGCTTGCAGAGGCTCGCGTCGCCGACCTTCCAGGTGCCGTTCTCGCGCACGGCGACGCCTGTCTGCTTGGGCAGCGACGCGCCGGCGAACTTGACGACGTAGACGACCTTCGCCTTGTTCGCGCCCTGCAGCGTCACGGAAGAGACGGTCGCGCTCACGTTGCTCGCGAGCGGGTTGTTCGCGAACGCCCGGATCACCGGCTTGAACTGCTCGCCGTTCTGCATGAGCCGGACCTTGCCCGCGACGTCGGTCTTGCTCGAGAAGAACTGCTCCCAGTTGTTCGTGATCGTCTGCTTGGTGAACGCAGGCGAGGGCCCGGTCTCGGGTGGAGTCTTCGACTTGCTCGACCCGCCGCAGGCGGTGAGCAACAGCACCAAAGCGCCGAGGAATGCGAGCCTCCTCATCGCTAGACCTCCTGCAGCGAGCGCGCGGCCGGCCCGACGTAGCGCGCCGACGGGCGGACGAGGACGCCGAGGCGCTTCTGCTCGAGGATGTGCGCCGACCAGCCGGCGGTCCGCGAGCATGCGAACATCGCGGGAGCGAGCTGCGGCGGTACCTCCGCGACGTCGAGGACGACTGCCGACCAGTACTCGACGTTCGTCCACGAGTGGCTCTCGTGCTTCTTGGCGATCGCCTCGTGCGCGACCTGCTCGAGCTCCTCGGCGACCGCCACGCGCGGTGAGCCGAGCTCCTTCGCGACGCGCTTGAGGACGCGGGACCGCGGATCCTCGGCGCGGTAGACGCGGTGGCCGAACCCCATGATCCGCTCGCCGCGACCGAGCGCCTCGGCAACCCACTTCTCGGCGTCGCCCGACTCGGCGACCGCGTCGAGCATGGGCAGGACGCGCGCCGGTGCCCCGCCGTGCAGCGGGCCCGAGAGCGCGCCGACGGCCGACGCGAGCGCGGCGCCTGCGTCGGCTCCGGTCGAGGCGACGATCCGCGCCGTGAAGGTGGACGCGTTGAGACCGTGCTCGGCCGTGCAGATCCAATACGTGTCGATCGCTTTCGCCGATTTCTCGTCCGGCTCGCCGCGCCATTCGAGAACGAAGCGCTCCGCGGCCGTGTGCCCCTCCTGAACCGTCTCGGGAGGCACGGGCGGCAGGTCGGCGCCGCGAGCCGACTGGGCGACGATCGAGAGCGCGGCCGCCGAGAGACGCCGGAGATCCTCCTTCGCCTGCTCGTCGTCGATGTCGATGAACTGGCCGAGCTTCCACTCGCCGCTCAGCGCCGCCAGGGTCGACTGCAGGTCGGACATGTAGCCGCCCGTACGGCGCCCGAGGTCGACGTGCTCGTACGGCAGGCCCGGCTCGAGCGACTCGTCGACGAGCAACCCCCAGATCTGCTCGAACGGCACCTTGCCGACGAGATCCTCGATGTTGATGCCGCGGTAGCGCAGCTCGCCGCCGTCCTTGTCCGGCTCGGCGATCTCCGTTTCGAACGCGACGACCCCGGCGAGCCCTGGGCTGAACTCGTTGCTGCTCATGCGTGGATCTCCTCCAACTCGATCTCCTGGCCGACACCGCGTTCCCGCGCCGCTGCGAGCACGAGCGCCGCAGCCGCGAGGTCCTGGACGGCGACGCCGACCGACTTGTAGAGCGTGATCTGCTCGTTCGAGCTCCGCCCGGCCGCGGTCCCGGCGATGATCTCGCCGAGCTCGACGACTCCGTCGCGGCCGCGCGGCTCGAGTTCGGGCGCGCCGGCGGGAAGTGGCGCGAAGGCCGAGTCGCGCTGCTCGACGACGACGACGTCGGAGCGCTCCACGATTGCCGGGTCGAGCTCGGAGCCGCCGGCGCCGTACCCGACGGAGCTGACATGCACGCCGGGGCCGAGCCAGTCCAACCGGACGACGGGCTCGGCTGCCGCGGTCGTCGCGTGGACGACGTCCGCGCCGCGGACGGCATCCTCGAACTCACCGCGCCCGGCGACGCGAACCTCGGCGAACGCACGGGCGCGAGGGAACATCTCCTGGGCCGAGCGGGACTGCACGCCGGTGCCGAGGATCGCGAGCACACGCGCATCCGGTCGCGCGAGAAGTCGAGTGGCGAGCGCTGCCGCGCCAGCGGTGCGCATCGCCGTGATGTACGTCCCGTCCATGAGCGCCGCCGGCGTACCCGTCTCCGGCTCGAAGAGCGCGATCATGGCCTGATGCGTGGGGCGGTCGCGGTTCTCCGGAAAGAGCGTGACGAGCTTGCAACCCAGCCCGCTCGACGGCACATAGGCGGGCATGACACCGAGGATTCCCGCGTCTCCGGCGAACGCGCCGACGCGCGGCACGAGCGACGCCTTGCCCGCGGAGAGCTCCACGTGGACGGCAGCCAGGGCATCGAGGAGCGCGTCGAGGTCGAGCAAGTCCTCGACCTCGCTGCGGCTCAGAACCAGCATCTCAGCCTGGACGGTACTCCTACCCGAGCAGGGTGAGCGACCAGTCCGGTCGGTGCTGCGCGTCGAGCGAGAAGAGAAGGATCCGCTGCCACTGCCCGAGACAGAGAGCGCCGTCGGCGAAGGGCACCTGCTCCGAGCGCGGGCCGAGCAGGAAGGCGAGCAACCGCTCTCGCGAGTCGACGCTCGAAGGCACGACGCGCTCGAGCAGCGACTCGAGATCTTCGAAGAATCCCGTCTCGCGCTCCTGCACCCGCACGAGGCAGAGCTCGCTGGAGGCGTGGAGGAAAGCGATCCCGTGGGTCACGTCCGCGGCGGCAACCTCGCGCGAGACGTCGTTCGTGATGTCCATCACCGACAGCGACGGAAGGGCCGCAGCGATCGAGTAGGGGATTTCGACACTCGTCATGCCTGTGCGACCTCCTTCGGGAGCCGGAAGTGAACGTCCTCTTTCGCGACCTCGATCTCCTCGGGCAGCGCGTAGCCCGCGTCGGCGAGGCGGGCCGCCGTGGCTCGCACGAGCTCCTCGGGCGTCGACGCGCCCGCGGTGAGCCCGATCGTCTCGTGACCGTCGAGCAGAGCGGCATCGAGGCCGCTCTCGCCGTCGACGAGCGTCGCCTCCGCGCCGGCGGCCTGTGCGACCTCGACGAGCCGCTGCGCGTTCGAGCTCGTTTCCGAGCCGATCACGAGCACGAGCGTCGCGCCCTGCGAGACCATCGCCTTCACCGCGTCCTGCCGGTTCTGGGTCGCGTAACAGATGTCGTCCGCGTGCGGCCGCCGCAGCGTGCCCAGGTGATCCTCGAGCGCGTCGACGATCGGGGCGACGTCGTCGAGGGAGAGCGTCGTCTGCGTGATCACGGCGACCGGCTTCTCGGTTGCGAGCTCGCGGGCCTGCTCGGGCGACTCGATCACGACCGTCGAATCTGGCCGCTCACCGAGCGTTCCGATCACCTCGACGTGGTTCTTGTGGCCCACGAGGGCGACGAGGTGACCGCTGTCCGCGTACCGCCGCGCCTCGGCATGAACCTTGTTCACGAGCGGGCACGTGGCGTCGACGACCCGCAGGCTGCGCCTCTGCGCGTTCTCCTTCACCGCCGGCGCAACGCCGTGGGCAGAGAGGACGCAGATCGCGCCGGACGGAATCTCGTCCTCGGACTCGACGAACACCGCGCCGAGCTTCTCCAGACGCTTGAGAACGTGGTCGTTGTGGACGATCGCATGACGGACGTAGACCGGCGGCCCGTGCTGCTCGAGCAGGCGCTCCACGATCTCGATCGCCCGGTCCACGCCCGCACAGAACGAACGCGGCGCGGCGAGGAGGACACGGCCCCTCACGTCGCCACCGCCTCCTCGAGCGCCTTCAACGCCCGCAACGCGCCGCGGATCGAATGGACGGCGCCGCCGCGCTGTGTCGCAATCCAGCGGAGCAACCCGGGCACGTTGGTGCGTCCGTCGGCATGAATCGTCGTATCGAGTCCTTCGACCGCACTCGAGGCATCGTCGGAAATGGCGCGGACGACGCCGGCGAGGCGACCGCTCCGCGCGAGCGTGCCGCTCTCCATGTCCACCGCGTCGGCGCCACTTGCCGCGCGCAGCTGGTCGCGCTGGGCCGCGTCGTGGACGAGGACGTTGCCGCCGAGGAGCACGCCGGCGCGGGCACCGCGGACTCCGAGACCGGGTCCTTCCCACAGCGTCGCGCCCGTCTCGTCGACCACCCGCGTCGCGTCGAGCACCTCGCCCACCTGAAGCCCGCCGAGCGAGCCGGCGACGCCGAAGGAGACGAGGCGTCCCTCAGGCACGCCGTTCGCCACGCCGAGCCCGACGCGAACGGCGTTCAGGCCGGCGCGCCGCGCAACCCGCTCCTCAGCACTCGTGGCGCAGGCGAACGTCAGCCCGTCAGCGTCCACGCAAGGCTCCGCACGGTTTCCTTCAGGCTTCTCGAGGCCTCGTATGCGGCCGACGGCTCGAACCCGCAATGGATGCCGCAATGCTCGCAGCGCGGGTCGTTGCCCGGGCCGTAGGCCTCCCACTCCATCCCCTCGAGCAGGGCCTCGTACGTCGGGAAGATTCCGTCGGTGAGCAGGTAGCACGGGCCCTTCCAGCCGTACGGGTTGCGCGTGATCGAGCCCCACGGCGCGCAGGTGAGCTGGCGGCCGCCGGTGAGAAAGTCCTGGTAGATCGGCGAGGCGATCCAGCGGTAGCCGTGCTCCTTCGTCGCGGCGCGGATGACCCGGAACTTCTCCTCGTGCTCCTCGCGCGTCATCGTCAGCGCGGGATCGATCTGGGAGTACTGGTAGCCCGGCGCGATCATCATCCCGTCGATTCCGACGTCGTTCGTGAGATAACGCATCATCTCGACGACGTCCGAGACCTCGGTCTCCTTGAAGATCGTCGTGTTCGTCGTGACGCGGAATCCACGGGCGCGCGCGGTCTTGATCGCGTCGATCGCGATGTCCCAGAGCCCCGGGTAATCGCAGACGTAATCGTGGATCTCGCGCATCCCGTCGAGATGGATGACGAAGCTCAGACGGTTCGACGGCTCGAACCAGTCGAGGCACTGCTCGAGGCGCAAGGCGTTCGTACAGAGCTCGATCGTCTTGCCGAGCTCGAGCACCTGCGGGACGACCTCGTCGATCCCCTTGTAGACGAGCGGCTCGCCACCGCAGATCGAGACGACCGGAGCGGGACACTGGACGGCGGCATCGACGCATTCCTCGACCGAGAGGCGCGCGCGATTCGACTCGTACTCGCGGATCTTCCCGCAGCCGATGCACGCGATGTTGCACGCGAGGGTCGGCTCGAGCATCAGGACGAGCGGATAGCGCTCGCCTTTCCGCTGCTGGGCAGCGACGTACTTGCCGATCGAGACCGTCGATGCGAGCGGGAACTTCATCCGGCCAACCTTTCTCTCATTCGTCCGAGCGCCAACAGGGGAAACGTGATGCGGTAGAGGTGATAGCGAATCATGAAATCCAGTGGGAATCCCGTGCCGGTGAAGTGCTCCTCCTCCCAGTCGCCGTCCGAGCGCTGCGCGGCACAGAGATAGTCTGCCGCCCTGCGGCTACTCGAATCTTCAGCGTTTCCTGCGGCCACGTACGCCATGAGCGCCCAGGCGGTCTGCGAAGGCGTCGTGAAGTTCGCGCGGCCGCGCCACTCGGGATCGCCGTAGGAGCGGATGTCCTCGCCGAAGCCGCCGCTTTCCTGCTGCACGGAGTCGAGCCAGGCGGCGGCGCGGCGCATCGACGGATGGTCGGGCGGGATGCCGCATGCCTCGAGGCCCGGTAGAGCGGCCCCTGTGCCGTAGATGTGGTTGACCCCCCAGCGGCCGAACCACGATCCATCCTCCTCCTGCTCCGAGAGGAGCCACTCGACCCCGCGCTCCGCGGCCTCCCGGTGGACGCCGAGTGTCCCGAGGGTCTCGAGCGCGTGGGCCGTGACGTCGGCGCTGGGCTCGTCGGTCACCTTGCCGAAGTCGCAGAACGGAATCTTGTAGAGCCACATCGCCTTGTTGTCCACGTCGAACGCGCCCCAGCCGCCACCCTCGGACTGCATGCCGACGAGCCAATCGATCCCGCGCGCGATAGCGCCCTCCTCACCGATGCCCATCCCGTGGAGGGCGAGCGGCAGGACGGCCGTGTCGTCGAGGTCGGGGTAGTTGTCGTTCTCGTACTCGAACGCCCAGCCGCCGGGCGCGAGGTCGGGCCGGCGGATCGCCCAGTCGCCCTTGACCCGCACCTCTTCCGAGAGGAGGTACTCGCCCGCGCGAACGAGCCGGCGATGGTCGTCGGGGACGCCGCAGGCGCGGAGCGCGAGCAGGGCGAGCCCGGTGTCCCAGACCGGCGACTGGCACGCCTCCGGCCGCAGCCGCTCGCCGTCGGAGACCATGAACCCGCGCCAGCCTTCGACGGCCTTGCCGAGCGTCGGGTCGTCGAGCCCGTGCCCGAGTGCGGCGAGGGCGATGATCCCCCACACCCACGGCGGCTGGATCCCGCCCCACGAGCCGTCGGCCTCCTGGCGCTCGCGAATCCAGCGCTCGGCGGAGGCGACCGCTCGCCGGCGAAGTGCATTGGGTCGCCCCGCAGACCGTGTCCGCCCCGGGATGGAGCCGATGTCGGTCAGATCGAGGTCTGCCGGCCGCACCGGACGAAGCGACTGAGCGACTGCGAGCGCGACGAACGTCTGCCGCGCCCAGCACGCGAAGTTGTAGATCGAGAACGGCGCCGAGGGCGGCAAGAGCACGAGCTCGGGAGGGATCGGCACCATCCGCTGCCACGGCCACTGGCCGAGCAGCGCCATGAAGCACTTCGTGAACAGGCGGCTCTTCGGGATCCCGCCCTCGCGCTGGATGTAGCGGAGCGCACGCGGGCCGGGATCGACGCCCGCAAGCCGGCACGCGACGTAGGCCTCGATGGACGTGGAGAGGTCGGGCGGCCCCTCGAACCAGATCGACCAGGTTCCGTCGTCGCGCATCCGCGCCAGCAGTTCGTTCGCGATCCGCCGGTCGAGGTCGGGCGTGCGCAGGCCGAGGTAGTGGTTCCAGAACAGGTGCTGCGAGGTCATCGTCACGTTCGACTCGAGCTCGCCGACCCAGATGCCGTCCGGCCGCTGCAGCTCGAGCAGGCGGCGCGTGCCGCGGTCGATCGCCTCGTCGAGGCGCGTCAGCTCGGCGGTGGCGGCCATCTCAAGCGGTAACTCTGGCGGAAATCCCGCTCAAGATGTGCTGAGCCGCCGCCCGGCCGCTGCGGATCGCGCTCTCCATCGTCGCCGGCCAGCCGGTGTCCGTCCAGGCGCCGGCGCGGACAACGTTCGGCTGCGAGGTCTCGACTCCCGGCCGCTGCACGCCCGGCCGCAGCGCGACCGTTGCGTACGGCTCGCGGCTGACGCGCGACCACAGGAGTTCCGCATCGCCCAACCGGTCTGTCAGCTGGCCCGCGATCCGCTCCACGAGCTCGCGGCCGCGCACCTCGAGCAGCTCGGGCACACCGCTCGAGACGACCGTGAGGTACTGGCCACGTTCGGGTTTGCTTCCGGTGAGCGAGCCGCGGTCGAAGACCCAGTGGGCGTCGGAGTCGAGGAGCGCAGCGAGCGGCCGGCCGAGCAGCGGCCGGTCGAACCAGAGGTGGACGCTCACGATCGGCGAGTCCTCGAGAGCAGGCTCGGGCTCGCCGAGGAGTCGTGCGCTCTCGCGCGGCGGAACCGCGACGACGATCGCGTCGGCCTCGAGCTCGTCGAGCGTGGACACGCGCGTCTCCGTGAGCACTGTCGCGCCGGCGGCTTCGAGCGCCGCACCTGCCGCGTCACCGTGCATCCGGCCGAGCGGCTTCACCGGGAGGACCAGATCGCTGTTCGCACGCGGCCCGAGCAGCGCGGTGCGAACCGTGAAGAGTCCGGCCTTCGGGTCGGCCTCGTCGCAGGGCAGGTTCAGCGCCGGCCGGATGAAGACGTCCCAGAAGCAGTCAATGGATCTGTCGGTCTCGCCCAGTCGCCTGAGTAGCTGCCCGAACGTCTCGTTCGGATGCGAGTGCGCCGAGCGCAGTCGCAGTGTGGTGAGTGGGAGCCTGATCCGCCCCTTGAGGGACAGGTGCCGGTAGGCGAGAAGCGCACGCAGGCTCGGCTCGATCGCAGACGAGGCGCCGTTCTCGTCGAGCACCGGGAGCGCCAGCCTGGTGCGGATGAACGAGCCGCCCTCGCCGATCCGGCCGAGGAAACGGAGGTACTCCGTGAAGCAACCGAGCGCGATGTGCTGCCCGTTGTCCGGCGGCGGCTCGGGGTCGCCCTCGCGCTCGGGCAGCGTCTGGACGGCGCCGCCGAGGGTCGGTCGCGTCTCGTGCAGGGTCACCACATGACCTGCGTCAGCGAGGTCCAGCGCCGCGGACAGACCCGCGAGGCCCCCTCCCACGACAGCGACCTTCACCCGAGCAGCCCTTTCGCGACGACGGCCAGCTTGCGCGGCGTGGAGAGCCGTGCCTTCTCGCCGAACACGTCGAAGCCGCCCGCCTCGATCCGGTCGAGCGTCTCGCGGTAGAGGCCCGCGAATGTCCGGACGCAGAGCGCGCTGCGGCGGTCGAGCGACTCGAGCAGGCGCAAGCCCTCTCCGAGAAACGTCCGCGCCCGCTCCGCCTGGAAGGCCATCAGCTCCCGGAACGCCGGCGACGGAACAAGCTCCTCCACGCCGAAGGCAACGAGCTCGTCCTGCGGGAGGTAGACCCGGCCGAGCCGCCGGTCCTCGTCCACGTCGCGAATGATGTTGATCAGCTGGAGCGCGACCCCGAGCGTCATTGCGTGGTCGGTGTCGTCGGAGCCGTACACCGGCACGCACGCGAGCCCCACGGCGCCGGCGACCTTCTCGCAGTAGCCGCGGAGCGCGTCGAAGTCGGCGTACGTGGACTGCTCCATGTCCTGCAGCCCGCCGTCGACGAGCGCGGCGAGAGGATCGCGGGGGATGCCGAAGCGCTCGCGCGCGTCGCGCAGTGCGGCGAACACGGGATCCGCTCGTTCACCGTCGAGCCCGGCACGCAGCTCCTCGAGCTGGGCCCGCTTCTCCTCCGGAGGCAAGTCTCCGTCGGCCACGTCGTCCACCCAGCGTGCGAACGCGTAGATCGCGGCGATCGCCTGACGCTTCTCACGGGGAAGAACCATGATCCCGTAGGCGAAGTTCTTGGCCTCGCGCCGTGTGATGCGCTCGACCTCGGCGTACGCCTCCTGAACCGTCATCGCACGAGGACGAGCGCAGCCTCGCGCGCGAGACGGGCACGCGACGGCCGAGGGCGGCGGCTGAAGATGTCCCACCCGGCCGACTCGAGCGCGTCGAGCGCAGCCAGACCGCCGCGCGCGAAGAGCGCGACCGCGCGCCCGAGCCGCCCGCCGATCCCATCCCGCAGAACCTCTCCGGCCGAGAGGAGCTCGGCGGCGCGCCGAGCCTCGAACCGCAGCAGCGCAAGCAGGTCTTCGTTCGGCCGGTCGAGCGGCGGATCGCCGAACGTGTGCCGCTCCTCCGCCGGCAGGTAGATCCGCCCCAGCTCGAGGTCGCGAGGCACGTCCTGGAGGAAGTTGACGAGCTGGAGCCCGGTGCAGACCGAGTCGCTCGCGGCGACGAGCTCGGCGTCGCCGAGGCGCCGCAGGACGCCGAGCACGAGACGGCCGCACGGGTCGGCCGAGTGGACGCAGTAGTGCTTCAGGTCCGCCCATGTCTCGTACGCGCGTATGTGCTGATCCATGCGGTTTGCCTCGATCAAGCGCAGGAACGGCGCGCGTGGCAGGTCGAACTCGTGGATCGTCGGCTGCACGTTGCGCAGCACGGGCCAGGTCGCCGCGCCGGCGAAGGCCAGGTCCACCTCTCGCTCGAGCTCGTCGAGCGCCGCGAGCCGGTCGCCGTCGTAGGCGTCGCCGAGCTCGTCGACGAGCCGCGCGTAGCAGTAGAGCGCGCGGATGTGCGGGCGCAGCGGGCGCGGGAAGAGAACCGAGCCGACCGGGAAGTTCTCGCCGGCTGCACGGGCTGCGATGTCGACGAGCTCCACGTGTCCATTCTTGCTTGAATGGCCCGCGCGGGGGCGGCCGCCGTGCCGCAGGAAACGGGAGGGAGGAAACGTTGACCGAGGCCGGAGCATCGGGCCCCGGATCGTCCGGAGGACGGGAGTCGGCGGTGGCCGGGATCGAACGCCGCGCCGACGCGGTCGTCGTTTCGCTCGCGGGAGAGCTCGACCTCTACAACGCCGAGGAGGTGCGGAGGGCGCTGCTCGACACCCTTGCCGACGGAGCCGAGCTGCTCGTCGTCGACCTCGCGGAGGTCACGTTCATCGACTCGACGGCGCTGGGCGTCCTCATCGAGGCTCGGTCGAGGTTGGCCGACCGCAGCGGCTTCCGTCTCGCCGCACCCGGGCTCGAGGTCCGCCGGGCGCTGGAGGTCTCGGGGCTCGACCGCCACTTCGTCGTCCACGACACGGTCGCGGACGCGGTCGGCTCGGCCGCCTGAGACGTGGGGAGTCACGAGTCTCTGCTTCCCCCCGAGGCGCTCGCACGTTACGCCGACGCGATCGTGCGCGCCTCGCTCGGCATCGAGAAGGGCGACACCCTCGTCATCCAGGCTCAGCCCGAGCATCGAGAGTTGACGGTCGCGATCGCCGAGTCCGCGTACCGCGCGGGGGCGACCTTCGTCGACGCCGTCACTGCAGATCCGCTCGTCACCCGCGCCCGGCTCCTTCACGGCTCCGACGCTGCTGTCGGGGCGCTCTCACCGTGGGCCCGCCGCCGGTTCCGTGAGGTCGCGGGATCGCACGGCGCTCTCGTTCAGATCGCGGGCGAGGGTGAGCCGGGCTACCTCGACGGCGTGCCCCCCGAGAGAATCGCAACCGACTTCACGCGCCTCTCGAAGCAGATCGCGTTCCTCCGCCGTGCGCAGCTGAACCTGCGCGCGCGCTGGACGATCGCCGGCTGGCCGACCGACCATTGGGCCGGTCAGGTCTACCCGAAGCTCAAGCCGTTGGCCGCGAAGCGCCGTCTGGCCGAAGACCTCTTGAGCTTCTGCCGCCTGCTCGACGAGGATGGAAAGGGGGCGAGCGGCTGGCTCAAGCACCTCCGTACGCTCGAGCGCCGGTCGAAGAAGCTGACGAAGCTCGATCTCGCGGGACTCGAGCTGCGCGGGCCCGGCACGGAGCTCGACATCGGCTTCGTCCGGGGGACGCGCTGGCTCGGTGGCCCGGAGACGCTCGCCGACGGCCACACGCAGGCGCCGAACATGCCGACCGAGGAGGTCTTCACGAGCCCGGACGCATCCGCGACGAGCGGCACGTTCCGCTGCACGTTCCCCCTCGCGTTCCGCGGCCGGCTCATCCACGGCCTTCGCGGCGAGTTCTCGAAGGGCCGACTCGTCCGGCTCGAGGCCGACTCGGACGACGATCGCGACTTCGTCGCGGCGTACATCGACAGCGACCGAATGGGACGGCGGCTCGGGGAGGTCGCGCTCGTCGACGCCTCGTCGCGGATCGGCCAGACCGGACGTATCTACTACAACACCCTGCTCGACGAGAACGCCGCCGCCCACATCGCATTCGGCAGCGGTTTCGGAGGCACCCGTTCGGACACACCCGCACGGGGGGTGAACCGCTCGTCCACGCATCTCGACGTCATGATCGGCAGCCCGGAGCTCGAGGCGACCGGTGTCGACCCTCGCGGCCGGCGGATTCCGCTTATTCGCGACGGCGCCTGGCAGATCTGATCCTGCCGGCGGTCGGGGGCGTGGCGCTCGCCGCCACCGTCGCGCTGGCCGCCGGGTGCGGCGGGGGCTCGCGGCCGCGGGCGACGACGCGTGCCTCGGCAGCGGGAGCGCCGAAATGCGCGCTCTCCGCGAAGCAGCGCCGCGTGATCCGGCGGACGAAGCGGATGATCGTCCGCATGCACAGGCTCGAACAGCCGCTGAAGACGGTGCATGAGAGCGGGCCGATGAAGCTCGAGTTGCTGCTGAACCGCTTCCTGCTCTCCATCGGCGCCCTGCCCGTGGACGATCGTGCTCTTCTCATCCGCAAGGCAAAGGCCGCGGTCGGCCTGTGCCGGGACTGCTTCGACGCCCTCGAAGCCCTCGAGCCGGCCGTGCAGACCCGGCTGGGCGAATCACCCTGCACGTGAACGGGCGAAGCTCGACTGCGCGCGCGAGCCAGCAAGCTAGCCGTCCACGAAGAGGCCGTTCAACGGCCCCCAGAGCGCCTCGCTGCGGCGTGACACGTGCGGGAGAAGAGTCAGCTTCCCGTCGGCGTGGCCGTCACGCTGCCGGCGCTCGAGGTGTTCCTGCGCGAGCGGCAGCCACAGCTCGTCGAACACGCGCGCCGGGTCGCCGTCGATCTCATCGCGCCGGCGCTCGAGATGCTCCGCCCACAACCGGAGGCGAATCTCTCGCGCAAACGCCGGATCGCGGACGACGACGTTCGCCTCGGTGTCGTTGAAGAGCGAATGTTCGTTCAGGTTCGCCGATCCGATCGTCACCCAGGTGTCGTCGATCACGGCAGCCTTCGAGTGGACGTAGACGGGGTTGCCGCCGGGGCCCGGCTGGTAGAGCGTGCAGGCGAGGAAGCGGGGTGTGTCCTCCCCCGCCTCCTTGTCGGCGTGGATCAGGAGGCCGACCTGGCCGCGACTGTCGTCGGTGCCGTTGTTCGGGCGCGCGGGCAGGACGACGATCACGCGGAAGTCTTCGCTCGGAGGCCGGCGAAGCTTTTCGGCGAGAACGAAGCACACCTCCGGAGACCAGAGGAACTGGCTCTCGAGGTAGATGAAGCGCTCGGCCGCTCTGAGCGCGCGCAGATAGCTCTCGAGGATCGACCACTCTCCGTGACGGCACGGGTCGTACAGCCGCTCGGGAACCGTCCGCACGAGCTGCGCTTCGAGCCCGCCGTCGACCTCAGCGGGGCTCACAGGCTCGGGCAGATCCTCGTCGGCGGTCGCCCGCCAGCGCATCGCGAAGTGTTGTGCGACGTCGGCGACGATCGGCCCTTCCAGCCGAACCGCCGTGTCGTGCCAGCCGAGACCGGTGCGCCGCGGGTGGTCGTCGGAGTCGAGCCTGTTCCCGCCGAGAGCCGTCAGGTCGATCCCGCCGACGAACGCCGTCTCGTCGTCGACGATGACGAGCTTCTCGTGGTGGCAATGGAACGGCCGTTCCCTGGCGTCGAGGCTCATCAAGATCTGCGTGCCACGGACGAGCTCGTCGCGAGCCTGTCGCACCTCGCGCCGGTCCGGATGGAAGAGCGGAAGCGGGGCGCCGGCCCACGCGAGCACCCGCACGCCGACTCGCTCCGCAGCTTCCGCAAGCAGCCCCCGAAGAGGTGCGCCGCCGGGTTCGAGCTGGAACGCGGGATCGAAATGCCAGCCCGCGAGATGGACGTGCGAGCGCGCCGAGCGAATCGCGTCGGCAATTCGCGGCAGGGCTTCGCAGCCGTCTACGAAAGGCTCGATGCGGCAGCCCGGGCGCGGCTCGAACGACGCCGCGGTGGCCCAGCCGCTCGGCTCCGGATCGATCGCCCTTGCTCCACCGTGGCGCCGAAGTCGCAGCACGTGACGAAGGCGAATCGTGCGCTCGATCGTCTCCCCGACGACATCGTCGAGCCGGTCCAGCGGAAAGGGGGTCACGTCGGGCTCATGCCCGACGCGGCGAGGAGTATCACCCCGTGGTCGTGGGGTATTGCGAGTAGCCGTAGCTGTACGTGCCGTCGCCGTTGATCTGCGTGCCGGTGATCGAGGGCGTCGGGAACTGCAGCACCGGCAGGTTCTCCAGAGCCGGCCCCATGAAGTCGTGCCAGATCTCCGCGGGCAGCGTCCCACCCGCCACCGAGCCGACGCCCTCGATGTTCAGGAGCGGGGTCTCGCTGTGCGGATAGCCGATCCAGACGCAGGTGGCGAGCTGTGGCGCGTAGCCGCAGAACCAGGCGTCCTGGAAGTTCTCCGCGGTGCCGGTCTTGCCCGCCACGGGTCGACTTCCGAGAGCCGCCGCCGCGCCCGTGCCGTGCTGGACGACGCCCTGGAGCGCGTACGTGAGCTCGGCCGCGACGTTCGGCCCGAGGGCACGCGTGCCCTTGACGCCCTTTGCGATTCCGCCGATCAGCTTGCCCGTCGGCCCACGAACGCTCTCGAACGCCTGCGGGTCATGGTGGATGCCACCCGAGGCGAAGGTCGCGTAAACGTCGGTCATCTCGAGCGGCGTGAACCCGACCGCCCCGAGAGTGATCGCACAGGCCGGCTGGAAGAACCGGCTTCCCCGCGGAGTGGTGATCCCGAGCCTTGCCGCCGTATACATCACGTTTCGCACGCCGACCTTCGCGATCAACTGGGCGAAGATCGTGTTCACCGAATTCGCCGTCGCGTCGAGGAGGTTCATGGTCCCGGCCGCCTCGTCGGCGTAGTTGTGGACGTCCCAGGAACCGTTCTTGTCCTGGCACTCCGGCGTGATGATGTGAAGCTCCGGCGGCCCGTAGAACGTCGAGTAGAGCGAGTCGCCTGCGCTGAGCGCCGTCGCGAGCGTGATCGGCTTGAAGGAGCTTCCGGTCGACCGGTGACCCTGCGTTGCGAAGTTGAACTGCATCCTGCGTCCGCTCGGGAGGTAGTCGACCATCGCCTTCACCGCACCGGTACGCGGGTCGATCGCGACGAGCGCCGCCGCGGGATCCGTGGAGGTGCGAAGCACGGAGCTGATGGCGTGGTAGGCCAGCCCTTGCAGGCGGGTGTCGAGCGTCGTCCGCGCCTTGAGGCCGCCCAGCTCGACCTGCCGCTGGCTCAAACTGTCTGCGAGCTGCTGCGTTGCCCAGCCGAAGAAGTTCGGCTGGTGCAGCTGGGTGTAGAGGTGACCGGGCTTCAGCAGCAGCGGCTTCTTCACGGCGCGCCGGAGCTTGTCCGCGCTGATGTAGCCGTTCTTCCACATCGCCCTCAGCACCTCGTTCCGTCGCGAAGTCGCGCCGGCCTTGTTGAGGATCGGGTCGTCCGTCGTCGGCGCCTGAGGCAGGCCGGCGAGGAGCGCGGCCTGGACGAGCGAGAGCTCCGAGGCACTCTTCGAGAAGTAGGTCTGCGCCGCCGCTTCGGCGCCGTATGCGTGGCGGCCGTAGAACACCTCGTTGAGGTAGTCGGCGAGGATCTCCTTCCGCGTATGCAGCTGGAAGAACTTCTCGGAGAGGCAGGCCTCCCGGAGCTTGCGCGACAGCGTCCGCTGGTTGTTGCCGATGTAGAGGTTGCGGACCAGCTCCTGAGTGATCGTCGAACCGCCCTGGACGATGTGCCCCTTCGAGATGTCCTGATACAGGGCGCGGGCGATACCCTGGTAGTCGAGGGCGCCGTGCTGCCAGAACCGCGCATCCTCGATCGCCACTGTCGCCTCGGGCAGCCACGGTGAGATTTTCGCGAGCGGCAGCGGCTGCCGGTTCGTCGCCGATGGAACCACACCGAGCAGGCGCATGCGGTTCGTATAGAGGAACGAGTTCTCGCCGCGCGAGAGCGGACGAAGGTCGGAGAGACTGCAGGTCGAGAGGAGGATCTGCCGCCCCGTGAACGCAACCGTGGTGACCGCGAGGGCGACGAGCGACGCGAAGAGGATCCCCAGGAAGAGCAGGATGCCGCGGCGCTTGCGGTTGCGTCGACGCAACCGGCCGTGCCGGGCGACGAGTAGACGCTCGAGCTCGAAGTCGGACCGCGGCCGCTCCCGGCGATGCGGGCCGCGCCCCCTCCCGTTCCCGTTCCCGTTGCCGTTCCGACCCGGATCGCCTGGCATTCCTCCGCCATTGTGCTTCATGACGCGGCTCGAGAAACGGCCCAGTCGGAACGCGACAGCCGATAGAGGACATGCGGCCGCAACGGATGGCCGACCGGAACGCGCGGGTGCTCGAAGTCGTCGGCCGGATCGTGGCTCATGCCGAGCCGTTCCATGACCCGCCACGAGGGCTCGTTGAGCTCGGAGGTGAACGACACGATCTCCTCCAGGCCGACCTCTTCGAACCCGTAGGCGACCGCCGCCCGGCCCGCTTCGGTCGCATACCCGCGGCCCCAGTGCTCGCGTGCGAGCCGCCAGCCGACCTCGACGGCGGGAGTGAAGTGCTCCTCGAAGCTCGGCCGTGAGAGCCCGACGAAGCCGATGAAGTTCGCGCCGCCGACGACCTCGACCGCCCACAGGCCCCAGCCCTCGTCCTCGATGTGCCGGTGCGCGTGCTTCGCGAGCGCGTCACTCGCCGCGCGCAACGGCGGCTCCGGGAAGAAGCGCATGGTCTCGGGATCGGCGTTCAGGGCGGCGAAGGGCTCGAGGTCGTCGTCGCGCCACTGCCTCAACCGGAGACGTTCGGTGCGAAGCTCGGCCACGACCCGATGATAGGAACGCGGGGATCCGTGGCGTTTGCCGCGCGCCGCGCGGGGGATCTGACTCCCGTGGCGGGGATACACGCGTTCTTCCATTCGACCGGCGTCACAGTCGCCCGCAACGTCGCCATCGTCCTCGCCGTCGTCTTCTGGCTCGCGCTCGCGTACTGGGTGCACAAGGATGCGCGCCGCCGAATTCGCGATCGCTTCCTCAGGTTCCTCGCGAACCTGCTCGGGCTGGTGCCGGCCTTCGTCGG
>JAICME010000035.1 GCA_025929425.1 Thermoleophilia bacterium | reverse complement strand
CTCGACAACTACAAGGAGGTCGTGGAGGCGCTCGAGGACACGAACGAGTCGCTCATCTCCCACCAGCAGAACGACATCCTGTACGTGCTCACGGTCTTCAGCGTCGTGATGCTGCCCCTGACGTTCCTCACCGGCTTCTTCGGGATGAACGTCCACTTCCCCGGCTTCGACTCGTGGGAGGCCTTCTGGGCAAGCCTCGGGCTGATGGCGGTCACCATCGTCGGCATGCTCGCGTTCTTCCGCTGGAAGCGCTGGCTCTGAGCCGCTAGGGGTCGGTCGCGAGCCGCGACCAGATCTCGGTGTCCTCGCGGCGGCCCTGCTTGAAGTACGCCGAGCGCAGGACTCCCTCCCGCACGTAGCCGCAGCGCTCGGCCACCTTCTTCGACGCTCCGTTGTCGACGCTGATCAGGAGCTCGAGGCGGATCATCTCCAGCTCCTCGAACGCCCAGACCGTGAGCCGGCCCAGCGCGTCGGTCGCCACACCGCGACCACGCGCTTCGGGGGCGATGACGTACCCGAGCTCCGCCGTTCGCGTCTCGCGATCGATCTTCGGCGCCAGGGCGAGACCGAGGAACTCGCCGTCGTCACCGACGATCGCGAACCCCTCACGCGTTCCGGCCCGCCGCTCCTCCTCGTAGATCTCGAGCCACGCGCGCGCAAAGCCAGGCGGCACCGGCTCGGGGACGCGTGTGAAGCGGAGGTTGTCCGGATCGTCGAGCATCGCTTCGACAGCCGCGACGTGCTCGACCCCGAGCGGCTCGAGGCGGATCGTCAGTTCCGTCAGTCCGGCTCGTCGACCGCCGGGTCCGGCACTGCTTCCGCAGCCACATCGGCGGGCGGCTCGGAAGGGATCGCCGAAGGCTCGGGGGCAGTCGCGGGCGCGGCCGGCTCGCTCGGTGCGGAGGAACCGGAATCGCCGCGCAGCCATTCCATCACTTTGCTCAGCATGCAAGCGATGCTACAGCCGGGCGCTAGTAGCCTCCCATCTCGTGAAGCAGCTGTGGGCGCCGTGGCGCCTCGAGTACGTCCAGCATGCCGACGACGGGGACGAGTGTGTCTTCTGCCGCGCCGCCGAGCTGCCCGAAGACGAGCCGGAGCTCGTGATCCATCGCGGCGAGCTCGCGTTCGTTCTCCTCAACAAGTTTCCGTACGCGTCGGGGCATCTCATGGTCGCGCCGTACAGGCACGGCTCGGCCTTCGACGACCTCCAGGAGGCGGAGGCGCTCGAGGTGCATCGTCTCGGCGTCGACGCGATCGCGGCGCTACGACTGGTCTTCGCGCCCGAAGGATTCAACGTGGGCTGGAACCTCGGCCGAGTCGCCGGCGCGGGCATCATCGACCACGGTCACGTCCACGTCGTGCCGCGCTGGAACGGCGACACGAACTTCATGCCGGTGCTCGGCGACGTGAAGGTCATCCCGGAGCACCTGATCGAAACGCGCGCCAAGCTCGCGGAAGCCTGGCCGAAGCGCTAGCCGCGCTGCGCGATTCGTCTGGCGCGCACCTGGGAAGGATCGCCTACTTCGTGGAAATGCTCAGAGATTTCGTGGCCGTGACCGTGATGATCCTGTTGCTCTGGGACATCGCGCGCATGCTCATCGCCGACCACTGAGCACCCCGGATATTCGGCGTGACATTCGGCGGCGCGGCGCCGTATAGACGCGGGGATGATGCGCCGAGTCCTCCCGGCAGGCGCCCGCGTCCTCTTCCTCACCGGTCGCGGCGTCGGAATGCCGACGCCGCAGCCGTTCTCAGGCGGTCAGTCCTCGAGTCGTCGGCTCGTCGGCTGCTGAGGTGGAAAGCCGCCTGGCCCGCCTCGGCGGCAGCACGAGTGTCTCGGGAGGAACCGCGATCGCATGGCTCTCTCCCCAGTAGCGGATCACCGCTTCGCCGCGGCTCATGTGGAGGAACGTCGCGCGGCGCCCCCCGTGCAGCACATGCTGATCCGGGGACAAGACCGCACTCGGGCGCGTCTCTGCGTGTGAGTCCATGGCACCTGCCCTTTCGGCACGAGGAACATCGCTTGTTACGACCGGCACGAAGAGTTTGCCGACTCCTTCGGCCGGAGCCCGGAGGGCCCGGTGCTACCGGGCCTCCGCATGGACGATCTCCCGCTCCTCGACCGGCCAGCCGTACTCGGCCTCCACGGCGAGAGGGCTCGTCGCGTCGTCCGCCGCCTCGATCTGCGCTTCGTTGTCGAGCTCGAACTCGTCGAGCATCGCGGCGATCGAGTCCGCCCGCTTGTGGGTCGTTGCCGCGTTGGCCCGCGCGCGTTCCGCGACGATGACCGCGCCGTACCCGAGACCGGCCACGAGCCCGCAGACGATCGCAGAGCCGAGCCCGACCGTCATCCACACGACGGCGAAGGCGAACCCCACCGCGAATCCGAAATAGCGCATCTTGTTGTCCACCGTGTACCTCCTCGGAATCGAGCCTTGCCCGACGACGATTCGCGGCGGCACGGCGGACACCTGCAAGTTCGAAGCGGGAGACGGGACTCGAACCCGCGACCCTTGGCTTGGGAAGCCAATGCTCTACCAACTGAGCTACTCCCGCCGGCTACGGCGATTGTAGCCCGGCCATAATGAAGCCCCAGACGCAGGTCAAGCGAACCAGGGAGACTTCGATGTCGAACACCGAGCTGCACGAAACCGCCGCAGCACTCGTCGCCGAGGGCAAGGGAATCCTCGCCGCGGACGAGAGCTCCGGGACGATCAAGAAGCGCTTCGACTCGATCGGGGTGGAGTCGACCGAGGAGAACCGCCGCGCTTACCGCAACCTGCTCTTCACCACGCCGGGCGCCGAGGAGTACATCAGCGGCGTCATCCTCTTCGACGAGACGATCCGCCAGAGCGCCGACGACGGAACACCCTTTCCGGAGCTGCTCGCGTCGAAGGGCGTCATCCCCGGAATCAAGGTCGACCAGGGTGCGAAGCCTCTCGCCCACGCCGACGGCGAGACGGTGACCGAGGGCCTCGACGGCCTGCGCGAGCGGCTCGAGGAGTACCGCGGGCTCGGCGCCCGCTTCGCCAAGTGGCGCGCTACGTACTCGATCTCGGACACGCTCCCGAGCGAGTACTGCATCTGGACGAACGCGCACGCTCTCGCGCGTTACGCGGCGCTCTGCCAGGAGGCCGGGATCGTCCCGATCGTCGAGCCCGAGGTGCTGCAGGAGGGGACGCATTCGATCGAGCGCAGCGGCTTCGTCACCTCGCGCGTTCTCGCCGCCGTCTACACCGAGCTCTTCGACCAGCGTGTCGACGTCGAGGGGACGCTGCTCAAGCCGAACATGGTGCTCTCCGGATACGACGCGAGCGATCGGGCCGGCATCGAGGAGGTCGCCGCGGCGACGCTGCACACGCTCTCCAAGCACGTGCCCGCGGCGGTGCCCGGGATCGTCTTCCTCTCCGGCGGCCAGTCGGACGAGGACGCGACCACGCACCTGAACGCGATGAACGCGCACGGGCCGCATCCGTGGCAGCTGTCCTTCTCCTACGGTCGCGCGCTGCAGGCGCCGGCGCTGAAGGCCTGGGGCGGCAAGCCGGAAAACATCGAGGCCGGCCAGCGCGCGTACTACCACCGCGCGAAGATGAACGCGGCCGCACGTACCGGTACGTACGCGCCGGAGATGGAGCGCGAAGCGGTCGGCGTCTGATGCGGCTGACCGACGCGGGGCTGGAGACGGTCCTCGTCTTCGAGGAGGGCATCGAGCTCCCCCAGTTCGCGGCATTCCCCCTCGTCGGGACCGACGAGGGGCGCGCCGCGCTCACTCGTTACTACAGGCCGTTCCTCGAGCTGGCGCGCGATCGCGGCGTGCCTCTGGTGCTCTCGGCGCCGACGTGGCGTGCGAACACCGACTGGGGACGCCTCCTCGGCTACGACGACGAGGAGCTCGCTGCGGTCAACCGCCGGGCGATCGAGTTCCTCGACAGCATGGCGGCGGAATACGACGACGTCGTCATCGAGGGATCCGTGGGCCCTCGCAGCGACGCCTACAACCCGACCCTCCTCATGGACGCCGACGAGGCGGAGCGCTACCACGCCGTCCAGCTCCGCACCTTCGCCGACGCCGGGTGCGCTCAGGCGACAGCTCTCACTCTCACCTACCCGGAGGAAGGGATCGGGATCGCGCGTGCTGCATCCTCGGCCGGGATCTCGGTCGTCGTCGGCTTCACCGTCGAGACGGACGGCCGGCTTCCGAGCGGCCATTCGATCGAGGAGGCGATCGTCGCCGTGGACGACGCCACGGACGGAGCCGCCGAGTTCTTCGTCATCAATTGCGCGCATCCGACGCACTTCGCGGACGCCCTCCCCCAGGGCGAGTCGCGCACACGGATCGGCGGGCTGCGCGCGAACGCGTCGACGCTCAGCCACGCGGAGCTCGACGAGGCCGAAGAGCTCGACTCCGGAGATCCGACCGACCTCGCCGAGCACTACGTCGCGCTGCGCAACGACCTGCCCGGGCTCGAAGTCGTCGGCGGCTGCTGCGGGACAGACATTCGCCACGTCACGGCGATCTGCGACGCCTGGCTCGCCGCCGGCTGAGCGCCACGCAGGTGCCACGACCGGTGGCAGCCACTGTTACGGGGGTGTAACGGAAGCGGCTCGCATCGCTGTGCCGCCACTGCGGATCCCGGTCGATCCTGTGACGGTTCTGTGATAGTGGCTGCCACCGGTCGGTGCGGTTTGTGGCTCTCCCTGCGCTCACCGACCGGGCAGGGTGGATCCCTTACGTGTACTCGAACCCCGTGAGAGCGGAGAGCTTCTCCAGCGACTGCTGCGCTACGACCCGGCGCACCGTGCCCGACCGCGAGCGCATGACGATCGAGTCGGTCTCGGCTCCGCCGGGCGAGTACACCACGCCGCGCAGAAGCGGCCCATTCGTCACGCCGGTGGCCGCGACGAACACGTCCTCGCCGGAGACGAGATCGCCGGTGTGGAGCACGCGTCCCGGATCGAGCCCCGCGTCGAGCAGCGCCTGCCGTTCGGCGTCGTCCCGCGGCCAGAGGCGTCCCTGGATGCCGCCGCCGACGCACTTCAGCGCCGCGGCCGAGATCACGCCCTCCGGCGTGCCGCCGATGCCGTAGAGCATGTCGACGTTCGTCCCGCGCTGGCCCGCAGCGATAGCGGGCGCGACGTCGCCGTCGCGGATGAGGCGCACACGGGCGCCCGCCTCGCGCAGCTCCGCGATCAACTCGTCGTGCCGGTCGCGCTCGAGGACGACGACGTCCACCTCGCGAGGAGACTTCCCGAGCGCGTCGGCGACCGCCCGCACGTTCTCGGACGGGCTCTTCGTGAGGTCGATCGCGTCGATCGCGGCCGGCCCGACGGCGATCTTCTCCATGTAGACGGCGGCGCCGGGGAAGAGCATCGTCCCACGCTCGGCGACGGCGATCACGGCGATCGCGCCCGTCTGGCCCAGAGCGGTCAGGCGCGTCCCTTCGAGCGGATCGACCGCGACGTCCACCTCGGGGCCTTCGCCGTTGCCGACCTCCTCGCCGTTGTAGAGCATCGGCGCCTCGTCCTTCTCCCCCTCGCCGATCACCACGACGCCGCGCATCGAGACGCTGTCGAGCACGAACCGCATCGCGTCGACCGCCGCCTGGTCGGCGCTCTCCTTCTCGCCGCGGCCGATCCAGCGCGCAGCCGCCATCGCACCCGCCTCCGTGACGCGCACGAGCTCCATCGCGATGTTGCGGTCGGGGGCGTGCCGCGCGCTCATCGGCTCACATCCTCTCAGGTGCCTCGACGCCGACGAGGTGGAGGCAGGTGGCGATCACTCGCTGCGTCGCCAGGCACAGGCCGAGCCGGAACGCCTGCTGCTCGCTCTCCAGCACGCGGTGCTCGTGGTAGAAGCGGTGGAAGTCGTCGGCGACGCGGATCGCGTAGGTGGGCACACCCTGCGGGCCACGCTTGGTGAGCGCCTCGGCGGCAACCGCCGGCAGCTCGGCGAGCCGCTTGACGAGCTCCCGCTCCGCCGGTGCCAGCGGCTTCGCGAGGAGCAGACTGTTACCTGCGTTGTCAGGAGCGTTGCGGAGGATGCCGGCGATCCTGGCGTGCGCGTACTGGACGTAGTAGACGGGGTTCTTCTGCGACCGCTCGGCGGCCAGGTCGATGTCGATCTCGATCGTCTGGTCGGGCCCCCGGTTGACGAGGTACCAGCGCGCGGCGTCGACGCCGATCTCGTCCATGAAATCGTCGAGGAAGACGACGTCTCCGCGGCGCTTCGACATCTTCGTCTGCTCGCCGCCCTTCGTCAGATGCACGAGCTGGTAGAGGAGCACCTCGACGCGCTCGGGGTCGTAACCGAGCATCCGCGCGACCGCCGCGTACCAGTTGCGCGTCCCGTGATGGTCGGCGCCGAGCACGTAGATCGCCCGGTCGAAGCCGCGGTCGAGCTTGTCCACGAGGTAGGCGACGTCGGCGGCCCGGTACGTCGGCGAGCGGTCCTCGGAGCGGAGGAGGACGCGGTCCTCGTCGTCCCCGTGGGCGGACGAACGCGCCCAGAGCGCGCCCTCCTTCTCGTACGTGTCGAGCCGCGGCAGCAGCTCCGGCAGGCGCAGCTCGAGCTCGCTCTGCCGGCGGAAGCTGTCGAAGTGGACGCGGAACCGTTCGAGGCTCGACTCGATCTCCTTCAGCATCAGCGGCACCGGATCGCCCTTCAGCGCTGCGAGGTCGTTGATGTACGCGCCCTTGTAGCCGTCCTCCGGCGGCTCCTCTCCGCGGCGTGCGGCCTCGACCGAGGCGCGGAACCGGTCCATCTGCCCGCCCGAGTCGTTGTAGTAGTACTCGCGCTCGACCTCGTGGCCTGCGAGCTCGAACAGCCGGGCGACGGCGTCGCCATACGCACCATTGCGGGCCGAGGAGACCGGGATCGGCCCGGTTGGATTCGCCGAGACCATCTCCACCTGCACACGCTCTTGCCGCTCTGCGCCGCCGGACCCATACGCCGCGCCGTCGCCGAGGATCTCGCTCAGCGCCGCCGCGAACCACTCGTCCCGAAGGAAGAGGTTGACGAAGCCCGGCCCGGCGACTTCCGTGCGCTCGACCGCGGGGAGGCCCTCCGCGGCCGTGGCGATCTCGGCCGCGATCTCGCGCGGCGGCTTCCGGCGCGCACCCGCGAGTCGCAGCGCGACGTTCGTCGCATAGTCGCCGTGCTCGGCCTCGCCCGGCCGCTCGAGCTCGAGCTCGGCGCCGGCTGCCGCTGCGATCGCAGCGGCAAGGGCCTTGACCGGATCAGCGGGCAACGGTCTCGTGCGGCGCGAAGAGGTCCTCGAGCGCCCGGATCTCGTCGGGTGAGCCGACTCCGATCAGGACGTCGCCGACCTCGATCGGGGTGTCCGGCTCGGGCGTCGTGTCGAAGCTCCCGTCCGCCTTGCGCAGCGACACGACGAGTGCTCCGGTCTCGTGCCGGATCCGGAGGTCCCGAATCGTCCGGCCGGCCGCCGAGGACGTCTCGCTCACCGCGATCTCCGCGAGCTGGAGGTCGGGGCCGGTCGCCGTCGTCACGACGTCGAGGAACGCCGTGACCTGGGGCTTCAGCACGAGGTTCGCCATGACCCTTCCGGCCGCCGTGTAGGGAAGTACGACTCGATCTGCGCCCGCGAGAACGAGCTTCCGCTCGGCGTCGGCGTCGGACGCGCGCGCGACGATCGTCAGGTCGGGATGTGCCGTCCGAGCGGACAGCACGACGTAGAGGTTGTCGGCATCGGAGTCGGATGCGGCGACGAGCCCCTGCGCGCGCTCGAGACCGGCACGACGAAGGTTCTCGTCCTTCGTCGCGTCACCCTCGACCATGAGCACCCCGTCCCCCTGAGCGGCCTCGACCGCGTCCGCGTGGTAGTCGACCACCAGGTACGGGACACTCGCCGCGCGAAACTCCTCGGCCACGCGCCGGCCGACGCGCCCGTAGCCGCAGATGATGAAGTGGTCGTGCAGCTGCTGGATCGTCCGCTCCCTCCGCCGTTCCGCCAGTGCGCCCGAGAGAACGCCGCCGGCAATCGCCTCGACGATAACCGCACCCGCGTAGGCGATGATCGTCAGGCCGGCCGCGACGAGCGCGATCGACACGGCACGCGCCGAGTCGTTGGCGGGCACCGTGTCCAGGCCGGTCAGGGTCATCGTGACGACCGCGCGGTAGAACGACTGGAACCACGACTCGTGCAGGGTCTCGTGGAAGCCGACCATCCCGGCGAGGAGCGTCGCCGCAACGGCCGCGTGGAGCCGTGCGATCTGACGCAGACGAAGGTGGGCCTCCATCCTCCTAGTATGTGGCCATGGAAGACGACGAGCTCGGCCTACCGGAGTCGGATCCAGACGAGCGCCGGCTCAACATCCAGATGCCGGCGGAGCTGATCGGCGGCACGTACGCGAACTTCGCGAACGTCAGCTTCTCGCAGTACGAGTTCACGCTGACCTTTGCGCGGATCGAGCACGAGATCGAGGAGGGCGACGTCCCCGGCGCAGTCGTCGCGAGGGTCAATGCGTCGCCGCGGTTCGTCCCGGAGCTGATCGCCGCACTGCAGGACTCGTGGTCGAAGTACGTGACGCGCGAGGGCATCCGGAACCTGCCCGAGGCACCGGGCCACCCGAACCCGGACGAGCCGGCCTCCGAGGAATAACGCTCTCCCTCGTCCCGTCGTACGCCGTTCTCTGCGCCGCGCAGGCGGCGACGGCAGCGGCGCCAGCGCGCCAGGCGCGAGCACGCGGACGGAGCTGGCTGTGGTTCGCCGCGCCGGCAGCGCTCCTCGCCGCAGGCGTCGCGATCATCGATCTCGTGCCGCACGGCCCGCGCGCGCTCGCGTTGCTCGCCACCTTCGGCACCCCGGTGCTGGCCGCGACCGGCGGGATCTTCCGCGGCAGCTCGCGCTGGTGGTTGTGGCCGCCGGCCGCGGCGGGCCTGTGGTTCGCGGCGTGGCTGGCGAGCGGCCTCGTTCAGGACGCAGCAGGCCTCGCGTTGATCGCCGGCGCCTGTCTCGCAGCAGCGTCCGCCGTCGCTGTGGTCGCGCCGGCGTGGTCGGTTCGCGCCGGCCTCGTCGGCCTGGCCGCGCTCGACGTCGTCCTCGTCTGGGCGACCGCCGGAGTCCGTGAGGCGACCGACGCGCTCCAGGCCGTCGCCCTCCCCCACGCCGCAGGCACACCGCTGCCGGACCTGCAGCAGGCGACCTTCGGCTCCGCGGTGATGGGCTGGCTCGACCTCCTCGCCCCCGCCCTCCTCGGCGTTGTCGTCGCCGGGCGGCGCAAGCTCGGCGCTGCGACGGTCACCGGGCTAGCAGCGGGGGCCTGGGGCTTGCTTCTCCTCACGACCTCGGAGGTTGCGGCAACGGTGCCGGTTCTGGCCGGACTAGCGTTCGCGGCCGCTCATGCGCGTCGCCGTCGTCTCCGACATCCACTCGAACCTGCACGCGCTGGAGGCGGTTCTCGCAGCGATCGACGCTGAGGCGCCCGACGAGCTCTGGTGTCTCGGAGACATCGTCGGCTACGGAGCGCGCCCCAACGAGTGCTGCGCAACGATCGCCGAGCGGGCCGACGTCTGCCTGGCCGGCAACCACGACCTCGCCGTGCGCGGAACGATCGACCTCGCCGAGTTCGGCGGCGAGGCCGGAGTTGCCGCCAGGTGGACACGTGACGTGCTCGGGCCCGAGGCACAGGAGTTCCTCGACCGGCTCGAGCCGCAGGGAGCCGCCCACGGCGTGGCGCTCTACCACGGCTCCGCCCGCGACCCGATCTGGGAGTACGTCCTCTCGGATGAAGCAGCCTTCGTGACGATCGCGCTCGCCAACGTTCCCCTCGTCCTCGTCGGACACAGTCACGTCGCACTGCAGATCGCGCTGTCCGGAGAGGAAGTCAGCGGCGGTGCCGCACCCGACGGGACGGAGCTCGAGCTCGACGGCGTGCAGGCGCTCCTCAATCCCGGGTCTGTCGGGCAGCCGCGCGACAGCGACCGCCGCGCGGCGTATCTCCTGCTCGACCTCGACGCCCGGAGAGCGAGCTTCCGCCGCGTCGAGTACGACGTCGCACGTACGCAGCAGGAGATGCGTGAGGCCGGCCTGCCGGAGCTCCTTGCGGCGCGGCTCGAGCTGGGTCTCTAGGCGGCGGGCGGCGCGAGCAGCGGCACGACGACCGCGACCTCGACCTCGGGCTCGACCTCGGTGGTCTCAGCCTCCCGGTCGCCGAAGACGTCGATCCCCTCGCGCGCCAGGGCGAGCTGAACGTCCTCTCGGGCCTTCCAGATCCGCCACTTGACGGTGGCGAGCGTCACCTCGAGCGAGTCGGCGATCTCGCTGTAGGAGAGACCCACCACGTCGCGGAGGAGAAGCGCCATCTTCAGGTCGACGCTCAGCCGTTCGACCGCGCGCCAGACGGCGTCGATCGCCTCGAGCCGCTCGAACGGCGCGTCGACGACCTCGAGCGGCGGGATGTCGTCGAGATCGACGACCGCCCGCGGCCGGCGCTCCGTCGCGCGGAGCTCGTCGAGCACGCGGTTCTTCGTCACCTGGAACAGCCAGGTCGTGAACTTCGAGCGGAGCGAGAAGCGCGGCAGTCCCTGGAATACGCGGAGGAAGACCTCCTGCGTCAGATCCTCGGCGAGCGCCCGGTCGCCGACCATGCGCAGCACGTAATTGTAAACAGGGATCTGATAGGCGCGAACGATGATCGAGAAGGCTCGCTCATCGCCCCGCTGCGCCTTCCGCAGGACGCCGAAGTCAGGCTGGGGCAGCGACAAGGTGCCGCAGTATAGACGGATTATTCACGGGATTTGTACGAGTTTTCTACCGGTCATCACAGACGGAGCCTCCAGCCCCAGAAGCGCCAGGATCGTCGGCGCGACGTCGGAAAGCTCGCCGTCCCGGAGGCTCGCATCCCGCGCTGTGACGATGATCGGCACCGGGTTCGTCGTATGGGCCGTGTACGGGCTGGAGCCGTCCTCCTGCAGCAGCGTCTCGGCGTTGCCGTGGTCGGCGATCACGATCGTGACGCCGCCCGCCCGCTCGACTGCGTCGACGACACGCCCGAGACATGCGTCCGTCGTCTCGACCGCCTTCACGACGGCCGGGATCACCCCGGTGTGGCCGACCATGTCCGGGTTCGCGAAGTTGACGATCACGAAGCCGAAGCCGAAGCCGTCGTCGTCGATCGCGCCGACGACACGATCGGCGAGCTCGCGGGCCGACATCTCCGGCTTGTGGTCGTAGCTCGGCACGTCGCGCGGCGAGTCGACGAGGATCCGCTCCTCCGCCGCGAACGGCTGCTCGCGCCCGCCGTCGAGGAAATAGGTGACGTGCGCGTACTTCTCCGTCTCGGCCGCGTGCAGCTGGCGGACGCCGTGATCCGACAGCACCTCGGCGAGCACGTCCTCGATCTCCTGCTCCGGGAACGCGACGGGGAACCCGAAGTCGTCCCGGTAGCGGGTCATCGTCGTCAGGTCGACGCCGAGCCCGCCGAGCTTCTCGGAGAGTTGTCGCGCTCGGTCCGGGCGGAAGTTGAAGAAGATCGCGGTGTCGCGCTCGGGGTCGAGGCGTGGCCTGCCGTCGATCACGGTCGGCTCGATGAACTCGTCCGTCACCCCGCGGTCGTAGCTCGCCTGTACCGCGGCGATCGGATCGTCGGCGTGCTCTCCCTCGGCGTTCACGATCGCGCGGAGCGCTCGCTCCGTGCGGTCCCAGCGCTTGTCGCGATCCATCGCGTAGTACCGCCCCGCGACCGTGGCGATCTTGTCGATCGGCAGCTCCGCGAGGTCGTGCACCGCGGAATGCGGCGAGACGTCGCGACCGTCGGTGAAGGCATGGATCCACGTCTTCTCGGGCGCGAAGCGCAGGAGCGCCTGGAGGTGCTCGATGTGCGAGTGCACCCCGCCGTGCGAGACAAGCCCGAGCAGATGGACGTTCTCGCCACGCTCGAACGCGGTACGTAGGGCTTCGTTCTCGAAGAGCTCGCCGCTTTCGATCGACCTGTTCACGCGCACGAGATCCTGGAGGAGGATGCGCCCGGAGCCGATCGTGAGATGACCCACCTCGGAGTTCCCCATCTGGCCGTCCGGCAGGCCGACGGCCCCGCCCGAGGCGACGAGCTGCGCGTGCGGATAGTCGCGCCAGAGCCGGTCGAAGACGGGGGTCTCGGCGAGCTCGATCGCGTTCCCCGCTCCCGGCGGCGCGATCCCCCACCCGTCGAGGATGACGAGCGCTACGAGGGGATACGTGCGGCCGTCTCGCATATCGCCCTGAAGGAGTCGACGTCGAGCGAGGCGCCGCCAACGAGCGCACCGTCGACGTCCGCCTGCGCAAAGAGCCCGGCTGCGTTGTCCGCCTTGACCGAGCCCCCGTAGAGAACCGGCACGTCGAGCAGCGACTTGATGAATGCGTGCGTCTCCTGCGCCGTCTCCGGCGTCGCGGTGAGGCCGGTGCCGATCGCCCAGACCGGCTCGTACGCGAGGACGAGATCGTCGTGCGGCTCGAGCACCGAGAGCTGACGCCGCAGGACGTCCTCCGTCTCGCCGCGCTCCCGCTCCTCCGGGGTCTCGCCGACGCAGGCGATCACGCGGAGGCCGGCGTCGAGCGCCGCCCGCGTGCGCTTCGCGACGGTCTCGTCGGTCTCGCCGAAGTACTGACGACGCTCCGAGTGGCCGACGAGGGAACCGGCCACGCCCAGCTCGAGGAGGAGCGGCGCGGAGATCTCGCCGGTGTACGCGCCTTCCGGCTCCCAGTGGACGTTCTGCGCGTACGTCGTGAGGCCCGCGGCGACACAGTCCCGCAGCCGCGTGAAGGGCGGGCAGATCACAGCGTCGAGCCCGGCGAGCGAGGCGGGATCCGGCCCGCGGAACATCTTCCAGTTGCCGGCGATCAGCATGACGAGCGCATCGTATGGGCATGGCCTCCGGATGCAGGGAGAGAGACGCACCGTCCTGATCGCTTCGTGGGTTGCTGCTCGGAGAGGCGGCGCGACCCGATCAAGCCAAGCGCTTCGCCGTCCGACCGGGTGTTTCTCGATCCGACTACGCGCTCGGAATAGCCGCCACGCCCGGCAGCTCCTTGCCCTCGAGCAGCTCGAGGCTCGCACCGCCGCCGGTCGAGACCCAGGAGACGCGGTCGGCGAGGCCGAGCTCGTTGAGCGCCCGCACCGAGTCGGCGCCGCCGACGACCGAGAACGCTGCGTCGTTCGCTGCGACCGCCTCGGCGACCGCCTTCGTGCCCTCGGCGAAGCGGGGCCACTCGAACACGCCCATCGGGCCGTTCCAGAAGATCGTGCGCGCTCCCGCGAGCACCTCGGTGAAGCCCGTCCGCGTGTCGGGCCCTATGTCGAGCCCGAGCCAGCCGTTCGGCAGCGCGTCGTAGGGACAGACCCGCGATTCGGCGTCGGCCGCGAACTCCGCCGCGCCGACGACGTCGACCGGAAGCTCGACCTCGAAGTCGAGCGGATTCTCGCCACGCAGCTCCTCGGCCATCTTGCCCCCGATCAGCACGGTGTCGGCCCGGCCGCCGAGGTTGCGCAGGACGCCGAGCTTGTCCTCCACCTTCGCGCCGCCGGAGACGAGCACGAACGGGTGCTCGACGTCACCGAGCAGCCGTCCGAGGTGCTCGAGCTCGGCGACGAGGAGCAGGCCGGCGTACGCCGGGAGCAGATGCGCGACCGCCTCGGTCGAGGAGTGCGCGCGATGGGCCGAGCCGAACGCGTCGTCGACGTAGAGGTCGCAGCCGTCGGCGAGCTCGCGCGCAAAGCCCTCGTCGTTGGCTGTCTCGCCCGCGTTGAAGCGCGTGTTCTCGAGCAGGTGGACGCGCTCGTCGGGCAGGAGCTCGCGCAGGCGAGCCGCGACCGGGGCCATCGCATTCTTCGCACGATCCTCCTCCGTCTTGGGGCGGCCCAGGTGCGAGCAGACGCGCAGGTCCGCGGCGCCGCGTTCGAGCAGAAGCTCCAGGGTCGGCAGCGAGGCCCTGATGCGGGTGTCGTCGGCGACGCGCTCGCCGTCGAGCGGCACGTTGAGGTCGGCGCGGACCAGCACCGTCTTTCCCGCGACCTCTGCGTCGCGGACGGAGCGCGGCAGCCGCACCTCTCTCCCTCCTACGCCGCCACCGTCGCCGGCAGCGTCTGGCCGATCTTCGCGACGAGGTCGACGAGGCGGCAGCTGTAGCCCCACTCGTTGTCGTACCAGGAGAAGACCTTGACGAGATTCCCGTTCGCCATCGTCAGCCCGCTGTCGAAGATCGACGAGTACGACGAGTGGACGATGTCGGTCGACACGATCGGCTCGTCGGTGTAGAGGAGGATCCCCTCGAGGTCGCCGGTGTCTGCCTGCGACCGGAAAAGCTCGTTCACCTGCTCGGCCGTCGGTTCCGAGCCGACCTGCACGACGAGGTCCACGATCGAGCCCGTCGGAACCGGGGCGCGCATCGACATGCCGTCGACCTTGCCCTTCAGCTCCGGGAGCACGACGCCGATCGCCCGGGCGGCGCCCGTCGACGTCGGGATGAGGTTGATCGCGGCGGCGCGTGCGCGGCGGAGGTCCTTGTGCGGCAGGTCGAGCACCTGCTGGTCGTTCGTGTACGCGTGAATCGTCGTCATGAAGCCGCGCTCGATCCCGTACGCCTCGTGGAGGATCTTCGCCACCGGCGCGACGCAGTTCGTCGTGCAGGAGGCATTGGAGACGATGTGATGCTGCTCCGGGTCGTACTCCCGGTCGTTCACGCCGAGGACGAGCGTGAGATCCGGATCGGTCGCCGGAGCGGAGATGACGACCTTCTTGGCACCGGCCTGGAGATGCTTCTCCGCATCCGGGCGCTTCGTGAAGAGGCCGGTCGACTCGATTGCGACGTCGACGCCGAGGTCGGCCCACGGAAGGTCGGCGGGATCACGCTCTGAGAGGAGCTTGATCTCGTGCTCGCCGACGCGAATCGCGCCGTCCCGCGCCTCGACCGGCAGCTCGAGCGTCCCGAGCACCGAGTCGTGCTTGAGCAGGTGCGCCATCGTGTGCGCGTCGCCCAGGTCGTTCGCGGCCACGATCTCGAAGTCGTCCTGACCGAGCTGGGCGCGAAGGAAGTTGCGGCCGATGCGGCCGAAGCCGTTGATCCCGACCCTGATCTTCGCCATCTCTGAACCTTTCTCGTCGTCGTTTTCCGCTTCGAGTCTAACCGGGCACGTGCGCGAGGAATCCGCACTTTTCCACAGTGCCGTCGCGTCATCCGCGTGCACGGCGGGCGGACCGGGAAGCTCCGAGGACGACCCTCCCGGTCCCTCACCCGCTCGTGACCTGACGGCGGACGGGGTCTGAATCCACCGCCGGACGAGCAGGACCCGCCGTGGCGAGTATGACTTCTGCGTTGTTGTCGCGCCAGGCGACCTGCAACGGATAGCGACCTAGTTTCGGAGCCGGGAAAGCTCCTGCAAACGACGCAGTCTCCGATGCGCGCTCGCCTTCGAGAGGTTCGGCTTGCAGCGCCGGGCGAGCTCGGCGGTCGAGGCCGTCGGGTGTCGCAGGCGAAGGAGCGCGATCTCGCGCAGGTCGTCGGGGAGCGCGTCGACGTCGAGACGGCCGAGAGCCTCGAGCTGCGCATGCGCGGCCCTGCCCGTGCGCACGAGATTCGCGTGGTCGGCATTCGCGAGGCGGTTCGCGTCGGCCCGGGTCGCGGCGAGCACCGCGTGCTCCTCGAGCCCGAGCACGAGATCCACGGCTCCCACAGCCACGAGCAAATCTGCGATCGCCTCGGTTCCCTTCGCGTAGGCGGTCGCGTGCGAGGCGCGCTCCCGGACACGCAACTCAGCGCCCAGGCGTCTCGCGAGCCCGGCAAGGAACTGGGCTCCCTCCCCCTCGGCGGTGCGGATCTCGAGTTGCGGTCTCTTGGGCCCGCTGAGCGTGCCTGAGCCAAGGAGGGCGCCGCGGAGATAGGCGGTCGCACAGCACCGCCGGGCGACGACGCGCTGAGGCGGACGGCCGAGCGGCCGGTGCGCGCGGTCGAGCACGCCGGCACCGCTCAGCGTCGCGTACGCATCCGCCGAGCCCTCCACGTGGAGCTGATAGCGCGTCGCCTTGTCGAATGCGCGCCGCGGGTACGTGCGGATCTCGGACCTGACACCGACGGCGCGCAGGAGGGCGAACGCCCGGCGGGCGACCGTCGAGCTCGAAACGTCGAGATGGACGTCCACGCTTCCACGGCCCCGGAGGTGCGCACGGCCGGCGACGTGGAAGAGTCCGGAGAGCTCGGCTAGCCGGTCGCACTCGTTCGCCGGCGCGATCGCGGCGAGCTCCTCCCGAAGATCGTCAGAGAGCATGGGCGTAGCCTTCGAGCGCGAGGAGGCGGCGTTTGTAGGAGACGCCGTAGGAGCCGTAGGAGCCGAGCCCGTCGGCGGCCACGACGCGGTGGCAGGGGACGAAGATGGAGAGGTGGCTGCGCGCGCAGAAGCTCCCTGCGGCGCGGCCGGCCCTCGGTGCGCCGGCGAGCGCGGCGAGCTCGCCGTAGGTGACGACCTCCCCGCGCGGGATGGTCCGCAGCGCCTCGGCACAGCGCTGGAGAAACGGCGTCTCGTAGTCGAGGTCGACCGGCACGTCCTCGAGCGGCACGCGCTCACCCGCGAAGTACTCCTGCAGCAGCCGCACGACTTCCGTCGCGAAGCCTCGACCCTCGCCTGACGACCGTCGTGATATGACCGACGCAGCCCTTGCCCCGGGGCGGGTGGGGGTTTGGGATGGGTCCTGCGAGCCGCCCCCTCCAACCACATCCGGGAGGCCAGGATGCGGCCACGGGAGCTCGTGCCACACGACGCGCTCGTTCGCAACCACGAGCTCCCCCCGGCCCCAGCCCTCGACCTCGTACGCCACCTGCGTCACCGGCACGACTCCCAATCTTAGGAAGGGGGCGGCGGATCAGCACGTGTGCCGAAGGCGCGTTGGGCGCCCACCGCGCCCCTTCGGCGAGCACCGACCTGCCGCCCCTTCCTAGAATCGCCCCATGAGCAGCCACGGCATCTTCCGCGTCCCCGAGCCCCACAACGAGCCCGTTCTCGGCTACGAGCCCGGCAGCCCCGAACGCGACGAGCTCCGGAACCGCCTCGATGACCTCTCGGGTCAACGGCTCGAGATCCCGCTCGTGATCGGCGGCGAAGACGTCGCCACGGGTGACACATTCGAAGCAGTCATGCCCCACAAGCGCGGCCACGTCCTCGCCGACGTTCACAAGGGCGGTGCCGCCGAGGTCGACCGCGCGATCGCAGCCGCGGCCGACGCCTGGGAAGACTGGTCGCGAACGCCGTGGGAAGAGCGCGCTGCCGTCATCCTCCGCGCCGCCGAGCTCCTGGCCGGCCCGTGGCGCCAGACGCTGAACGCGGCCACGATGCTCGGCCAGTCGAAGACGGCGCACCAGGCCGAGATCGACTCCGCCTGCGAGCTCGTCGACTTCTGGCGCTTCAACGTCCAGTACATGACGCGCATCTACGAGGAGCAGCCGATCTCCTCGCCGGGCGTCTGGAACCGGCTCGAGTACCGGCCACTCGAGGGCTTCGTCTTCGCCGTCACGCCGTTCAACTTCACCGCGATAGCCGGCAATCTCCCGACCTCGGCCGCCCTCATGGGGAACACCGTCGTCTGGAAGCCCGCCTCGACAGCCGCGGTGAGCGCGCACTTCCTCATGAAGCTCTACGAGGAGGCCGGCCTGCCGCCGGGCGTGATCAATCTCGTCTACGGCTCCGGTGCCGCAGTCGGGGACCCGGCCCTCGCGAGCAAGCACCTCGCCGGGATCCACTTCACCGGCTCGACCCCCGTGTTCCAGGGGATGTGGCACACGGTCGGCGAGAACATCGCCACCTACCGCAACTACCCGAGGATCGTCGGCGAGACGGGCGGGAAGGACTTCATCGTCGCGCACCCGACCGCCGACGCCGAGGCCGTCGCCACCGCCATCCTCCGCGGCTCCTTCGAATACCAGGGCCAGAAGTGCTCCGCCGCCTCGCGCGTCTTCGCGCCCGCGAGCCTCTGGCCGCAGGTCCGCGACCAGGTCGTCGAGGAGATCGGCGGGATGAAGATGGGTGACGTCTCCGACTTCTCGAACTTCGTCGGAGCCGTCATCGACGGGAGCTCATTCGCGACGCAGAAGGCAGCGATCGACGAGGCGAATGCTTCGGGGGGCACCGCGCAGGTCATCGCCGGCGGCGGCTACGACGACAGCGACGGCTGGTTCGTGCAACCGACCGTGATCGAGACCTCGGATCCCGACTTCCGGACGATGAAGGAGGAGCTGTTCGGGCCCGTCGTCACCGCGTTCGTCTACGACGACTCGCGCTACGAGGACACGCTCGACCTGATCGACAACGGAACGGCGTACGGCCTCACCGGTGCCGTCTTCGCGCGCGACCTCGGCGCGATCGAGCGGACGCAGGACCGGCTCCGGTACGCCGCCGGCAACTTCTACGTCAACGACAAGCCGACGGGAGCGGTGGTCGGCCAGCAGCCGTTCGGCGGGGCCCGTGCGTCCGGCACGAACGACAAGGCCGGCTCGATGTGGAACCTGATCCGCTGGGTCAGCCCGCGCACGATCAAGGAGACGTTCGTGCCGCCGCGCGACTATCGGTACCCGTTCCTCGGGTCCGACCCCGAGAGCTAGCCGCGACCCGCCTTGTGGAGCTGCGCGTAGACGCTGCGCGCGACCTTCGCAGGCACGCCGGGAACGCCCTCCAGCTCCTCGCGTGTTGCCGCGAGCATCGCGTCGACCGAGCCGAAGTGGTTGAGGAGGGCCCGCCGCCGCGCCGGCCCGACGCCCTCGAGCTCGTCGAAGAGAGAGGTGAAGCCGCGCGTCTCGCGCCGCTGCCGGTGGAAGCCGACCGCGAACCGGTGCGCTTCGTCTCGGATCCGCTGCAGGAGCTGGAGCCCCGGGTCGTGACGCGAGAGGACGATCGGACGCGACCGGCCCGGCACGAACACCTCTTCCTCCCGCTTCGCGAGAGCGATCACGGCGACACGCGGGAGGTCGAACGCCTGCATCGCCGCGAGCGCCGCCGCCAGCTGGCCCTTGCCCCCGTCGACGACGACGAGGTTCGGCATCGCCGCGAAGGACTCGTCGTACTCCTCCGCAGCGGCGCCCGCCGCCAATCGAGCGAACCGACGCGAGACCATCTCCCCCATCGCGGCGAAGTCGTCCATCCCCTCCTGGCCGCGGATCGCGAACTTGCGGTAGTGCGCCTTCTTCGGCAGCCCGTCCTGGAAGACGACCATCGAGCCGACGTTGTCCTGGCCCATCGCGGTCGAGATGTCGAAGCACTCGATGCGCAACGGCAGCGCCTCGAGATTCAACGCCTCGCGCAGCTGCTCGAGCGCCTCGACGCGACGCAGGCGCCGCTGCTCGCCCTGGGCGAGATCGCTCGTCAGGACGTGGAGCGCGTTCTCGTCGGCGAGCCGCTGTAGGCGTCGCTTCTCGCCGCGCTCGGCTGCGCGGATCTCGACGCGCGCGCCACGCCGTTCCGACAGAAGCTCCGCGAGCGCCGTTAGATCGCCGCCGTCCTTGGGCACGACGATCTGCGGCGGCACGCTCGGCGCGCTCCCGTAGTACTCGAGCCCGAACGACTCGAGGATCGTGGTGACGTCCTGGCCGCCGACGTTCTCGAGGTGGAACGAGTGGCGATCGACCATCTTGCCGCCCCGCAGCGGGAAGATCTGCACGACCGCACGATCGCCCTCCGCGGCAAAGCCGATCACGTCCACCGTCCCCACCGACTGCCGCTCGACGGCCTGCCGCTCGACGAGGTGCTGCACCGAGAAGAGCCGGTTGCGGTAGCGAGCCGCGTCCTCGAAGCGCTCCTCCGCTGCCGCCTCCTGCATCCGCCGTTCGAGCTCCCGCTGGATCGGCTTCACGTCGCCGGAGAGGAACTCGATCACGCTCTCGACGATCGCGCGGTAGTCGTCCACCGAGACGTAGCCCACGCACGGCGCCAGGCAGCGGTCGATGTGGTAGTCGAGGCACGGAATGCCGCTGTGGCGGCCCGGCTTCGGCCCCTCGCACGGCCGGTAGCGGAACACCCGGTTGAGGACGTCGAGGGTCTCGCGCACCTTCTTCGCGTTGGCGTACGGCCCGAAATACCAGACGCCCGGCCGGTGCCGCTCCCGCGTGAACATGACCCGCGGGTACTCGTCCTCGACCGTGACGGCGATGTACGGGAACGACTTGTCGTCGCGCAGCCGGACGTTGAACGGCGGCCGGTGCCGCTTGACGAGGTTCTGCTCGAGGTGGAGCGCCTCGACCTCGCTCCCCGTCACGATCACCTCGACGTCCGCGACCCGCCCGGGCAGGCTGCGGATCTGCGCTCGCCCGTCGGTCGTCTTCTGGAAGTAGGAGCGGACGCGCGAGCGCAGCGTCTTCGCCTTGCCGACGTAGAGCACCTCGCCGTCGGCGTCTCGGAACAAGTAGACGCCCGGCTTAGCCGGCAGCGATTTCAGCTGAGACTCGACCCGAGGGGACATGGCTACCATCCTGCCGATGGAAGGCCAGTACGTCGCGTACACCTTCTACCGGCTCGATCCGGCATGGCGCCGGTTGCCGGGTGACCAGCGCCAGGCGCAGAAGGAGGAGTTCGCCGAGGTCGTGGACTCGTTCGCCGACCGCTTCGAGCACCTGCGCGCGTACACCACCGCCGGCGTGCGGCCGGACAGCGACTTCTTCCTCTGGAAGATCACGGAGCGCTACGACGACCTCGAGGAGCTCGGAACCGCGCTGAACGGGACGGCGCTCGCCGGCTGGCTCGAGACGCCGTATTCGTACCTCGCTACGACGAAGGCGTCCCAGTACACGAGCGCGCGCAAGGCACGGAAGATCACGCCGCACGGCCTCCCCTATCTCGTCGTTTACCCCTTCGTGAAGGTGCGGCCGTGGTACTCGTTGCCGGAGGACGACCGGCAGCGGGCGATGGACGAGCACATCCGGATCGGGCGTGAGGAGTTCCCGGGGATCAAGAACCACACGACGTACTCGTTCGGGATCGACGACCAGGAGTTCATGACCGCGTTCGAGTGCGAGGAGCCCGCGGACTTCATGCATCTGATGCTGCGGCTCCGCGACAGCGAAGCGTCCGCCTACACGGAGCGGGACACACCGATCTTCGTCGGCCGCTTCGTGCCGGTGCGCGAGGCGCTCGCTGCGCTGGACGGCGCCTCGGCCCGCGTCGAGGCCTAGCTGTAGTTCCTGAGAGCGTTGTTCCATCCGGGTCTCCTTGGAGGCTGGAGCTGCCAAGCCACCAGCTCCAAGGAGGGTGATCCGGATGAAGTTGCACGCTAACGCGAGGACCTGTCCGCACAGCCGTGGCCTGGCGGTGGATCGGGTCGAGCGGAG
>JAICME010000079.1 GCA_025929425.1 Thermoleophilia bacterium | reverse complement strand
TCCTGCCCGAGCGGCCTGTGGCGAGTCCCGGTCGACGGCGCGAAGCCACGCCTCGTTCACAGCTGCTGACACTCCAGTTTCCCACCCGCAGCGAGCGGCCCGGCTCCCTTCCACACGCAGCCAGCCTCACGGAGCGCGCGATCTGGCCCGAGTTCCTGTACCACGACCCCGTTCTCGACCGCCTTCTCGGCCGCGTGATGAGCGAGTACTCCGAGTTCCAGTTCTATGCCTGGGACGACGAGCAGGAGCTGGTCGTTGCGGTCGGGATGGCGGTTCCCGCGTCGTGGGACGGAGACGCTGCGAGCCTGCCCGACGGAGGGCTCGACGCCGTCGTGGAAGCTCGCTGCGCAGAGGGAGCAGCGACGCCGAACGTGCTCTGCGCGCTGCAAATCCTGATCGCGGCCGAGTGCCGTGGTCAGGGCCTGAGCAGTCGCATGATCGGGCGGATGGCCGAGATCGGGCGCGACCACGGGCTCAACACGCTGATCGCTCCGGTCCGGCCGACCCTCAAAGAGCGGTATCCGCTTGCGCCCATGGAGCGGTACATCGGATGGCGGCGCTCGGACGGGGCTCACTTCGATCCGTGGCTCAGAACGCACGAGCGTCTCGGAGCCGAGATCGCGAAGGTCGCGCCGCAGTCGACGAGCGTCCCGGGCTCGGTGGCCGAATGGGAGGAATGGACGCAGATGGCGTTTCCCGAGGCGGGCGCCTACGTCGTGCCCGGCGCGCTCGTGCCGGTCGACATCGACCGCGAGCGCGACGAAGGGCTCTACGTCGAGCCGAACATCTGGATGGTGCACCCCGCCGGCTGACCGGCGGGGCACGCGAGTTCTCGCCCGATCTCTTTCGCGGCGACGGACCCTCGGCGAACAGACGCCGGCGGCGCGTGGACTGCCGGTTGGCTCCACGCGCCGCCGAACGCCTACTTCGTAACGGCTCTTCCGTCCCACTGGGTGGAGCCGCTGATCAGGTACTGGTCGGCACCCGGTGAAGAGCTGAAGCTGCCGCCTGTGGCCTGTGCGTCGATGTGGATCTTTCCCGCGACGAACTTGCCGCCGCTGTCGGGGTAGACCCACCAGATGGCGCTGCTGGTGATGGGCGGATGTGTCGCCCAGATGTAGGGACCGGTTTTCCCCGGCTCATAGCACGACTGCATGATCGACGCCGAGTAGCGGGCGGTGACAACGCCCTTGCGACCGACCGGCTGCCGCGCGGTCCAGTCGTTGTGCACGGCCGCCATCGCGTTCTGCTGACCCCACTCGGTGACGGCCTGGGTGCAGTCGATCTTCCCTTCGACCGTGATTCCACCAGACTTGTTCACGCGCACTTGCGTAACGGTGAACAGCTGCGGGTTCTTCTCGAATGGCTCGTTTCGGAACGTGATCAGCGGGTCGGCTCCGGCCTCCCAGTACGGCGAGGCGAGGTTGCCTGCGCTCACGACGATCACGCTGACACCGTTCGCGCCGTCGTACCAGCTTGCGTTGCCGAACGGGTCGTTCACCCAGACCCACCGCGGCAGCGAGACGGTCGCGTCATAGGCGCCGTCGGAGTCGATCGTCCGCTCGCTCCCGGGTATCGGGTCGCAGCCCCCCGGGAAGGCGTAGCCGTAGCCGGCGCAGACGTACGCCATTGCTTCGCTACCGGGTCGGTGACCCGCGTTGTGAACCCCCACCGGCGCTCCATCGGTCAGGCCCGTCGTGTCCCCGGTCACCGTGGCCCTGTCCAGGGGTCCGTACAGGGCGGTGTAGTCGGGAATCGTCCAAACGAACGTCTGCCAATCCTCGGTCGCCACGATCATGCAGGTCGCGTCCGCGGCCTCACAGTCGTACGTGCCGTTGCCCCACGCGTTCTCGCTACGAGGCGGGAACGGCTGCGACAAGGCGAGAACTCCCTTTGTCTGGAAGTCAGTCGTTTAGGGCGGATCGTCCGTCACCTGCACGCCGTTCGACATGTCGCACAGTTGCCAGAGCGCGTCTTCGCTGTCGACCTGGTCGGCGCACTGGTAGAGCCATACGCCGGCCGACCCCGACCACCCGTCGCCGGCGATCGTCAAGGTGCCGGGGATCGAGCCGGATTGAATGGAGATCTGCGGCCCGTCCGCGGCGAGCGCCGAGCTGCTACCGAGGGATACGAGCGGGAGAGCCATGGCAAGGGCCGCGACCAGCGCAACCACAGTGCGGCGGCGCAGCCAATTCCAGCGTCCCATGTCTTCACCTCCTCACGCTGCTGCTCGCGAGTGCCGAACGGTTGCGTGGAGGCAGCTGCGCATGACGAGCGTTGCTGCTTCCTCCTGCGACGTCATCAGTATTTCGAGGCACACTTCGGCGGCCGAGCCTTGCCCCGAGCGGCGGCCTTGATTACCCGTCTGGGAGTCGGAGGTTCGCGTCCGAGGGGGTTGAACGAGGGTCGCTCTCTGGCCGACGGTTGCGTGTGCGCACGACCCACGTGGCGGCGCGGACCAGCCAGGCATGAGTTGGTCGGAGGCGGAAGAGCGTGACGAGGGTTGCGAGGGCGGCGGGGCCGGCGATGAGGCCGGCCCACCAGTCGACGGTCTTGGCGAAGCCGAAGCCGAACTCGAGCGAGACGGCAAGGAGGATCGCTAGCACGGCGAGGCTTTCCTCGTTGAGCAACTCCTCGGAATCGGTGCGCTTGTCGAGTTCGCTCATGCCGGTTGGAGGGTGCCGGCGAAGACCTGCCAGGCGAGGAGCGACTTTGCGGTCAGGCTGAGCAGCATGTAGACCCGTTCGCCATACAGGTAGTCGCGCCAGCGGCCGACGCGCCGGTACTGCAACAGCATGTTCACTGCGAACACGTTGAAGAAGACGAACAGCGAGGCGAAGATCCCGTATACGAAGGCCGGTGGGCTCGTAGCCCCCGCCAGGTAGATGGCGATTGCGACCCAGGGGACGGCGCCGGCGAAGCAGCCGAACCCGAATGCCGTCCAGTTCGTCCCTTTAGTGGTCTGGTTGTGCAGTTCCATCAGCCAGCCGAACAGGATCATTGTCGCGTTCAGCGCGAAGATCAGGATCAGGCTCACGATGTCGTAGATGCCCACGAGCATCGCGATCACGACCATCATCAGTGACGAGGACAGCGCGTACTCAACCCACCGCGCCGGGTTGATTCCACGCGTCACGCTCCGCTCGTACCAGCCGTGCAGCCAAGGAGAAGCGAGCAGCGCGTGCGCGAGGGCGGAGAGGAAGAGAAAGCCGGCGACGAGCGGGGCGATCCGCAGCCGGAAGAGCTCGTCAGGCACTGCCGCCAGCTTGCCCGTGACCGCATCCATGCGGAGGAATGAGCTCGTCACCGGGAGCGAGAATGAGCTCGCGACCGCCAGCATCGCGGCACCCTGCGCGAGGTGCAGCGCTCCCATCGCAGCATTCCAGCGGCGAAGGCCCCTCAGCCGTTTGCGCGTTGCCCCACCCGCAGTCTGGAGCTTTACCGCATCGCTTCTCATCGCTACGCCTCCCTCGTAAACGACGCCTCCCGTGCTCCCAGTGTCGGAAGCGATCTACCGACGAGGGGCAGTCTGTTGTGCCCATGTCCTGCCCCATCCATAACAGCACCTCGGAACGGGATTCAGGATGAAAGCGTCGCTCAGCCCCCGTTCTCCCAACAGCAGGGGGGGCACCGATCTCGCCTGCCATGAACTACCGAGGCGCACCGGGAAGCCCGTCGCCTGGGCCAGCGTTGCTCCTATGTCAATAGGGGCTCACTTTTGAGGATGGTGAAGACGGTGCGGGCGAGTTGGCGTTTGAGGCAGCGGAGGGCTTCGCGGCGGCTCTTGCCTTCGGCTTGTTTGCGTTCGAGGTAAGCCCTCGCTGGTGCGTAGACGCGGCCTTGGGTGACGGCGATTCGGTGGAGGGCGCAGTTGAGTTGGCAGTTGCCGCCGCGGTCGAGGCGGTGGCGTTGGTGTTTGCCTGAGCTGGCGTCGAGTGGTGCGACGCCTGCGTGGCGGGCGAGCTGGGCGTCCGAGCGGAAGCGGTCGATCGGTCCGATCTCGCACAGCAGCTTGGCCGCGGTGAGTGCCGCACAGCCAGGCAGCTCGAGCAGCCGGGGAGTGATCGCGCTGATCTGTGCGCGTAGTTCGCGCTCGAGCTCTGCGATCGAGCGACTGAGGCTGCGGCAGCGGCCGAGCAGCTCGCGCGCGATCCGCACCTGGATCGTCTGCTCGCGGCGGGCGAGCTGGCGGCCGAGCCGCTCGAGCCAGACCGCTCTGTCCAGCGCCCCGAGCGGGACCTGCAGCGTTGGGTCGAGTTCGTGCAGGTGCCAGCGCAGCCGCTGCTGGCAGCGACGCCGCTCATCGACGAGATCGTCGCGATGGTCGACCAGCAGCTTCAACTCGCGCAGCCGCGCCTCCTCCGGTCTTGGCGAATCGAGGACCGGCTCGCGCAAAGCGGCACGGGCGACAGCGAGCGCGTCGATCAGGTCCGACTTGCCGCGCACCCGGCCGCGCCGCCGCTCCGGCGCTGTAAGCCGCGGCGGCACCCGGACGAGCCGCTGCCGCTGCCGCTTGAGCGTCCGCTCCAGGCCGCGCGTCACATGCCGGCAATCCTCCAACGCCCACAACCGCCGACGAGCAACCCGCTTCGACCAGGGCACCAGCTCGGCCGCATCGCTCGTCTCCAAGCAGTCGATCTGACGGCCGACCTCATCGACAGCGACAGCACTGAAGGAGTGCTTGTGCACGTCCACTCCGATCACGATCATCTGCGGTGCCTCCTACCGTTGGGGGCGACCGGCGAGCGGACAGGCCTCACTCAGGGCTCAAGCCAAGCTCCTATCAGGTCACGCTCGACGGTCTCGGGAAGGCGGCGGCGACACAACGCTGGCAAGTCAGCCCTCGGGCGACGATCCGGAATCGAGTCAGCCGCCGCCAACCCGAGTCTCTTGCCACCGCCGGACGCCACCCCACCCACTCACGATGACAGTGAGTTGCGGAATGACCCCTGAGAGCAGGTAGAAGGCAGGCTGTCTCGGTTGTCGGGAGGACGGTTGCGCGCCCTATGTCTAGCTAGCTACTCGGAGGGTTGGCGAGATGCGCGCTGAGGCGCTCGATCTCCTCGCGTGTTCGCGTCACCATCATCTCTAGGTCGATGACGAGTTGCTCGTCTACCGGGTTGTCTGCGGCACGAAAGGCGTCGAGGGCAGCCGCGCATGCACCGTAGAGGATCCGGAGCATGGCCAGCTGTCTTGAGGTGGTGGCTTCGATGAAGGTCCTCGTGTCCTGCAACGTGGTCGTCGTAACGCGTGCCGATCTTAACGGGAGTCGGCTACTCGCTAGGAGAACGTCTAACTGCCGCATACGATCTGGTTCTGATGTCCCCTCGGGAAGCGCGGGTGATCCGGAACGAGGCACTCTTTCGCGAGGTCAACCTCCGCATCCTGGATCTCGAAGAGGGCTTACTCAGGCTCGGAGAGGACGAGCCGCTGTCCCTCGTCTGCGAGTGTGCCCACACCGGCTGCGCGACTCCCATCGCCGTGGATTCGGCTACGTTCAAGCAAGTGCGCGACAATCCGTTGCGGTTCTTGGCGGCGGTGGGACATGAAGACCTCGACTCCGAGTCAGTTGTCGAGCGGCGAGCGAGTTACCTGATCGTCGAGAAGCACAGCACCTGACGAGCAACGGCCTCGGCTCGCAGAGGAGCCTGGACTGGGCCAGCGTCCTTACGCCTGATGCGGCGCCGCTAGCGGCGCGCGACCATGACGCCTATGCCCGCGGCTCCGATTGCGGCGGCTGCGCCGGCTACCGTCAACGCCAGGCTGCGGCCCGGCGGCACGGCGCTCAGGGCCACGACTAGCGCCGCCACGGTGAGGCCTGCGAGCGCGAGTGCGGCGACTGCGGCGCCGCGGCGCCAGACAAGCGAAGAGTCGGCTTCGATCCTTCGTCGCTCGTCGACCGACCACGCGGCGAGCTCGCCGCAGAGGAGGAGGAGCACCGCCACGAGCGGGGCCGTCGCGTCCACTCGGTGCTGCTCGACGCTCACGACGAACGCGACGTACGTCGCGCCCCCGACGAAGAGAGCGGCGTCGAGCCCGCGGCCCCAGACGACCGCGACCAGGAGCAACAGGGCCCCGAGCGCAGCCGCAGGAGCGAGATAGCCCGCTGTCGATCCGGCGCGCGCGAGCACGTCGGCGAGCACGCCGCCGTACGCGGCCACCGCTCCTACGGCGGTTGCTACGCGGGCCGGGCGAGGTGCCTGAATGCGTTCACCTCCTCGAGCGGGGCTGCGAGCGGCTCGCCCTCGCGCCACGTGACGACGGGAACTCCCAGCTGCTCGTACCGCCAGCGCAATGCCTCGCGCGAGAGGCGCCAGAGACGGTGTGCGAGCTGCGCGGACGACGCCGAGTCCGGCTCGAGCAGCTCGAGAGGGGAGACCTCGATCACGATCAGGTCGTAGCCCCGCGCGCGCAGGTCGAGCAGCGCGGCCGCCGTGCGGTCGTCGAGGAGCGGAGTGATCGCGAGCACGAGCGCCTTCGGCGGCAGCGTCCGCGGCGGCAGCACGTCGACACCGCGCATCGCGTAGCTGTGCACGATGTCGCTCGTCAGCAGCGTGTCGACGATCGCGTAGAGCTGTCGCGTCCCGGTCTCCGGGAGCAGCCAGGAGAGGACTCCGCCGAAGCCGACGAGCCCCACGCGGTCCTTCCGTTGCAGGTACCCGCGCGCGAGCGTCGCCGCGGCGCGTACCGCACGGTCGTTCGTGCTCCGGCCCTCCGCTCGCACCTCGGCGAACGTGTCGAGGAAGAGGACCACGTCGGTGTTCCGCTCCGGGTACTGCTCGTTGACCCAGAGCGACCCGCGCAGCGCGGTCGCGCGCCAGTTCACGCGGCGCACACGGTCGCCGGGCTGCCACTCGCGCAGGTCCGCGAACTCGATCCCTTCGCCGCGCGCCCGCGAGACCTGGTTGCCCACGAACACCTGGGTTTCGAGCGGAGGCACGAGCGAGAGGAGCGTCTCCTCGGCCGGATAGACGCGCAGGCGCTCCGCCTCGCCGGCTCGACCCTCCCAGGTGCGGATGCCGAGCACGTCGCGGGCACGGAAGAGCATCGGGCCGACGACGAACGCGCCCCAGCGCTCACACCGCAGCGTCAGCTCGAACGTGCGTCTCTCGCCGGCGCGAAGATGGAGCGCCCGTGCGGGCGCCCTCTCCACGCGTAGCTCCGGCGGCAACAGGGGGAGCAGCTCGAAGCGGTCGACGCCGCCGGCCGAGAAGAGCTCTACCGTCGCCGTGATCTCGTCTCCCTCGAGCACACGCTCGCGGTCGAGCGACAGCCGGACGTCAACCTCCGGCTGATTCCCGGCCACCGCAGCGACGAGCGCGAGCACGAACGGAGCGGCGAGCGCAACCGGCTCGACGCGGCCGAGGGCCAGGCCGGCGACGAGTCCCGACGCGGCGAGCACCGCGTAGCCGGAAAGGCGCGGCGAGGCGAACCCGGTCACGCTTCCGCGCGGCGCAGGGCGTCCTCGGCCGGAGGCGTCGGCACCGTCTGGAGGGCCTCCTCCACGACGTCCTCGCCGCGGAGCCGCTGCACCCAGAGCTCCGGACGCACCATCAGCCGGTGCGCGAGCGCCGGCACCGCGACCGCCTTCACGTCCTCGGGGGTGACGAAGTCGCGCCCCGCGAGCGCAGCCATCGCGCGCGAGAGCTTGATGAGAGCGATGCTGCCGCGCGGGCTCGCGCCGACCGCCAGCCGGCGCGACTCGCGCGTCGCGGTCACGAGATCGACGGCGTAGCCCTCGATCGCGTCCGAGACGTGGACTTCCTCGAGCGCCCGCTGCATCGAGACGAGCGTCGCCGCGTCGACCACGGGCTCGAGCTCCACCTCGTCGACTCCGCGGGCGAGCCGACGGTCGAGCATCTCGATCTCGTCGTCACGCTCCGGGTATCCGATCGAGACCCGGACGAGGAACCGGTCGAGCTGCGCCTCGGGCAGCGGATACGTCCCCTCGTACTCGATCGGGTTCTGCGTCGCGAGCACGAGGAACGGCGGATCGAGCCGGTGCGTCGAGTTCTCGATCGTCACCTGGCGCTCCTGCATCGCCTCGAGCAGCGCCGCCTGGGTCTTCGGCGGGGCGCGATTGATCTCGTCGGCGAGGAGAAGGTTGGCGAAGACGGGACCGGGGCGGAAGACGAAGTCGGCCGTCCGCTGGTCGAAGATCTGCGAGCCGGTGACGTCTCCCGGCATGAGGTCGGGCGTGAACTGGATGCGCGCGAAGCGGAGTGACGTCGCCTGCGCGAACGAGCGCGCGATGAGGGTCTTCGCGAGCCCCGGGTAGTCCTCGAGCAGCACGTGGCCGTCGCTCAGGAGCGCGAGCAGGATAAGCTCGAGCGGCTTGCGCTTGCCGACGATCGCCTTCTCGATCTCGGCGAGGATCAGCTCGGCGCGCTCCCGCAGCTCGGCGAGAGCGGTCACAGGGACTCCACGCGCTCGATCACGGCGCTCACGCGCTCACGCGGTACGCCGCGCCCGAACCTGTCCGCGGGCTCGGGCCGGTCCGGGCGCACCAGCTCCCAGGCCTCCTCGCCGAGCAGCGCTCGCGCCGCGTCGGGGCGGCGGTCGAGCTCGATGCCGTGCCGCGATGCCAGTCGCGCCGCCGCGGCCGCACGCAGGAGCGGCAGGAGCCGGTGATGTGCGCTGCCGGCGCTCGCGATGCCAAGCTCGAGCTCCCGCTCCATGCGAAGAAGCTCCACGGGCTCCGCGGCTGTCGGCGTCCGGGCGCGCAGCGCTTCCTCGAAGGGAGAGACGCGCCGCCCCGGCGAGCGGGAGGGCCGCACGAGGAGGAGGAGCGCGAGTCCGGTGACGATCACGACCCAGATCCCGAGCGCACGCGACGTCGAGAGCGGCCGCACCGCGAGCAGGACGACGAGGGATACGGTCGCGACGACCACTGGCGCCACTCCTCGCCGGAGGAGATTCACGCCGGAGTCAGCTCCGAGCCGCGCAGCTCGTCGCGAACCGCGACGAGCGCATCGACCGCGTCGTCCCTCATCGACGGCTCCGGCTCATGCTGGCTGAACCTAGCCCAAACGAAGAGATCCGTGAGCGTGTGCACCGCCGCTGCGCTGGTGTCGAGAGTGAGGAGCGCTCGTTCGACGTACTCGAACGGCGCCTCGGCCGGCTGTCGCGGAAGGCCCGCGGCCGCAAGAGCGGTCTCCATCCGGGCGTAGGCGGCGATGATCGCGCGCCGCAGATCGGGGTCCGCCCGGATGTCGTCGAGGGACTCGTCGAGCGCAGCGGCCAGGACCTCGGGCGCGGCAGGGCGCTGCCCGCCGCCCGGGCCGAGACGGCTTCGCGTCGCGACGGCGAGCACACCGAGCCCGAGCAACAGGCCCAGCACGACGACGAGCTCCTCCCAGCGGAAGTGGACGTGGGCGGCGTTCGAAGCGGGCTTCCCGTGCCCGGGCACGCCTGGAGTCGTGCTGCCCGGCGGATTCGACCCGCGCGCATGCAGCAGGTGGTGGAGGTCGATGTGGCGCAGCACGAAGACGAGTAGCGCGATCCCCACGAGCAGGATCGCGAGAGAGCGGACGGTGCGGGTCTTGCGGCGCTCCGGCTTCTTGCTGCCGCGGCGGAAGAGCAGGACCGCGGTGGCCCCGACGACGAACAGGACGAGCTCGAAGATGGCGAGCGTCGTGAAGACCCAGCTCCAGAACGAGAGCGGCAACCCGCCGTTCGAGCCGCCGCCGGAGCCGAGCGGCTTCCCGTGCGCCGCGACGGCGACGACCGCCAGGAGCGCGGTCACCGCGAGAGCGAGCAGGACGAGGCGGCGCCGGATCACCTCATTAGTGACGTTCTACGCTTTGACAATGTTGGTCGAGTCGATCCGGCTGCGGCTGGTGCTGATCGCGCCGCTCCGGCTCGCGCTGGGCATCGTGTGGGTCGTCCTCGCACGCGTGGACGGCGCCCGATCCGGCGCGACGCTGATTGCCTTCATCGCGGGCGCCTTCGCCAGCGCCTTTCTCGTCACGAACGACCCGCTCGGCCGCTTCAAGAAGACGCCGGACCGGGCGGCGGAGCTTCCCCCGGACGCGACCGTCGCACCGGCGTGGCTCCACGCCGTTCATGCAGCGATCCCGAGCACTGCGGGCATCTCGGTTCTTGCGGCGCTCACACTCCTCTTCCAGCCGGCGCTCACCGCCCTGCTTGCGGGCCTGCTCACCGGCATGGGCGTGGTCGCGCTGCTGGCCGTGTACGGAATGGACGGAAGGCTCTACCTCGACCCGCGAACCGGGGGCGTCTTCCGCAAGGCCCGGTAACGCTGCGAAGGGCGCCGTCTCGGGCCGGCGTTATCCTCGACTCCCCGTGCCCGAAGCGCCCTTCGTCCATCTCCACGTCCACTCCGAGTACTCGATCCTCGACGGCGCCTGCCGGATCCCGGACCTGGCCAAGCGTGCCGCGGAGCTCGAGATGCCTGCGGTCTCGCTCACCGACCACGGCTCTCTCGCGGGGGCGGTCGACCTCTACAAGGCGGCCCGGAAGGAGGGAGTCAAGCCCGTCCTCGGCTGCGAGGTCTACGTCACCGACGACCGGCATGCGCAGCAGAAGGGGCAGGCGCACCTCACGCTCCTCGCCGAGACGAACGAGGGCTACGCGAACCTGATCAGGCTCTCCTCGCTGGGCTACCTCGAGGGCTACTACTACAAGCCGCGCATCGATTGGCAGCTGCTCGAACAGCACGGCTCGGGTCTGATCGCGCTCTCGGGCTGTCTCTCCGGCCGCGTCTGCAAGGCGCTCGAGGAGAACCGCCCGGCCGATGCCGAGGCCGAGCTCGACCGGCTCGAGCAGATCATCGGACGCGACCGCGTCTACGTCGAGCTCCAGAACGCGCACCTCGACGTCCAGCAGCGGATCAACCCGCAGCTCGTCGAGCTCGCGTCCAGGCGAGGCCTGCCGACGGTCGCCACCGGCGACGTCCACTACCTCCGCCACGAGGATGCGCGCGCCCACGAGGCGCTGCTCTGCATCCAGTCGGGCGACTCGCTCAAGAACCCGAACCACTGGCGCTTCGAAACCGACCACTTCTACTTCAAGACGCCGGAGGAGATGGCGGCCGATTTTCCCGGCCGCGAGGATGCGCTGCGGCGCACGCTGGAGGTCGCCGAGCGCTGCAACGTCGAGATCGAGCTCGGCCGGATCCTCCTGCCGAAATTCGACACGCCCGACGGGCGGGACGCGTTCGAATACCTCGTCGAGCTCGTCGAGGCCGGCGCCTCGAAGCGGTACGACACCGTCACGCCGGAGCTGCGCGAGCGGCTCCAGTTCGAGCTCAAGACGATCAAGGAGATGGGCTTCTCCGACTACTTCCTGATCGTCGCCGACCTGATCGGCTTCGCCCGCCGGAACGGCGTCAGCGTCGGCCCGGGCCGCGGCTCGTCCGCGGGCAGCCTCGTCGCCTACTGCCTCGAGATCACCGACGTCGACCCGATCGTGTACGGCCTGCTGTTCGAGCGCATGCTCAACCC
>JAICME010000034.1 GCA_025929425.1 Thermoleophilia bacterium | reverse complement strand
TCGTGGCCGATCCGCTCGTTGCCCTCCCAGCGGTGGAAGTACAGGGGGGCCTGCCGCTGGGTGTTCGCGATGAGCTCCTTCACCGAGGAGAACTCTCCCGCCTGCTCCTCCTCGATCGCTTGCTGTGCGTCCGCGAACCACGACTCGCCGCGACGCGCCTCGATCCCGCGCTCCATCGCGGCCTGCGCCTCGTCGCTCCAGACGGCGAGCGTGCCGGCGAGGACCAGCCTCCTAACCCGCTGCTCGAAGGTCGCGGCGTACGCCATTGCCACCATCCCGCCGTGCGAGAAGCCGAGCAGGTCGAACTGCTCGGCTCCGAGATGCTCGCGCAGCGCCTCGAGGTCGCTGGCGTAGGCCGCGAGCGAGTAGTCGTCCGCGGCGTCCGAGCCGGCCGAGCCGCGTGGACTGAGGAACACGAGGTCGAACGTGTCGTCGAGGCCTGCGAAGTCGCGGAACTCGGCAGCGGAGCAGCCGGGGCCGCCGGGGTGGCAGAGGAGAAGCGGGCCACTCCCGCGGCGCTCGTACGAGAGGGTGAGACCCTCGGGTGTGGTGAAGATGTCGATCACGGTCGCCTCCCCTCCACGACCCTAGCGCGGCCGGTGAGATCGGCGGTCACCGCGACATCGACGTAGCCGAGCCGCTCGAGCGTCGCTGCGACGTCGCCGGCCTGGTCGTCACCGGTCTCGAACACGACGAAGCGGGTCTTCGCCGCTCGCGCGAGCCGCTCGTGTTCTCCCTCGCCGACGAGCGCGACCTCCGGTTCCCAGCGCAGCTCCGCCTGGAGCTCCTCGAGGCTCTGGACGTAGGGAGGGTTCGCGACGACGATGTCCCAGCCCTCGCCGGCTACGCCGGCACCATCCCCGTTCCTCAGCTCGACGGCGAGGCCCAGACGCTCGGCGTTCTCGCGCGCGAGCGCGAGCGCGTCGGCCGAAACGTCGACCCCGGTCACCTGCGCGTCGGGCCGCTCGTCCTTCAGCGCAAGTGCGATCGCGCCGGAGCCCGCGCCGACGTCGAGGATGCGCGGGCACTCGATCTTCGCCGCGAGCGCGAGGGCGCGCTCGACCACCGTCTCCGTCTCGGGCCGCGGCACGAGGGCGCGAGCGTCCGTCTTGAGGGTCAGACGCCGGAAGCCCCACTCGCCGAGCACGTAGGCCAGAGGTTCCCGTGCCTCGCGCCGGGCCAGCAGGGGCTCGAGACCGTCGACCTCCTCGTCGAGGCGGGCCGCAAGCCCGGAGCGCGACGTGCCGAGGAGATGCGAGACGAGCCACTCCGCGTCGACCCGCGGCGTCTCGACGCCGGCGGCGGCGAGCCTCCGCTCGGCCTCGGCCAATCCTTCCCGTGCTGTCACTCGCCGAGCGCGCGGCGCCGGTCGTCCGTCGCCAGCGCCTCGGTGAACTCGTCGAGCTCGCCCTGGAGGATCCGGTCGAGCTGGTGGACGGTCAGCTTCACCCGGTGGTCGGTCAAACGGTTCTCGGGGAAGTTGTAGGTACGGATCTTCTCGGCGCGCGCACCCGAGCCGATCTGCGAGTTGCGCGTCGCGTCGAGCTCCGCACGCTGGCGCTCGAGCTCGCGCTCGTAGAGGCGCGCGCGCAGGACGCGCATCGCCTTCTCCCGGTTCTGCAGCTGCGACTTCTCGTCCTGCATCGAGACGACAACGCCGGTCGGGAGATGCGTGATCCGCACGGCCGAGTCCGTCGTGTTCACGGACTGACCCCCGGGACCGGTCGAGCGGTAGACGTCGATCTTGAGCTCGTTCGGATCGATCTCGACCTCGACCTCCTCCGCCTCGGGCATCACGGCGACCGTCGCCGTCGACGTGTGGATGCGACCGGCGCTCTCCGTCTCGGGAACGCGCTGCACGCGGTGCGTGCCGCCCTCCCACTTGAAGACCGAGTACGCGCCGTCGCCCTTGACCGCGAACGTCGCCTCCTTGTAGCCGCCGCCGTCCGATGGGCTTGCTGCGAGCTGCTCGACCTTGAAGCCACGGCGCTCGGCATAGCGCGCCAGCATCCGGTAGATGTCGCCGGCCCAGAGCGCGGCCTCATCGCCGCCGACCCCCTGCCGCACCTCGACGATCACATCCTTGCGATCGGCGGGATCCGTCGGGACGAGCGCCAGGCGCAGCTCCTCCTGCAGGCTCCCCGTGCGCTCCTCGAGCTCGGCCACGAGCTCGCGCAAGTCGGTGTCCTCGCGCGCCGCCGCGAGATCGTCTCGCGAGGACTTCCACTCCTGCGCGAGCTTGTACGCCCGCTCGAGTTCCTTCAGGCGCCGTCCGACGTCCGCCGCTTCGCGGTGGTCGTTGTAGACGGCCGGATCGGCCATCCGTGCCTGCAGCTCTTCGTAGTTACGCTCGAGCTCGGAGACGAGGTTGTCGAAGTCGGTCGCCATGGGAATGGCCAAGGGTAGTTTCGGGAGGTGGAGAGCGAAAGGATGTCCGTCGTAGACGAGGTCGTTGCAGCCAACGAGCGATACGCAGCAGCGTTCGTCAACGGGACCCTGCCCGCGGCGCCGCGCAAGCGACTCGCGATCGTCACCTGCATGGACGCGCGCCTCGACCCCGCGCGAATCCTCGGCCTCGAGGAGGGAGACGCCCACGTGCTGAGGAACGCGGGCGGGCTCGTGAACGACGACACGATCCGCTCCCTCGTCATCTCGCACCACCGACTCGGCACGGAGGAGGCGATCGTGATCGGCCACACCGACTGCGGAATGCTCACGATCACGAACGCGGACCTGCACGAGACGCTCGGGCCCGACTCGAGGAGCATCGACTTTCAGCCGTTCCCCGACGTCGCCGAGAGCGTCCAGCGGAGCGTCGAACGGATCCGCAGCCATCCGTTGCTACCGGATTCGTTCGGTGCAACCGGCTTTGTCTACGACGTCGGCACCGGCCGGCTCGAGCCGGTCTAGCCGACGAGCGCGGCCGCGTCCTCCAGGGAGAGCTTTCTCCCGACCTGCCACGTCACCGTGAGCGCGTCCGAGTCGAGAGAGCCCGAGAGATACGTCAGAGAACGCTCGTGCTGCGCCAACTCGAGGCCGCTCAGGCTGCCGCCGAGCTCGGCCCGAAGCTCATCCGCCGCACCGAGAAGGCGCGCGGCGCGGTCCGGGTCGACGGCCGCGAGAGCACAGCCGGCGAGCTCGATGGCCCAGCAGGCGTTGTCTCGATCGTGCATCGGAGCCGCGACGGCCAGGCTTTGCTTCGCGAGCTCGCACGCAGCCTCGAGCTGTTCGCCTTCGAGAGCCACCGACGAGAGCGCGGCCAGTGAGCGCGCCTGCGCATGCACCTCGCCGCACGACGCTGCCAGATCGACGGATTGCCGCAGATACTCGTCCGCGACCTCGAGATCTCCGTGGAGCAGAGCGACATAGCCGAGGTTGAGGAGCCCGATCGCAGCAATCCCCGGCCGGCCCATCCCGGGCCCGCGCTCGGCCGCGTACCTGAAGAACGCGAGCCCTCGCTCCTCCTCTCCAACCGTGAGGAGCGAGCGGCCGAGCGCACTTGCCACCTCGAGCCGCGGCCGCTCGTCACCGGCGGCGTCGCCGAGCTCGATCGCACGCTCCCCGTGCGCGATCGAGGCGGCGAAGTCGCCCTGCATCACCGCGAGCAGCGAGCCCGTGACGAGCGCCATCCGCTTGGCGGGCGCGTCGTCGGAAAGCCGCGGCAAGACCTCCTCCACATGCCGGCGCCCTTCGGCCACGTAGCCGCGCTTCGCCCAGAAGAACCGAAGAGCCGCGGCGAAGCGTCCCGCCAGATCGGGCTGCGCGGCGGCTTCGCGAAGGTTGGCCGTGTCCTCCTCGAGACACCCGAGCCACGCGGCCTGATCGGGGCCGTCGAGGAACGGCTCAGCCCTCTCTGCGAACGCCAAGAACCATTTGCCGTGCCTGCGCCGCAGGGCTTCGCTCTCGTCTCGTTCGGCGAGACGCTCGAGTGCGTAGCCGCGGATCGTCTCGAGCATCCAGAACCGCTCTCCTGAGTGCCGAACGAGGCTCTTGTGAACCAGCGCTGCGAGCACGTCGAGCTCCGCTTCGACGATCTCCTCGGCCGCATCGAGCGTGCAGCCGCCCGCGAAGACGGCCAGTCGCGCGAAGAGAAGCTGCTCGTCCTCGTCGAGCAGGTCGTGGCTCCACTGGATCGCCGCCCGGAGTGTCTGCTGCCGCGCATCAACGTCGCGGGCGCCGCGGAAGAGATCGAGGCGCCGCTCGAGCCTCTCGAGGATCTGCGCCGGAGAGAGCACGTCGGTGCGTGCGGCCGCGAGCTCGACGGCGAGCGGGAGGTTGTCGAGAGCAGCGCAGAGCTCGGTCACCGTCTCGTCCACGGCCAGGTCGGAGCGCTCGGCGAAGAGACGCGCGGCGTCGTCCGACGGCAACGGCCCGACCGGATACTCGACCTCGTGCTGCAGCCGCAGGAGCTCGCGGCTCGTGACGAGGACGTGGAGATTCGGACACGTGGAGATGAGCTCCGCGATCGCCGGGCCCCCGTCGACGACCTGCTCGAAGTTGTCGATGACGAGCAGCAGCTCGCGCTCTCCGATGTCGCGGGCGAGGTCATCGCGGGCGCCGAGCGTGCGGGCTATCTCTTCCAACACGAGGTCCGCATCGTCGATCGACGCCAGCTCGACCCAGAAGACGCCGGCTCTGAACTCCGGCACGAGCTCGGTCGCCGCCTCGATCGCGAGGCGCGTCTTGCCCGAGCCGCCGGGGCCCGTCAGCGTGAGCAGGCGCGCTCCGCCGCGGATCCGGGCGACGACGTTCGCCGCATCGCCGGTGCGGCCCACGAGGGCGCTCGCCGGGCGCGGCAGGTTCGTGTTCGCGATCGTCTTCAGGGGCGGGAAGCGCCGGCTGCCGAGCTGGTAGAGCGGGACGGGCTCGTCGAAGTCCTTCAGCCGGTGCTCGCCGAGCTCGAGCAGCTCAGGCGGTGCGCCGAGCTCGCTGCGCACGGCGTCGGAGAGCACGACCTGGCCTCCATGCCCGACCGCGCCGATCCGCGCCGCGAGGTGGACGTCGGCCCCGACATAGCCCTCGCTCGTCAGCTGAGGTGTCCCGGTATGGACGCCGATCCGGACGTGCACCGGCCCCGCTGCGAGGAGCTGGGAGCCTTCGCCGGCGGCCGCTATCGCATCGTCTGCCGACCGGAAGACGTAGAAGAACGCGTCACCCTGGGTGTCGACCTCGGTGCCGTGGTGACGCGCGAACGCCTCGCGCAGGGTGCGCCGGTGATCTGCGAGAACGTCCGCGTAGCCGTCACCGAGTTCGTGGAGGAGACGCGTCGATCCCTCTACGTCGGTGAAGAGAAGCGTGACCCGACCGCTCGGGAGCTCGCGCATCGCCCGCGCTCGGCGCGCCCCGCCTAGGCCATGACCTCGACGCGCTGGGCTTCCGGCGTGCCCGCGGCCTCGAGATCGAGCACCTCGCGCAGAGCGCGAATCGAGACCTCGAGCTGGTCGAGCGTGGGCTCGCGCGTCGTCAGACGCTGCAGCCACAGTCCCGGCGCCAGCAGGGTCATCAGGGCCCGATTGCCCTGGTGCTTCCCGGCGAAGCGGATCAGCTCGTAGGCGATCCCGGCGATCAGCGGCAGAAGGAGGATGCGGGTCGCGATGAGCCAGTACCAGGCGGGCCGGCCGAAGAAGGCGAACACGAACACCGCGATCACCATCACCCAGAGCAGGAACGCCGTGCCGCAGCGCGGGTGGATGAGCGAGTAGCGCTGCACGATCTGCGGCTCGAGCGGCTCGCCGGCCTCGTAGGCGTTGATCGCCTTGTGCTCGGCGGCGTGGTACTGGAAGACGCGGCGCAGATCGGGTAGGAGCGAGATGAGCGCCAGATAGGCGACGAACATCGTGACGCGGATCAGTCCTTCGACGATCACGAACCAGCCGCCGCTCGAGATCGGCAACGCATCGGTGATCAGCGCCGGCCCGACCTTGAACACCATGAGGGCGAAGCCGATCGCGATCGCGAAGGCGAAGATCAGGGCGCCGCGGGAGAGCTCCGTCTCGACCTCGCCGTCCTCGCCTTCCTCCTGCGCTGCGTAGTTCGCGGAGATGGCGAGCGCGCGGAAGCCGATGGCGAGCGACTCACCGAGCGCCATCACCCCGCGGATGACTGGCAGCCGGAACACCCAGTGGCGGGCCATCGCGGAATCGATCGGGCGCGAGACCTGTGCGATCTCGCCGGTAGGCGTCCGAACGGCGACGGCCCAGTTACCCGGCGCACGCATCATCACGCCCTCGAGGACCGCCTGTCCGCCGACGTTGGCCATGGCTTCGGGTGCCGCTAGCCGCGGCGTGCTTGGCCGGCGCGCTCCAGGCGGCGCTGGAAGCGCTCGACGCGTCCGCCCGTGTCGACGAGCTTCTGCTTGCCGGTGTAGAACGGGTGGCACTGCGAGCAGATCTCGACGTGCAGCTCGGGCTTGGTGGAGCGGGTCTGGAACGTGTTTCCGCAGGAACACGTCACCGCCGCGATGACGTACTCGGGATGGATGTCGGCCTTCATTGCTCTCTCAAGATAGCAGCGGCCTGTTTCGGTTCCACGTTGCCGCCCGAGACGATCACGACCACGCCCGGGCCGCTCTCGACCTTCCCGGCGAGGACGGCTCCGGCGGCCGCGGCGCCCGCCGGCTCGGCGGCGAGCTTGGCCCGCGCGTAGAGGAAGCGCATCCCGTCGGCGATCTCGTCCTCGGTCACGAGCACCGTTTCGACCTTGCCGCGACAGATCTCGATCGGCAGCTCCCCGGCGAACGGCGGCGCGAGCCCGTCGGCGATCGTGTTCGTCTCGACCGGGACGCTGTGCCCCGCTGCAAGGCCTGCGGGGAAGGCCTGGGCGCGCTCGGGCGCGACGCCGATCACCCGCGCGCGGCCCTCGAGGGCCGTGACGATGCCGGAGATCAGGCCGCCGCCGCCGGTGCCGACCACGACGGTTTCCAGGTCGGGAACGTCCTCGAGCAACTCGAGCGCGAGGGTGCCGTGACCGGCGACGACGTACGGGTCGGAGTGCGGGTGTACGAAGACGCGTCCGGCCTCCTCGACGACCGCAAGCGTCTGGTCGTACGCGGCGGCGGGATCGGGCGACGAGAGATCGACGGTGGCGCCGAAGCCGCGCGTCACCTCGACCTTGAGCGGGCTCACGCCCTTCCACATCTGGACGAGGCAGTCGACGCCCTCCTCCCGTGCCGCCCATGCGACGGCCTGCGCGTGGTTCCCGGCCGACCATGTGACGACGCCGGCCTTTCGCTCTTCCCGCGTCAGAGCCGCGATGCGGTTGAGCGCACCACGCACCTTGAACGAACCGGTCTTCTGGAACAGCTCCGCCTTGAGCGAGACCCCGAGTGTGGTCGAGCGGAACGTGGGCGTACGGTGAACTCGTCCGCTGAGGACCGTGCGCGCGCGTTCGACGTCTTCGCGGGAGACGCTCACGCAGGCAGCGTCTCACGCGCCGCGGCGACCGGGACGGCGAGACGCACGGTGAAGACGGTGAGCCGGCCTGGCTCGCTCTCTACGTCGACGTTGCCGCCCATGGCCTGCGTCAGCTCCTTCACGATGGCGAGACCGAGACCGGTACCGACCTGCCGCTCGATCCCGTAGCGCTCGTGCAGGTAGAAGCGCTCGAACGCCCGCTCCGTGTCGGTCTCGGCGAGGCCCGGTCCGGTGTCCTCGACGCGCAGGACGCCCGGCGCAGCGACGACCCGCACCTCACCCCCCTGCGGAGTCAGACGCAGCGCGTTCTCGACGAGGTTCGAGACGACCTGCAGGACGCGGTCGGCATCGCCGATCGCAGCCGCGGGGCCGTCGGCGACCGACTGCAACGACACGCCGAAGCCGTCCGCCTGCTGCTGGTAGCGACGGACGGCATCGTCCGCCACCTCCGCGAGGTCGATCTCGGAGTTGTGGACGCTGAAGTCGGTGCGGTTCATTCGTGCGAGGTCGAGCAGGTCGTGCACGAGGCGTTCGAGACGCCTCGCCTCGGTGGCGACGGTCGCCGCAGCCTCCCGCGCGTCGACCGCTCCGTCCTCGACCGCCTCGGCATATCCGCGGATCGCGGTGAGCGGCGTCTTCAGCTCGTGGCTGACCGAGAGGAGGAAGTTCCGCTCGGCTTCCTGCGCCTGCCGCAGTTGCGCGGCGAGGTCGTTGAACGCGACGGCGAGCGTCGCGATCTCCGCGGCGCCTTCGACCGGTACCGGCTCCGGGTGAGTGCCGTGGGTGAGGACGCGCGCCGCGGCGGCGATCCGGTCGACGGGCCGGGAGATCCGGCGCGCCAGCAGGAACGCCGCGATCGCTGCGAGCAGGCCTCCTGCCGCCGCTGCGACCAGGAGCCCCAGGACGTAGGGCGAGAGGAGCGATCCAGCCGCACTCTGGGAGCGGAGGATGATGAGCGTGCCCGGGTTGACCCGCTGAGCCGCGAAGAAATACGAGTGACCGCGATAGCTCACCGTCCCCTGCACCGGGTTCCCCTGTGCAAGCCGCGCCCGTGCAGCGACGGGCAGGATCGCCTGCCGGTCTCTCAGCGGTATCTCGTGCTGGCGGAGGAAGTACGGCTTCAGCTGCTTCAACTGCGCCCTGGGCGAGAGTGCACTGTTCTGCGTTCCGGCGATCAGGTCGGCCTGGTGCGCGAGGTCTTTCAGGGTCGCGCGCTTGACGGCGCGGTGCGTGAGCACGACGCCGAGCCCGATCGTCAGCGCGACGCAGATGAGGACGACGACCCCGATCGCCCGAAACAGCCGCGAACGAAGCCCGCTGCCGCGCATCGGCTACGCCGGGACGAGCTTGTAGCCGGCGCCGCGCACCGTCCGGATGCCCTCCGGGTCGCCGAGCTTGCGCCGCAGCTGCGCGACGTGCACGTCGACGGTACGGGTGCCGCCGGGATACGTCATGCCCCAGACGAGGTCGAGCAAGCGCTCACGCGAGAGGACGATCCCCGGGTGCTCGAGGAAGCACGCGAGCAGATCGAACTCCTTGCTCGTCAGCTCCACCTGCTCTCCCGCGACCGTCACCTCGTGTGAATCGCGCCGGAGCACAACCTCGCGCGCTGCGAGCACCGCGTCCTCGGCGCGGCTCTCGGCACGACGGAGGATGGCCTTGATCCGGGCGGACAGCTCACGCGGAGAGAATGGCTTGGAGACGTAGTCGTCCGCGCCGATCTCGAGGCCGGCGACCCGGTCCGGCTCCTCGTCGCGGGCCGTGAGCATCACGATCGGCACCTTCGAGCCCGCCCGGATCCGGCGGCAGACCTCGAAGCCGTCGATCCCCGGAAGTCCGATGTCGAGCACGACGACACGAACCGGTTGGCCTCGCAGCTCCGAAAGGGCGTCCTCCCCGGTCCGGCGCCAGACGACACGCCAGCCGTCCTGCTGCTCGAGGTACTGCTTGACGAGGCGCCCGATCGAGTCGTCGTCCTCCACCAGCAGGAGGGCTCCCCCGGTTGCTCTGGCGGTCACGGCCTCAGGATAGGGACGGCGCCGGAGCAGCCGCGGGCGCGCGGCCGCTTCCGCGCCGGACGCGCTCGACGTCGACGGACTGAGCCGCTCCGTTCGCAGGCCACGTCACCAGCACGCGCCAGCGCGGCGCCAGCACCGTTGCCGGAATCTGATGTCCTCCCAGACCGATGACCCTGGTCGTCGGGGAGAGCGGAATCTGCTGGATGCGGCCGTCGGCCTCTTTGAGCGTGAGCTGCGTCGGGCTGATGCTGGTGATCACTCCACGGTCGAGGTTCCATTCGACGCCGTTCTTCTCGTACACCTGGACCCTGACCATCTTCGGGCCGAAGAGCTCCTGGATCACGGCCCGGCGGAGCGCGAGGCCGGGCGATGCGAACCAGAGCGCGAGATTGAGCGATACGAGAGTCGCTGCGAGCAGGACGAAGCGCCGGGTGAACATGCGTCACATTGTCGGCGCCCGATGGCTTCTCGAGGGTAAAGCCCCTGTAAATCAGGTCAACGTGTACTCGGGCCCGGAGCCGCCCTCGGGCGGCGTGAGCCGTCCGCCCTTCGCCGTGATCGCGCCGCACTGGACACAGTTCGACGGGGCGACCTCGACCTTGACCGTCCCGTCACCCTCCTCCGGCCCGACCTCGTACACCTGCGCAGGGCACATGTGCGCCCAGAGTTGCGCAACGTCGCGCGGCACACGCCGCTCGAGCCGGATATGGTTCGGCTGGTCGTCGCGCGTCTTGTTCCCCGAGGCGAAGACGGAAGAGAGCTTGTCGAACGTGAGAGTGCCGTCGGGAGCCGGATAGCTCTTGTCACGATCGGTGACGAGAAGCGGCTGGTCGGCGTCGGGCTCGGCGCGCATCTTCCCGAGCTCGACACGCCCCTTCGACATCGTCATCGCGCTCGCGAGCGCGCCGCCGACGAAGAAGCCCCGTCCGAAGACCTGGCGCATGTTCCGCACCTCGTACAGGTCCTGCCAGATGAAGCTGTCGCGCACCGCGTCGTCGTAGGTCGAGAGCGCGCTCGCCGGCGTCTCGCCGCGCTGCAAGGCACGGAATGCTGCCTCGGCGGCCAGGCGTCCCGATTCGATCGCATAGTGCACGCCCTTGAGCCTCGGGATGTTGACCATGCCGACGCCGTCGCCGGACAGGAGCAGGCCGGGAGCGTGCAGCCGGCTCGGCAGCGAGTGGAAGCCGCCGCTCGGAATCGTCTTCGCTCCCCACTCCACGCGCTCACCGCCGGCGAGGATCTTCCGGATCTTCGGGTGCGTCTTCAGCTCCTGCAGCAGGTCGTGCACAGAGAGCGACGCGTCGCGGTAATCGAGCCCCACGACGAGGCCGATCGTGACCATGTCCTTGCCCATCGGGTAGATGAACGAGCCGCCGAACTCGCGATACTTGCTGCCGGCTCGAAGGGGCCAGCCCATCGTGTGGACGATCCGGTCGAGCGGCTTTGCGACCTTCCAGACCTCCTTCACGCCGAGCTCCCACACCTGCGGGTCCTCGCCGCGGAGGCCGAACCGGTCGAGGGCGACTCCGGTGAGATGGCCCTGTGTTCCCTCGGCGAGCACCGTGACCTTCGCGACGATGTCGGAGCCCCCCTCGAAGTTGCCCAGCTCACCCCCCTCACGGCCGCGGCCCTTGTCGCCGGTGCGCACGCCCATCACTCGGCCGTGGGAGACGAGCAGCTTCTGTGCGGACGTCTCGGGGAGGATCATCGCGCCGCCCTCCTCCGCCCGGTCGCCGAGGTAGCGGCCGAGCTGCGAGAGCGAGAAGATCCAGTTGCCGTGATTGCGCATCGGCGGCGGCGGCGGAATCGGCAGTGCGGCGCGGCGGGTGAGCACGTAGACGGACTCGGCGGGCACCGGTCCGAACGACGGGAGGTCCTCCATCCGGAAGCCGGCGCCGAAGAGCCGCCGCAGTGCTCGCGGATTCACCACCGCGCCGGAAAGAAGATGCGAGCCCGGCTGCTTGCCCTTTTCGAGCACCGCCACCGGCACGTCCCCGAGACGCTCCGCGACGTCCGGGTCCTCCCCGATCAGCTGGCCGAGCCGGATCGCGCAAGCCAGACCCGCCGGGCCCGCGCCGACGACGAGCACGCCGACCTCGATCCGCTCGTCGGCCGGATCGGTCGGTTCGGCGACGTAGTCGGCTGCTGAAAACGGCGGCGGGAAGTTCGACGCGCGGCTCATGCGCTGCGGGTGCGGATGAGCTCGGTCAGCTTCGGCACGATCTCGTGCAGGTCGCCGACGACGCCGAGGTCGCTGAACTCGAAGATCGGGGCGTTCGGATCCTTGTTGATCGCGACGATGGTGCCGGAGCTCTGCATCCCGACCTTGTGCTGGATCGCGCCCGAGATGCCGAGTGCGACATAGAGCTTCGGCGAGACCATCTTGCCGGTCTGGCCGATCTGGGCCGAGTACGGGTACCAGCCGGCGTCGACGACCGCGCGGGTCGCGCCGACCGCTCCGCCGAGCGCCTTGGCCAGCTCTTCGGCGAGCGCGAAGTTCTCGGGCTCGCCGAGGCCGCGGCCGCCGGCGACGATCACGTCGGCGTCCTCGATCGACGGGCCGGACGACTCCTCCGCGTCCTGTCCGACGAGCGTCACCGCCGTCGAGTGAGCGGCATAGGACGGCGAGACCTGGGCCACCTCCGGGTCACCCCCGCCGGTCGGCGTCGCATCGAACGAGCCGGCGCGGAAGAGTGCAAGCCGCGGCGTCCCGGTCCAGCCCACGTCGGCGTAGACGGAGTCCTGCAGTGCCGGTCGCTTGCCGATGATTTCGCCGTCGCGCTGCTCGAGGTCGGTCAGATCCCAGTTGAGGCCTGCGTCGAGACGAGCCGCGAGACCGGCCGCGACGTCGGCCGCGAGGACGGAGTTGGCGAACAGGACGGTGTCGTAGCCTCCCTCCTCCACGACCTGCGCGAGCACATCGACACGCGGCTGCGGCACGGGCTGCGCGACGCCCTCGTCCTCGCAGATCCAGACCTTCGTGGCGCCGTGGCTCCCGGCTTCGGCGGCGAGCGCCTTCGCACCGGGACCGGCGATCAGCGCTGCGACGTCGCCCAGCGAGGCGGCCTTTGCGAGCACGCCGAGCGCGCCCTTCTGGAGCTCGCTCCCGTGGTGCTCGAGAAAGACCAGCGTCGGCATCAGACGAGTCTCTTCTCCGCCAGGAAGTCGAGGATCGCCTGCGCGGCGTTCCCGTCGTCCTCGATCTTGCGTGCGTCGCCGCGCGCGGGCGGGTCGCCCAGTGCGAAAACGGTCGTGCGGGAGCCGGCTTCGCCGACGTCGCCGGCGTCGACACCGAGGTCGCCGAGGGAGAGGACGTCCTGCGGCTTCTTCTTCGCTCCCATGATCCCCTTGAGCGACGGATACCGCGGCTCGTTGATCGCGTCGCTCACGGCGACGACCGCGGGCAACGGCGCCTCGAGCGTGTCGTAGCCGAACTCCGTCTGCCTCTTGACGCGAACGGAGCCGCCGTCGACTGCGAGCTCCATCGCCTGCGAGACGACGGGCAGGCCGAGCCGTTCGGCGACGGCCGCCCAGAGGACGGCGCCGTCGGCGTCCGACGCCTGCTGGCCGAAGAGGACGAGGTCGGCTTCCTCCCGTTCGAGCGCGGCGGCAAGCAATCGGCTCGTGGCGACGAGATCGGAGCCGACGGCTGCATCGTCCGAGACGAGAACGGCGCGGTCGGCTCCCATCGCGAGCGTCTTGCGCAATGAGTCGAGGGCCTTCTGCGGCCCGAGCGAGATCGCCACGACCTCGGTGTCGGAGTCTCCCTTGAGCCGGAGCGCCTCCTCGACGGCGTTCGCGTCGAAGTGGTTGAGCGCCCCCTCGCCGGAGCGGTCGAGCCGCTTCGTCGACGGATCGAGGTGAGACGGCCCCTCGGGCACGTGCTTGACGCAGACGGCGATTCTCATCCCGGGCGGGATGCTAGTGGTGCGGCGCCGGGCGCTGGCTCACATGCGGTGTCGGAGCGCGAGCACGTCCGTCACGAAGGTCTTGCTGACCTTGTAGACGCCGTGCTTCCGCACCGCGCGTTCGCCCTGGTACCACCCGGCGAGCGCGAGCCGCGTGTTGCCGTGGAAGACGTGCAGCAGGTGCGAGAGATAGGCCACGCCGGCGCGGACGTTGCCGTCCGCATTGTGCCGGAGCCGGTGTCCGATGAGGACGGTCTCGGAGTAGCGGAACGTCGTCGGCAGGAGCTGCATGATCCCGCGCGCCCCGACGGACGAGACGAGCGCGTTGTTGTAGCCGGATTCCATCCACGCGAGCGCGCGGACGAGGTGCACGCTGACCCCGTAGTGGAGGGCCCAGTGGTCGAGCAGCGCGCGAACCGAGGCGACGCTCGAGGTGCGGTAGGCGACTCGCGCCGCGGTGACGTGCTTGACGACAGGGACGCGGAGTTTCGTCCCGATCAGCAGGTAGTGGGACGGATCGAGGTGGTTGACCTTCGCGAGCTTCGCGACGCTGGTGTGGTAGCGCCTCGCGAGCTGGGTGAGCGACTCCCCCGAGCGGACGACGTGAACGAGGAGGCGACGGTGCTGCGTGGTGTGGTGAGCCGTGGGTCTCGTGGTGGTGGAGACCGCGATCGGGCGCGCGAGAGGCACCGGCTCCCGCTGGACGATGGAGGCGAGCGTGTGCGGGCCGACGACGCCGTCGCGACGGAGGTGCATCCGGTGCTGGAGAAGACGCACGCCGCGCAGCGTCGGGCCGTCGAAATACGCGTTCACGGGGACGTTGATCCCCTGACGGATGAGCATGAACTGCAGCACGGCGACGTCCCACCCGAACGCGCCCCGCCGCAGCGTCCGCGCGCCGAAGAGCGGGCGTCCGAGCGGGCCGAGCGCCTTGCGCGTGCGCGCGTCGGCGATTCCCGTGACGCGGAGCCCGTGGATCCGCTGGAACGCACGGACGGCGGCGACGGTGTTCGGGCCCGAGACCGCGTCGATCGCGCCCCGGTAGAGGCCCTGCGCGCGCAGCGCCACCTGAAGGCCGGCGGTCTGCGGGTTGTTCCTGGCGGCCAGGGCGGCCGGGGCAGCGACCGCGGCGACGGTCAGAACGGTCGCGAAAACGAGGATGCGCGCACGCATGGGGTCCCGAAGTACGCGGCGTGCGCCGTGATTCCTCCTGTGCGTTACCTGCCGAGGAAGCGCGGTGGGCGCTTCTCGGCGAATGCGGCGAGGCCCTCCTTCGCGTCCTCGCTCGCGAACAGGTCGCCGAATTCCTCGGCCTCGAGCTCGAGCGCGCCCGGCGAGAGATTGAGCAGGCCTTTCGCGACTCGCAGCGCGCCGGGGCTCTTGCCGGCGAGCTTGCCGGCAACCCCGAGTGCGTGCTCGAGCACGGGATCGGCGATCGCGTTGACGAGCCCGATCCGCAGCGCCTCCTCGGCGTCGACCGGCCGGCCGGTGAGGATCAGCTCCTTTGCAACGCCGAGACCGCAGACGCGAGCGAGCCGCTGCGTGCCGCCCCAGCCGGGGACGATGCCCAGATCGATCTCGGGCTGCCCCAGCCGCGCGTTGCTCGACGCGTAGCGGAGGTCGCACCCGAGTGCGAGCTCGCAGCCGCCGCCGAGGGCGAAGCCGTTGATCGCCGCGATCGTGGGCTTGGGCATCTCCTCGAGCAACCGCGCCGCCTCGTGACCGAGCCCTCCCCACTCCTTCGCCTCGTCCGGGCCGAGGCCGGCCATGTACTTGATGTCCGCGCCCGCGACGAATGCCCGTTCGCCCGCGCCGGTGAGGACGACCGCGCGCGCCGATTCGTCGTCGGCGAGCTCGTGCAGGCGGTCGCGGAGCTCCGTCAGCGTCTCGACGTTGAGAGCGTTAAGCGCCTCCTGCCGGTCGATCGTGACGACGGCGACCGCGTCATGGCGGTCGACGAGAACGCTCACGCTGCGACGGCGCCCTTCACGAAATCGACGATCTCGGTCGTCGGGGCTCCGGGGCCGAAGACGCCGGCAACCCCGAGCTTGCGGAGCTCCTCCGCGTCGTCGTCGGGGATCGTCCCGCCGACCACGACCACGACGTCCTCGACGCCGTTCTCGCGCAGGAGCTCGAGGATCCGCGGCACGAGAGTCATGTGCGCACCGGAGAGGATCGAGATCCCGACCGCGTCCGCGTCCTCCTGGATCGCGGTCTCGACGATCTGCTCGGGCGTCTGGTGAAGGCCGGTGTAGATGACCTCCATACCGGCGTCGCGGAGCGCGCGGGCAATGATCTTGGCGCCGCGATCGTGCCCGTCCAGGCCCGGCTTCGCGACGACGACGCGGATCTTTCCTGCCACGGGTCGGAGCCTAACGACTAGGGCGTGAAGTGCCCGCCGACCGCCCACACGTCGGTCGGCGAGACCTCCGCCACCGCGCCGAGCCCCCGCCTGCTGTCGAGCTTCGTCGCGAGGGTCCACAGATGACCGTTCCAGTGCATGATGCGACCGGCTCCTGCGGAGGAACCCGAGCCTGCCGCCGCCCAAGCGTCGTTCGCTGCGAGGGCGGACACGCCGGCAAGGTGAGGGCCGTTGACGCGCACGACGCTCCAACGCGCACCGTTCCAACGCTCGGAGAGCGCGTGCTGTGCGTTGTGCCGGTTGATGCCGCCGACCGCCCAGGCGCCTCCTGCAGAGGGTGCCGCCACGCCGTAGAGGAAGCTCACGTGCCCGGCAACGGTGGATGGATTCGGAACCAGCTTCCAGCGGGCGCCGTCCCAGTGGAGCACGAGTGCGCGTGACCCCCGGGTGCCGTTCAGCCAGAGGTTGTACTGGCCCACGGCCCACACGTCGTGTGACGAGCTGCCGGACACGGCGTAGAGCAGGTTGCTGACGTGCGTGACGGCCATCGTGGGCGGCGCCGGATTCGGGCTCGGCACCTGCTTCCACGCACTGCCGTTCCAGTGGAGCGTGAGTCCCACACGTTCGAAGCCCTGCGCCGTGCGGACGCTGACGTCGCCGACAGCCCAGACGTCGTTCGCCGACAGCGCGTCGATCCCGTAAAGCTCGGAGCGGGGCACCGTGAAGGGAGCGAGCTGCCAGCGGCTGCCGTTCCAGTGGTCGATGATCCCGTGCTCGGGTGCGTGCGCCGGCGAGACATTGCCGACGGCCCAGATGTCGTGGGAGGAGACGGCCGAGGCGCCCCAGAACCCGGGAGCGGCGGAATGCCGCGGCGTCGGCATTTTCACGCGATGCCACGATGTCCCGTCCCAGTGCAGTGCGACGCGGGAGACTCCGAAAGCCCAGACATCCGTCGCCGAGGGTGCCACCACGGCCTCGAGCCCGTACTGGATGGACCGCACCGTGACCTGGGTCCACGACGTCCCGTCGAAGTGCTCGACGAGAGGGCCCGTCGTGAGAGACCGCGCCGACGCCGAGCCACCGAGCGCCGAACCAAGTAGCACCACGGCAGAGAAGGCCACTGCGCGGATGAGAAGCTTCATGGCTCGGACGGTACTCCCGCCGGCCAACGCGCCTCTAATGGGAAAAGACCTAGAAGACGGGGGTCTCGCGCCACGTGCCCCACACCTCGCGGAGCGCGTCGCACATCTCGCCCATCGTCACGTAGGCGCGCGCGCCTTCGAGGATCGGCTCCATGAGGTTGCGGTCGTCGTGCGCGGCGTCTTCCTTGAGCCGGGCAAGCGCTGCCTCGGCAGCGTCAGGGTCGCGCCGAGCCCGCACCGCCTGCACCCGCTCGATCTGCTTCTGCTCGAGCGCGGGGTCGATGCGGAGGATCTCGATCGGCTGCTCCTCTTCGAGCTCGTACCGGTTGACGCCGACCACGATGCGCTCGCCGCGCTCCACCTCGGACTGGTAGCGGAAGCTCGCCTCGGCGATCTCGCGCTGCTGGAAGTTCTGCTCGATCGCGGAGATCACGCCGCCGAGCTCGTCGATCCGGTCGAAGTAGTCGTACGCCTGCCGCTCGAGCTCGTTCGTGAGCTGCTCGAGGTAGTAGGAGCCGCCGAGCGGGTCGATCGTGTTCACGACGCCGGTCTCGTGTGCGATGACCTGTTGCGTTCGCAGCGCAAGCCGAACCGCGTGCTCCGTCGGCAGCGCGAGCGCCTCGTCGAAGGAGTTCGTGTGGAGGGACTGCGTCCCGCCGAGCACCGCGGCCAGCGCCTCGATCGCCGTCCGGATCAGGTTCACCTCCGGCTGCTGTGCGGTCAGCGAGACGCCCGCGGTCTGCGTGTGGAAGCGCATCAGCCACGAGCGCGGATCCTGCGCGCCGTATTTCTCTCGCATCTGGCGCGCCCAGATCCGGCGGGCGGCGCGGTACTTCGCGATCTCCTCGAAGAAGTCGAGGTGCGCGTTGAAGAAGAAGGAGAGCCGCGGTGCGAACGAGTCGACGTCGAGGCCGCGCTCGAGGCACGCCTCCACGAGCGCGAAGCCGTTGGAGAGCGTGAACGCGAGCTCCTGCGCGGCGTTCGAGCCAGCCTCACGGATGTGGTAGCCGGAGATCGAGACCGGGTGCATGAGCGGCATGCGCTCCGAGCACCACTCGACCATGTCGACGACGAGCCGCATCGACGGGAGCGGCGGGAAGATCCACTCCTTCTGCGCGATGTACTCCTTGAGGATGTCGGTCTGGACGGTGCCGCGCATCCGGTCGAGTGGGACTCCCTGCTCCTCCCCCACCGCGGCATAGAACGCAAGGAGCATCGCCGCCGGCGCGTGGATCGTCATCGAGGTCGAGACCTCGCCGAGCGGGATCCCGTCGAACAGCGTCTCCATGTCCGCGAGCGAGTCGATCGCCACACCCTCGCGGCCCACCTCGCCGAGGGAGCGCGGATGGTCGGAGTCGTAGCCCATGAGGGTAGGCATGTCGAAGGCCGTCGAGAGGCCCGTCTGTCCGTGGTCGCGGAGGTAGCGGAAGCGCTCGTTCGTCTCCTCCGCCGTACCGAAGCCGGCGAACTGGCGCATCGTCCAGAGGCGGCCGCGGTACATCGACGGGTAGACGCCGCGCGTGAAGGGGTACGCGCCCGGCCAGCCGAGGTCGCGCTCGTAGTCGAGCTCGACGTTCTCCGGCGAGTAGAGCGGCTCGTTCTCGACGCCCGAGATCGTCGAGAAGAGCTCGCCCTGCCGTTCCGGTGTCGCCTCGTAGCGCTCGCGCCAGCCGGCGCGGCCACCTTCGGGCTTCCGCGTCGTCGCCATCGCCGGAAGTGTAGGAGCCGGGTAGTTAGGGGGCGCCGGGGCGCCAGAGCGGCTCGTCGACGCCGGCTTCGCCGTTTGCCGCGCGCGCGAGGACGAAGAGGAGGTCCGAAAGCCGGTTGAGGTAGACGGCGGCGAGCGGGTTCGTGTCCCGGACCGCCAGCGCCGCGCGCTCGGCCCGCCGGCAGACGGCGCGCGCGAGGAAGAGCTGCGCCGCACGCTCGCTCCCACCGGGAAGCACGAAGCTCTTCAGCTCGGGCAGTGCCGCGTTCGCCTCGTCGATCTCCTGCTCGAGCCGGTCGACCGCTTCCTGCGTGACGCGAAGGCGGTCCTCGTGGCCCGCAAACGGAACGGACAGATCGGCACCGAGGTCGAAGAGCTCGTTCTGGATGCGGTCGAGCCCACCTGCGAGACCGATGAGCGAGTTGAGCTCGTCGACGTCGCCCATCGCGGCGACCCGCGGATCGAGCTTCGAGATGCGCGAGCCGTCGCCGAGGCTCGTCTCCCCCTGGTCGCCGCCGCGCGTGTAGATGCGCGTGAGGCGGACGGGCTCGTCGCGCTTGCGCATGCCCATAGCCTACGGCCGTGCTCAGACGCGCCACGGCAAGCGATGCCGACGCGATCGCGGACGTGCTCACCGCTGCCCGCGCCGCCCAGGCGTGGTTCCCGCCGCTTCATTCGCCGGAGGAGACCCGCGGCTTCGTGCGCGAGCGGCTCCTCCCCGGCCACGACACCTGGGTCGCCGAGAGCGAGGGCCGCGTCGTCGCCTTCGCGGCTATCACCGACGACCACCTCGACCACCTCTTCGTCCACCCGGACGCCCAGGGCCGAGGAATCGGCACTGCTCTGCTGGAGCACACCCGGCAGCTGCTCCCGGAGGGTTTCTCGCTCTGGACGCACCAGGCGAGCGAGGCGCGGGCGTTCTACGAGGCGCGCGGTCTCGTTGCCGTCGAGTTCACGGACGGCGCCACGACGATGGAGAGGATTCCGGACGTCAGATACGAGTGGCGACCACGTGCTCCTGGAGCCCCAGGATCGAGCGGGCGATGACGAGCCGCTGGATCTCGCTCGTCCCCTCGTAGATCTCCGTGATCTTCGCGTCGCGGTAGTAGCGCTCGACCGGGAACTCCTTCGTGTAGCCGTAGCCGCCGAGGATCTGGATCGCCTCGGCCGTCTGGCGCCGCGCCATCTCCGACGCGAAGAGCTTCGCCTTCGCGCCTGCCTCGGCGTGCGGCCGCTCCGCCTGCTTCAGCCAGGCGGCGCGATATACGAGCAGCCGAGCCGCGTCGATCTCCATCGACATGTTCGCGAGCTTGTGCTGGATCGCCTGAAACTCGCCGATCCGCCGGCCGAACGCGCGCCGCTCCTTGGCGTAGTCGCGCGCGACCTCGAACGCCGCCTGCGCGATGCCCACGGCCTGGGCGGCGATGCCGATCCGTCCGCCGTCGAGCGTCTGCATCGCGACGCGGAACCCTCGGTTCCGCTCGTGGAGCAGGCGGTCGTGATCCACGTACGCGTCCTCGATCACGATGTCGTTCGTCACCGACGAGTTGAGGCCGAGCTTCTCCTCGTCGCGGGTGACCTGGACGTCGGCGGCGTCGAGGATGAAGGCGCTGACCCCGCGCGCACCTGCCGCGTCCGGGTCGGTGCGGGCGAAGAGGAGGAATGTGCCGGCGTAGCGGCCGTTCGTGATCCACTGCTTCGCCCCGGTGATGCGCCAGCCGTCGCCGTCGGGCTCGGCCCGGGTGCGGAGCGCGCCCGCGTCCGAGCCGGCCTCCGCCTCCGTCAGGGCGAACGCGCCCAGGTGCTCCCCGCGCGCGAGCGGCGGGACGAAACGCGTGCGCTGCTCGTCGGTCCCGAAGCGGAGCAACGGCAGCGTCACGGCGCTCGTGTGCACGGCCACGGTGACGCCGACTCCCGCATCGCCCCTCGAGAGCTCCTCGAGCACGAGGACATAGGAGAGAAAGTCGGCCCCGGCTCCTCCGTACTCCTCCGGGATGCACACGCCCATCAGCCCGAGCTCCGCGAGCCGGGCGAAGAGCTCGCGCGGGAAGCAGTGCTCGCGGTCCCATGCCGCTGCGTGCGGTGCAATCTCGGCCTGCACGAAGTCGCGGGTCAGCGCCTGGATCTCCTTCTGCTCGGGCGAGAGCTCGAAATCCATCAGCCGTAAGCGTAGAAACCGCGGCCCGACTTGCGGCCGAGCCGACCCGCTGCTACGTGCTCGCGCAGAAGCGGGCACGGTGCGTACTTCTCGTCCCCGAGACCGTCGTGCAGCACTTCCATGATCGCGACACACGTGTCGAGCCCGATCAGGTCGGCGAGCGCGAGCGGCCCGATCGGGTGCGCGAAGCCGAGCTTCGCGATCGTGTCGATCGCCTCCGCCTCCGCGACGCCGTCGTGCAGCGCCCAGGCGGCCTCGTTGATGAAGGGCATCAGGATCCGGTTCGAGACGAAGCCTGGGAAGTCATTGGCGACCGCCGGTGTCTTTCCGAGCGCCTCCGCCAGAGTCGTGATCGCGGCCGCCGTCTCGTCCGAGGTCTCGCGACCGCGCACCACTTCGACGAGCTTCAGGACGGGCACCGGGTTGAAGAAGTGCATGCCGATCACGCGGTCGGGCCGGTCGGTCACCGAGGCGAGCTGCGTGATCGGGATCGACGAAGTGTTCGACGCGAGCACCGCCCCTTCGGGCAGCGTCTTGTCCGCCGCACGGAAGACCTCGGCCTTCGTGTCGAGGTCTTCGACGACCGCCTCGATCATCAGCGCGGCCGGGACGATCTCGTCGACCGGAGTGATCCGTTGCAGAACCTCGTCGGGGTCTGCACCGCCCTTCTCCGCGAGCCTCTCGAGGCTGTTGCGGATCGTCGAGAGACCCCGCTCGATGGCGCCGGGATACGGGTCGTGCAGGGAGACGTGCCGGCCGGATGCCGCGACGACCTGGGCGATTCCGCCTCCCATCTGGCCGGCGCCTACGACGAGAACGTGCTCGAAATCCATACCGGCCGGAGGATAAGGTCGCGCCGTGCCCTCGGTCGACGTCAACGGCGCACGCCTCTGGTACGACGAGGCCGGCAGCGGACCCGCGGTCTTGCTCCTGCACGGCGGCCTCGGCGACTCGGGACTGTGGGAGCCGGTTGTCCCGTTCCTTGCCGAGCGGTTCCGCACGATCCGCAGCGACCTCCGGTTCTACGGCCGCTCGACGGGGCCGAACGCGCCCTGGTCGTGGCACGACGACGCGATCGGGGTGCTGGACGAACTCGGGATCGAGCGGGCCGCCCTCGTCGGCCTCTCGCTCGGCGGAAAGCTCGCGCTCGACATCGCGCTCACGCACCCGGACCGGCTCTGGGCCGTTGCCGGAGTCGCGCCGGGTCTGGGCGGCCATGACAACGACGCGTACACCGAGGAGCACGAGGCGCGCTTCGAGGCGGCCGAGGACAAGACCGAGGCGATGATGGAGATCGACCTTGAGGTCTGGGCGCCGCTGGGTGCCGACGACCGGATCCGGCAGCTCTGGCGCGCGACACCCGACGCCAACCCGCTGCCGGACGGCGTCGAGCCGCTCGAGCTGCCGGGCCTGCCGGCGAAGGAGCGGCTCGCCGAGCTCGCAGTGCCGACCCTCATCGTGACCGCGTCACACGACCCCAGAGGGATGCGCGAGATCGGCCCGCTGGTCGAGCGGGAGGCGCCGAACGCGCGACACCTCGAGCTCGACTCCGACCACTATGTGACGCTACGCGAGCCCGAGCTGCTGTCGAGCGTGCTCCTGGAGTTCCTGACCGCGGCGGCGCCTCAGGAATAGCGCTCCGGCGGCGAGAAGCCCGAGACCGCCGCCGATCCCTCCTCCGACCCAGGTCCACGGAATGCCGGCGCGCGGATAGGAGATCCGCCACGTGCCCACGGCGACGTTCAGCCACGGACGACCGCTCCGCCAGTGCACGGCGAGCGTCCGGCCGCCGTTG
>JAICME010000112.1 GCA_025929425.1 Thermoleophilia bacterium | reverse complement strand
CCGGAGTTCGTGACGCCCGAGGCCGGCGTGCTCGTGGATCCGCTCGACGTGGAAGCGCTGGCGCGGGCGCTCGAGCAGGCTGTTGCGTTGCCGTGCCCGAACGACGCCGCCCGGGAGGCGACGGCAGAGCACGACGTCCACCGCCAGGCGGAGCGGATCGAGGCGATCCTCAGCCGGGCTGCTGGTCGAGATCCGCGAGCCTGACCTCCACGAGAGGCCGGATCCGATGCTCGAACCCCGCCTCGCGCGCGAGTGCGAGGGCCTGCTCCCAGCTCTCGCGCGCCTTGGCCGGATCGACGCCTTGCTTCAGGCGATTGTCGCCCGTCACGAGTAGCTTCTGGATCCGGGCGCGGACGTCCTCTTCCACAAATCGACGCTAACAGCCAGGATGAGCGGGATGCGCGCCCGCAGATCGAAGCCCAAGCCGCTCCGCGTCCTCATCGCCGACGACCATCGGCTGTTTGCCGAGGCGCTCGAGGCGATCCTCGGCAGCGACGAGCGGATCGAGGTGGTGGGTCAGGCAGCGGACGGCGAACAGGCGGTGGAGCTCGCACGGAAGCTCGGCCCGGACGTCGTCCTCATGGACGTCAGCATGCCGGTCCTCGACGGCTTCGAAGCCACGCGCGAGATCCGCGCGTCGAGCGACGACGTCCGCGTCCTGATGCTCACCGGCTCGAACTCGCGGGCCGATGTCGACCGCTCGCGGGCGGCGGGCGCGTCGGGGTATGTCACGAAGGACCGCATAGCCTCGGAGCTCGTGGCGACGATCGTCGAAGTCACGCACCGACGGCTACCCTGAGCGCGTGCTCGCGTTCCTCGCAGTTGTCCAGGTGCTCATCGTCGTCGGCTTGACCACCACCGTCCTCATGCATTCGGGCCGCGACGCCGGCATGGGAGGGATGGGCTTCACCCCTGCCTCGCAGGGCGGAACACACATCGTCGAGCGCAACCTCACGCGCGTCACGATGGTGCTCGCGGTGCTCTTCTTTGCGAACAGCATCGCCCTGTTCCATTACCTGAAGTAGGGGCTACACTGCGCGGGCTCTCGCGCTGGTGGCGGAATTGGTAGACGCGCTAGGTTGAGGGCCTAGTGGCCTTAAAAGGCCGTGGAGGTTCAAGTCCTCTCCAGCGCACTGACGGGCCGCCCCAGGGCGGCCTTTTCTTTGGGGGGCGTTTGACTCTTTAGGAGACGTTTGACGCCGTCCGGAGGAGTCCGTACCCTGCTGTCGAACACGTGTTCGCCACTCCCCCCACCCCCGGCGCGGGAGATGCAGACGACAGCCGAGCTGACCGGCCGCCAGCGCGAGATCTGGAGCTTCATCGTCGACTACGTCGATCGGCACGGCTACCCGCCCACCGTTCGCGAGATCGGCGGAGCAGTCGGTCTCGCATCTCCCTCCACCGTCCACGCCCACCTCGCGAACCTCGAGCGGGCGGGGCTGCTGCGCCGCGATCCGACGAAGCCGCGTGCGCTCGAGCTCATCGGCCGCGGCAAACCGGTCGAGAGCGTCGTCGCGGAGCTACCGAAGCTGCCGCTGCTGGGGCAGATCGCTGCCGGCGGGCCGCTGCTGGCGGAGCAGAACATCGAGGACGAGATCGCCGTGCCCGAGACGCTCCGTGGCGACTTCCTCCTGCGGGTCAAGGGCGACTCGATGATCGAAGCGGGGATTCTCGACGGCGACGTCGTCGTCGTGCGGCGCGCCCAGGACGCGCGGGACGGCGAGATCGTGGTAGCCCTGGCAGGCGACGACGAGACGGCCGACGAGGCGACCGTGAAGCGGTTCTTCCGCGAGAGCGGCCGCATTCGGCTGCAGCCCGAGAACTCGGCGCTCGAGCCGATCTACGCCTCCCATGTCCAGGTCCTCGGCAAGGTCGTCGGGGTGTTCCGCGAGTTGTGAGTGGGCTGACCTCACTCCACCGGACGCTCGAACAGGAGCTTCTTGCGGTGCTGCGCGGCGCCTCGCTCGAGTGCCTGGTCTGCGGCGAGTTCGTCCTCCACGAGGGCGCGCTCGTGCGCTGCCCCGAGTGCGGCATGCAGCTGCACGGCAGGCTCGCGGGTGCGGGCTCGGCTACGGACGCCGCCGGTCAGCAGGCCGGCTGAGGAAGATCTAGCTGGCGCAGCCAGCGCTTGGCCGGTTTCCTCCGGCGCGCCGAGTCGCACCGCGAGCGCCCGGTTCCCCTTGGAGAAGGCGAGCGGGAAAGGGCTTGCCACCGGGCGAGGCTACACTCCCGGTGCAGGCCGGGTGGCCGCGGCGCCTCTCCGGAGGCGTCGAGGAAAGTCCGGACACCGCAGGGCAGGACGCTCCCGTGAGGGAGGCGGCGAAAGCCGACGGAAAGTGACACAGAAAACAGACCGCCGGTCGCGAATCTCCGGAGTCGCGGCCGGTAAGGGTGAAACGGTGGGGTAAGAGCTCACCAGCGGCCCCGGCGACGGGGCCGGCTCGTCAAACCCCGTCCGGTGCAAGGCGAACAGGCTCCGCCGACGCGGCCCGCCGAGGAGCCGGGTAGCTGCACAGATGGATGGTCACCCTCGACAAAATCCGGCTTACAGGCCTGCTACGGAAAGCCCCCGCAAACGCGGGGGCTTTCTACTCGCGTCGCCGACGATCGCCTCGTGTCTCTATCCGGCGGGCGCAGGCCCCGTGAGGCCGAGCCGCTTCAGCGACCGGTGCAGATAGGTCGCGTACGCCAACGCACCGGAGCCGGTCATGTGGATTCCGTCTCCGCTGAACCACGAGGGATGGGATGCCGAGTAGCGGTTCCAGTCGAGCACGGTCATGATCGGCCACTTCTGCCTGGCCGCGTAGATCGCGTGGTTGATGTCGACGTACTGCTTGTAGACCGCGCGCAGAGTCAGCCAGATCACGTGTTTGACGCCGTGGTTCCGCATCGCCCTCAACACGGAGGGCATCCCGTTCCGGTACGTGGCCGGGTCGTCGTTGTAGCCGACGAAGACGACCACGGTCGGCCCGATCCTCCGTCCGAGCTCGCGGACCACCGAGAGGACGCTCGGCGGGGGAGGTGTGATGCAGCCGGGCTGGACCAGGCGCCCGCATGGATGCAGCTCAAAGAGGACACGATTGCCATGTTCGACGATTCTCTTGGCCGTCGAGTCCCAGCCGAGCGACGCCCCGGACGAGTCGGCGAAGAGGGTCAGGTGCTGGTCCGGCCGCTTCCCAGCCGCTGCCGAGGCGACGAGCGTGCAGCAGAGCACGACTGCGGCGAGCAGAGCGATAGAGCGACCCACGCCGCTGCACTCTAGGCTGAAACCCGGACGAGTGGGAAGCGGGCTACGTCCGCAAAACGACTTCGAGCGCGGTGCCTCGTCCGGGGGTGCTGCGGACGCTGAAACCGCCCTCGATCGACGACGCCCTGTCGCGCATGTTCCGCAGCCCGTGCCCGGTGGTCGCGAGATCGGGCGGGAAGCCCTCGCCGTCGTCCTCGATCGCGACGAACCGCTCGCCGGAGGGGCGCTGCCCGATCACGACCTCCGCGCGCGTCGCATTCGCGTGCCGGCGGACGTTGCCGAGCCCCTCCTGGACGATGCGGAAGATCTCGATCTGCTCGTCGGGGGCGAGGCGGATCGCCGGGTCGATCTCGAGATCCACGTCGAGCATGCCGTCCGCCGTGAGGAACTCGACGTAGCGGCGCAGCGCAGAGTCGAACGATGCCGTACCGCTCGCCGACGACAGCGCGAGGACGGCGAACCGCGCCTCCTGTTGCGCGAGTGCCGCAGCCTGCTTGAGCGGTGGACCGACCTCTTCCACGGGAGTGCCGCTCGCGAGCATCTGAGCATGCGTCGTGACCGCGAACAGATACTGCGCGAGGCCGTCGTGGATCTCGCGGGCGACGCGTGCCCGCTCCTCGGCGATCGCCCGCCCGAGCTCGGCCGACCGGATCGCCCGCCAGGCGCCGACGAGGATGAGGCCGGACGCGAGCAGGCGCAGGAAGTCGCCGGTGGCGACGTAGTTGGCGCCTCGGGGCGGAGTGAAGACGAGGTGCAGAGCCGCGAAGAGCTGGAGGGTGAAGCCGAGCGCGAGCCATTTCGCGAGGTCGTCTCCCGTCTTCGCGAGCCTTCGACCCCAGCCGACGACGGCAAGGAGATCGAGGAGCGCCTGAACGGCCAGCGCTGAAGCCAGGCCTGCGGGAGCATGGCCGACTCCCGGCAACGAGGTGAGCGCCGGGAGGTCGCCGCCGTGGGCACGAAGGAGGAGCCACGCGCCGACGAGCGCGATTGCCGCCACTAAGACGGTGTCACGCAGCGCGCGGTCGCGGGCCCTGCTGCGGCCGCCGAGGAACGGTGCGATTGCGACGAGACCCTGCGCCGCGATCCCGCCCACGAGCGCCGCCCATCCGTCCGCGCGATCGAGAGAGCCGCCGTCGAGCGCCGGAATGATCGCGAAAGCGATCGTGGACATCGACCCCACCAGGAAGCCGGCCGCGAGCAGCAAGTCGGTCCGTGAGCCGACGACCGAGAAGCGGAGGGCGGCCAGAAGAGCGACGAGGACGCCCGCCAGCGCGATGGTGGTTTCGAGGACCAGCAGGAGTTGCGGCCTGTCGTACTGCGTGCGCAGGGCCGGATACGCGAGGAACAGCGCGAGGCTTGCCGCGAGCAGCCCGGACAGGACGACCTCACCCCACAGCCAGGCCTGCAGGTCGGTACGTCGTCTTTCCACCTACCCCTTGTCGGCAGAAGCGCTGCTGCCGATAAGGGATCCGTGGCAGCTCGCATCCTCGTCGTCGACGACCATCCTCTGACCCGCGAGGCGCTTGCGGCGCTTCTGCGTTCGCACGGTTTCGAGCTCGTGGGGCTCGCGGCGGACGGTGACGAGGCGATCGCAGCCGCGGCAGCGACACAGCCCGACCTCATCCTCCTCGACCTCCTGATGCCCGGCCTCGACGGTCTCGCTGCGCTGCCGCGGCTCCGCGAGGCGGCACCCGGTTGCGAGGTCGTCGTCCTCACGGCCTCCGGGACCGAGGAGAACCTCCTCGCTGCGATTCGTGGCGGCGCGGCCGGCTACCTCCTCAAGACGGAGTCCCCCGACCGGATCGCCGAGTTCCTCGACGGCGTCGTGCACGGTGAGGCCGCGCTCTCCGGACCGGTCGCGCGCAGGCTGCTCGAGCAGGTGCGCTCGGGTGGGCGTGGCTCGGGCGTGCCCGACCGCATCGCATCACTCCTCTCCGCCCGCGAGCTCGAGGTACTGCTCCTGCTCGACGAGCATCACGGGACGGACGAGATCGCACAGCGGCTCTTCATCTCCGAGCACACCGTCCGCTCCCACGTGAAGAGCCTCCTCCGCAAGCTCGGCGTCTCGTCACGGCGCGAAGCCCTCGAGCAACTCGCTCTCGCGCGCTCCTGACCCCGAGGCTCTTCAGCTCGTGAAGCCGTCGAGGGCCGCGTCGACCAGGCTCGGCAGCGTCTCGAGGTTGTAGCCGCCTTCGAGCACGGCGGCGAGCCGGTCGGACAGCCCCCGGCACCGCCGCGCCAGTTCCCGGAAACCGGGCTCGCTGATGCGCATGCCTCCGAGCGGGTCGTCGGCATGCGCGTCAAAGCCGGCCGAGACGAGAACGAGGCCCGGATCGAAGCGTTCCACCGCCGGCCGAACAACGCGATCGAAGGCGTCGAGATAATCGGCGTCGCCCGACCCGGCCTGCATCGGCACGTTGACCGTCGTCTCCGCCTGGTCGTCGGGCCCGCCGCTCCCCGGATAGAACGGCCACTGGTGCATCGACACGAAGAGGACGCTGTCGTCTTCCCGGAAGATCGCCTCCGTGCCGTTTCCGTGGTGGACGTCGAAGTCGACGATGGCCACCCGCTCGAGGCCCAGACGCCGCTGCGCCGCGCGCGCGGCCACGGCGACGTTGTTGAAGACGCAGAACCCCATCGCGCGGGCGGCAAGGGCGTGGTGACCCGGGGGCCGGACGAGGGCGAACCCTCCGCGCAACGCCGCCTCGATTGCGGTCCCGGCCGCGAGCGCAGCCGCCTCGAAGGTCGTCGCCGTGCAGACCGTGTCGGGATCGAGCCAGACCTGATCCTCCACGCCGCGGACGAGCTCCACGTGCTCGGCTGTGTGGCACAGCTCCAGTTCCTCCGTCGTGGCGGCGCGCCCCTCGCTCCAGACGTACTGGTGCTCGAGCAGAGCGGCCAGCCGCTCCGGCCGCTCGGGATGGCTGCCGGTCGGGTGCAGCCGCGCCATCGCCGGATGGCTCAGGACGTCGATAGCGCGCCCACGCGCTCGGCGACTCCGCCGAGGCCGAGTCCTTCGAGATAGGAAGACGCCTCCGCCCACGCCGGGGATGTTTCTGCGAGGGGAGGAAGGGGAGCGGAGGCGTCCATCGTGGCGATTCGCCGGAAGAGCCTCAAGTCCTCCGCCTCCGCCGCGAACCGTCCGTCCGCGAGCGCCGCCTCGAGGGACCCGTACTGCGCGAGGAGCTCCGCCGCCTTCTTCGGCCCGATGCCGCGCGCCCCCGGGAGCTTGTCGGAGGGATCGCCGCGCAGCGCGATCAGGTCGGGAACCTGCTCCGGCTCCACGCCGTAGCGCTCGCGGACTTCCGCGGGGCCGATCCGCGCGAGCTCGCTCACGCCGCGCGTCGGCTGAAGGATCGTGACGCGGTCGCTCGCGAGCTGGAACGCGTCGCGGTCGGACGTCGCCACGAGCACGTCTCCCGGCCAGTCCCTCGCGGCGGCCGCGAGGAAGTCGTCCGCCTCGTAGCCCGGAGCCTTCGCGACGAGGAAGTCGAACGCGCTCACGACCTCCGGCAGGATCTCGAGCTGCTCGACGATCGAGTCCTTGAAGACGCGGCCTGACTGGTACGGGGCGAACGCCTCGTGGCGGTAGGTCGGCACCGAGAGCGTGTCCCACGCGACGAGGACCGCGTCAGGCTGCTCTGCCTGCCAGAGCCGGACGAGCATGTTCGTGAAGCCGACCACGGCGTTGAGCCGGATCGACTTCGGGAGCGCGTGGTACGCGCGATGGGCGAACGAATCGCCGTCGATCGCCAGCAGTGCGCTCACAGCGACGACTCGAGCTCCGCGATGCGTGCCATCAGCCGGCCGGTCGCCTCCTGCGACGCGCCTCGCGTGTCCTCGCTTGCCCGGAGATCGTCCATCTCGAGCGGCGGCCCGTAGGCGATGCGCAGCGGGCCGAGCCTGAGCAGGCGGTCGGTTCCCGCAACGGCAGCCGGGACAAGGGGGACGCCCGCCTCGAGCGCGATCCGGGCCGCGCCCGAGCGGGGCCGTGCCTGGTGCTTCTTCGCGAGACCCTTCGCCCGCCGCGTTCCCTCCGGGAACATCGCGACCACGTGACCCTCACGGGCGAGTTGTACCGCAGTCTCGATCGCCTCCCGGTCACCCAGGCCGCGCCGGATCTTGAACGCGCCGGCGCCGTTCAGCACGAGGCTCAGGGGCCACCAGTAGAGCTCGGACTTGGCCATGAAGCGGAGCCACCGGCGCGGCCAGAGGGGCAGCCCGAGCGGCCACGGGTCGAGGCTCGAGACGTGATTGCAGGCGAGGACGTAACCGCCCGTCGCCGGCAGGTTCCCGCGGCCGCGGGCGCGCAGCCGGAAGAGCCCGTAGAGAACGGGCCAGCTCAGCAGGGCGACGACCTGGTAGGCGAGCGGTGGGCGCACGACAAGAGTATTCCGCCTGCGGCGTGGCTATCGTGACCGGCCGTGCCAAAGCGTCTCGTCATCGTCGAGTCGCCCGCGAAGGCGCGCACGATCGCCGGCTACCTAGGGCCGGACTTCATCGTCGAGTCCTCCGTCGGCCACATTCGCGACCTTCCGGACAGCGCGGCCGCGATCCCCGAGCAGTACAAAGGGGAGTCCTGGGCGCGTCTCGGCGTGGACGTCGAGCACGAGTTCGAACCGCTCTACGTGGTCGATCCGGACAAGAAGAAGACGGTCGCGCAGCTCCGCAAGCAGCTCGCCGACGCCGATGAGCTGTTGCTCGCGACGGACGAGGATCGTGAGGGGGAGGCGATCGCATGGCACCTGCTCGAGGTGCTGCAGCCGAAGGTTCCCGTGCGGCGGATGGTCTTCCACGAGATCACCCGCGACGCGATCGAGCGTGCGCTCGGCGAGACGCGGGAGGTCGACGAGCGGCTCGTCGACGCGCAGGAGTCCCGTCGCATCCTCGACCGTCTCTACGGCTACGAGGTCTCGCCCGTTCTCTGGAAGAAGGTCATGCGCGGGTTGTCGGCCGGCCGCGTCCAGTCGGTGGCAACGCGCCTCGTCGTCGAACGCGAGCGCGAGCGGATGGCGTTTCGCGCGGCCCAGTGGTGGGATCTGCTCGGGACGTTCGATCCGGACTCGTTCGAGGCGCGCCTCGTCTCCCTCGACGGCCGGCGGGGGGGGGGCGGGCGGGGCGGAGGGCCCGGCGCGGCGGAGGGCGGGGAGGCGCACGACCGCCCCGAGGGGGCGCGGCGCGGGGCCTCGCCGAGGGCCTGCAGGAGTCGGCGTTCGCGGTACGCAGCGTCGAGGAGAAGCCGTACACGCGGAAACCCGCGGCGCCCTTCATGACCTCGACGCTGCAGCAGGAGGCGAGGCGAAAGCTTCGCT
>JAICME010000154.1 GCA_025929425.1 Thermoleophilia bacterium | reverse complement strand
GTGCAGCTGGTGGGCGATGACCGGCGTGATCGGCCCGATCGCCGCCGACAGCGCCAAATACGGCACGAGCGCAAACACGACCATCGCGGCCGAGGCCCAGTAGCGGTGCGCGAGCGGCCCGCGTCGCGTCCGGCGGCCGCCTTCTTCGTCCAAACGGATCGTCGTGGCCAAGACGCCTCTTTAGCACGCGCTCCTCGGTGCGAGCGTTGGTGAGTCGATGGAACGCCGGCCAGACAGAGGGGGTCGGCCAACCGGCGTGCGGCAACTCAGCCCCGCCGGCGTGGCTAGCCGGCAGCCACCTGCCGATGACCTGGTTGTGCTTGTGAGACCGGCGCACAAGCGACGAGCCGAAAGGACGACTTGCAGATCTCTTGCGTTTTCGCCCTGGGCCAGGAGCGGACCACAAGACGCCGTTCTCGCATGGTTGAGCGGGGCCGTTCCAGACGTTTGCTGCCCTATTGCTGCCCGCAGAGCACCTCTAGAGACGTGCGTCGACCCGCGGTGACGGGGTGCCGTGTGGCCAGATGTGCCAGCGTGACGCTCTGCGTCGGATGTCGCGTTCGTGGCGGCCGATGGCGCGGGCGAGCGGGCGGCCGCCGTGTGGCTTGAAGAAGAGCGCGACGCCGAACTGGGCGAGCGCGAGGTAGGTGACGATCATGCCTGCGAGGACGGCGAGGAAGGAGAGCGGCAACGCCTGAAAGCCGAAGAGGCGCGCGAAGGGTTCGATGTATGGCAAGGCGACGCCGACTGCGGCGCAGGTGAGGGTGGCGGTGAGGAGTGGTGTGCTGGGGCGGCTCTTGAAGAAGGGGACGCGGCGGGTGCGGATGACGAAGATGACGAGCGTCTGGGTCGTGAGCGATTCGACGAACCAGCCGGAGCGGAACAGGGTTGCATGCGCGTGGAACACCCGGAGCATGACGGCGAAGGTGAGGAAGTCGTAGAGGCTCGAGATCGGCCCGAAGAAGGACATGAAGCGGCGGATCAGACGGATGTCCCACTGGGAGGGGCGGGCGAGCAGTTCCTCGTCGACGGTGTCTGTCGGGATCGTCATCTCGCTGACGTCGTAGAGGAGGTTGTTGAGCAGGATCTGCGTCGGCAGCATCGGCAGGAACGACAGGAACAGTGACGCGCCGGCGGCGGAGAACATGTTGCCGAAGTTGGAGGAGGTGCCCATCAGCACGTACTTGATCGTGTTGGCGAAGATGCGCCTGCCCTCGACGACGCCGTCGGCGATGATCCCGAGGTCCTTGTCGAGCAGGACGACATCGGCGGCGTCCTTGGCGACGTCGGCGGCCGACTCGACGGAGATGCCGACGTCAGCGTCGTGGAGGGCGATCGCGTCGTTGACGCCGTAGCCGAGGAAGCCGACGTCCGCACCGAGGCTGCGCTGGGCGCGGATGATCCGCGACTTCTGTTCCGGGGTGACACGGGCGAAGATCGTCGTCTGCGGCAGCAGCTTCAGGAGCGCGTCGTCGTCGAGTTCCTCGATCGTCGTGCCGGTTAGGACCTCGCCCGGGTCGAGGTCGACCTCGCGGCAGAGGTGCGCTGCGACCTGGCCGTTGTCGCCGGTGACGATCGTGACCATGATCCCGAGCCGAGCGAGACGGGCAAGCGACTCCTGCACGTTTGCCTTGGCAGGGTCGCTGAAGCAGAGGAAGCCCTCCAGGGAGAGCTCGCGCTCGTCGTCGTGGCTGAGACGCTCGAGCGTGACCGGGCGGCTGGCGACGGCGACGACCCGCATGCCGGAGGCAAACAGTCGGTCGAGGGTCGCCTGAGCCTCGCTGGCGACGCTTGTGCAGCGGGCGAGGACGCCTTCGGGGGCGCCCTTGGCGATCAGCCGCCTGCCCTGCGGTGCGTCGACGAGGACCGACGCGAGCTGGCGCTCGTGGTCGAACGGCAGCTCGTCAAGCGTCGGCCAGTCGGGAGTGTTTCCGCCCGCGGTCGGGGTGGCGTGGAGTGCACGGTCGACCTCGTTTCCGGTCTTGTCGCTGCAGGCCAGACCGAGCGCGAAGACGTCGGCGTTCGGCTTGCCGTGCCAGTCGAGTGACTGCGTGAAGGAGATGTGCCCTTCGGTCAAGGTCCCGGTCTTGTCCGTGAACAGGACCTGGACGTTGCCGAGGTCTTCGATGCAGACCAGGCGTTTGACGATCACCCTGCGTCGCGCCAGCCGGCGTGCTCCGGTGGCGAGGCTGACGGTCACGATCGCCGGCAGCAGCTGCGGTGTCAGACCGACGGCAATCGCGAGCGCGAACAGGGCCGACTGCAGCAGCGAGCGGCCGAGCGCAGCGTTGATAAGGAAGATCGAGCCCGCCAGCAGCGCGGTGACGGTGGCGAGCAGCCGCGAGAACTGCTGCAGCCCCTGCTGGAAGGATGTCTGGCCTTGTCGCTCGGCCAAGCGCAGCGCGATTGCGCCAAAGGCAGTGCGCGCGCCGGTCTGTACGACGAGGCCGCGTCCGTCGCCGCTGCGTACCACCGTTCCCATGAACGCGCAGGAGGGGAGGGCGAGCGACGATTCCCCGGGCGGCCGTGCGTCAGCCGTCTTGGCCGCGGCTTGCGACTCACCGGTCAACACCGACTCGTCGCATTCCAGGTCGTGAACGTCGATCAAGCGCAGGTCGGCCGGCACGACGTCACCCACGCGAAGGTGGACGAGATCGCCGGGGACGATCTCGCTCACACGAACCTCTGCCGGCTGCCCGTCACGATCGACGAAAGCGAGATGGCGGATCTGCGAATGCAAGGCCTCGACCGCCTTCTCGGAGCGGTACTCGTTCAGAAAGCTCAACCCGACGCTCATCAGCATGATCCCCCCGATGATCGCCGCCTCGGTGCGATCGCCGACAGCCGCCGAGACGACCGCCGCAACAAGCAGGAGCAGCAGCAGATAGCTGCGGAGTTGCCGGACGAGAACCGAAAGCGCGCTGACCCCGTGCGAGAGCACCGCATTCGGCCCGTACACGCTCAGACGATGGCCCGCCTCGACACTCGAAAGGCCCAGGGCCGACGAACCGAGCTCACTCAACGCGTCGGCTACGGCCAGCGCCGCCGCAGCTGCCAGCGCAAGCTGCTGCGGTTGGGCGGGCGCAGGCTGATCTCGATGCCCAACCGACCGTGTGCTGCCTATCACCGGCATTCACACACTCCGTCGCATCCAGCGCGCCGCACGCCACGAGCGTACGCCGACGCCGGGCTGCGGTCGCCACCAGACCCGGCCGGGACGCGGCTGGAACGTCAGCGTGCTAGTCTGCTTGTTAGCAGTGCTGTAATCATCGGTGCTGTGGAGTTGTTCGCCGGCTCCCAAAGTGTGGCCCGGCTGAACGTCCTCCCCTCAAGCGTTGCGGGTTGGAGCAGATCGCTGCCGACCTATTCAGCCTGGTCGGCGACCACGCCTCGACCATCGGAGGAGAGATGACTGAAGCATCCCCATCCCCATCCCCGTCTGCAGCCGACCTTCCGAGCGAAGAAGTCGCCGTCGACGACGCGATTCACGAGAACCCGCCGGGGGCCGACGCGAACGCAACCGAGGCGGAGGCGGAGCGGACCGTGGCTTACCGCGATTTCAGCGAATGGCACGGCAAGGACTTGGTCGATCGTAACGGTGAACGGATCGGCAGGCTCGAGGACGTCTACTTCGATGTGGGAACGGATCAGCCTCAGTTCGCCACGGTCAAGGAAGGTCTGATCGGACGCCATCTCACGTTCGTTCCACTGACCGAGGTAACGCTCGGGCCCGACGACCTGCAGGTGTCAGCGTCCAGGGCAGAGGTCAAAGGCGCGCCGACCCTTGAACTGGAAGGCGACGAGCTCTCCCAAGCGGACGAGTCGACCCTCTACCACTACTACCAACTCAACTACACACCGTCAGACACGCCAAGCGGCCGCCGACTCGCCCGCCGCTGACCAACGACTACCGACCGGTTCCGGCGAGATCGGGTCAACAGTCACTCACGAAAACACACGGAGGTAATTGAAATGGGTATTAGCGTCAGTCTTCTCTTGGCCGCCGCCGGCGCCGCCTTGATCTGGGCCGTCAACGCAACGGTATCCGGGATGAACATTCATACGATCGGTGTCATCCTGCTCATCGTCGGCGTTGTCGGCTTCGCCACCTCGCTCTTCTTCTGGTCGAGCTGGGGCGGCTTCAGCGCCAGAGGCAGAACGACAACCGGAGGCACAACCACAACAGTCACCCGCGACCGGGTCGTCGAGCCGTAAGACAGCCAACGGCCAGGCGCTCGACAGCCTGACGCCGCTCGCGTTCGTCGATTCCCGTGACCCCGTAGCTCCCTCGACCTGGGAACTGCGAGGTCTCGCGACAGGAGATGAAGAGCCTGTGTTCGAGATCCTCGGTATCGCCGGCATCGCCGTTTCGATGCTCGCCTATGTGCCACAGGTCGTCCACCTAGGGAGGGAACACTGCTCGGCCGGCATCAGCCGTCGCGCCTGGGCGATGTGGCTCGTGGCCAGCCTGCTCGTCGGCGCGCTCGCCATCCATCGCGCCGACCTCGTGTTCATCGCGCTCCAGTTCAGCACCCTCGCCTCGGCCGCCGTCATCCTCTACCTAGCACAGAAGTACCGCGGACGGGTCTGCGAAGCGCACCAAGCGAACCCGGGCCGCGAGCTCACTGCGACTGGTGGATGGTCGCCAGAACGTCCTGTTGCTCCGGCGAAGCGAGTTCACAGGTCACCTGCCTAAGCGGCCGAGGACGTGTCGCCATTGGGTCGGACTGCTACAGGTCGAGGCGGCGTAGCGCACGCCACGACGCCGGGAGGCGCCTGGCCGGATGTTGCGCAGAGGCGGACGCTCCCGCCGGGCTGGGCGCCGAAGTGACGGCGGTATAGGCCCTCGCGGTTGAGGTAGATGAGCCGGCCGCAAGTCGGGCACTCGCGTCTCACGCGCCGTCCCTAGGCTTGGAACGGCTCATGGCGCTTCTGAGCGCCGCACTTTGCACTGCGTCGAGCTCGACGCCTTGCGGATAGCCGGCACGCCGAGTCGCACTGAGAAGAAGCGCGGCCGTCGAGACGGCTCCCGGCACGCTAGAGAGCTTCCATAACCCCTCGTAGACGCGACGATAGTTACTGCTCTGCACAGCAACGCTTGTACCGTCAGCGAGATCGAAGTAGACGGACTCAGAGGAATCCATCGAAACTGTCCCTTCCTTGGGCATGCCCCGGGCACGCTGCTCGAGCCCGGAAAACGATGCGTCCCAGAGCCGTTGAGAGCACAGGCGGCGGAAGGGCGTGTGCCAATCACTTTACCCACTCCGTAGCGGTCATCGAAGTTGCCCGGCGCCAGGACGGTCGGCTCGCCGCTCCGACGATGCGTGCCGGGCGTCGGGCACGAAGTCACAGCTGCGTCGGCTGCTGCTCCGGGCGCCACGAGTCCGTCACGCTTGGGGCTGATGGTACGGCCCGGGACAAGCCGTAAAATCGTCCCATGGTTTCTCTGATCATCGACCCGACTGTCGTCGAAGAGAGCACGCACCACGATGAGTACGTCGCTCTCGTCGCGGAGCTCGAGAGCGAGGGATGGACCGTCACGATGAAGTCCCAGCCTCTCGAGGAGCGAGGCGTCCCAGGAGCCGACCTCCCCGAGAATCCCGTCGACTTCTACTTCAGTACGCAGGGGAGCGAGAACGCGCTGAAGTCTCTAATCGCGAAGATCCTTCACCACCTCAATGGTGGGTCTCGTCCCCAAACGCCGAGCCCGCAGGCGGTCATCTACGGCCCGGGCGGCGACGTACTCGCGCGTGTACCGCTCGACCAGGAGCAAGACTGACCGGATCAGTTCGTCGCTGTCGCGACCCGGGCGTGT
>JAICME010000083.1 GCA_025929425.1 Thermoleophilia bacterium | reverse complement strand
TTCGTGCCGCTGCCCTGGAGATGTGGGCCCTGCTGCGTCACGCCGAACCAGACGGCGATGTCGTGGGCGAGGACGACGCAGAGGACGAGCCCGACCGTCGAATACGCCATCTGCGCCCAGAAGACGGTGCGGACGAGCCTCTGCCGGTACTCGGGCTCCTTCTCCAGAAAGTAGAAGCGGATGAAGCCGTAGTTGGCGCCGCCACGCAGCAGGGTGACCGCGACCGCCATCGCGGCCATCAGGATCTCGATCCGGCCGTAGTCCCCGGCGGAGATGTAGCTCGTGTAGAGCGGCAGCATGAAGACCGCGAGAAAGCGCGAGACGAGGCCGCCGACGCCGTAGATGAACGAATCCCGGGTCAGCCCGCGCAGCTGCGAGACGAGCGACTGAGGCCTGCCGGTCATCGGGCGCAAGGGTACTGAGCGCACCTCCGGCACTAGACTCGCCGCGATGTCGACCGGGGTCGAGATTCGCGAGAGCGTCGAGCGGCGGGCGCGATGGGTTCTCGAGACCCTTCGGGCGGGTGACCTTCGGCTCGGCGAGGACATCCCATATCGGCCCGACGCCTGGGACAAGGTCGACCGCGGCGAGCTGCCGGAGGGAGACGGCCTGGCGGCTGCGTTCTTCCACCTCGCGCGGATCGAAGAACGTGGGGCGCCGCGCGACCGTCACGGCCGCTTCTTCGCCTCGTCGTCTTGCCTCGACCCGCTCGACCCGCCGCTCGAGCACCTCCGGCGCGAGCTCGGGCTGCCTCCTCCGCGTTACGGCGGCGCGAAGTTCGCGGTGGCGCTCACACACGACGTGGACGTTCCATGGCGCTGGACCCGCATCGGCATGCGCGGTGCAGCGGCGCGGCTCAAGGGTCATGCGCTCGCCGGTCGCGTGGCGCCGGCGGTGCACGAGGCGCGCGGCCTCGCGCGCGTGCCGCTGCACCGGATCCGCGGCAGCGATCCGAATTGGCGTTTCACCGAGATCGCCGCGGAGGAGCGCGCGTACGGCTCGCGATCCACGTTCTTCGTCATGGCCGGTCACGGTCACCGTGCCGACGGAGCCGCGCCCGAGTCGTACGAGCGGCTTCGTCCCAGGCTCGTCGAGACGCTGGCCGACGCGGGAGCCGAGATCGGTCTCCACGGGAGCTATCTCGCGGCCGAGGATCTCGACCGGCTCGCGCGCGAGCGCGCCTTGCTCGCCCAGCTAGACGGCCCTCTCGTCGGCCATCGCTACCACTACCTCCGGGTCGATCCCCAGAGGAACCTCGTTCCGCTCGAAGGTCTGGGCTTCCGGTACGACACCTCGCTCGGCTTCCCCGACGCGCTCGGCTTCCGCGCCGGCACCGCGCATCCGTTTCGCGTGTGGGACCTGGCGCGCGACCTGCCCTCCGATCTGATCGAGGTGCCGCTCGCGGTGATGGACGCGACTCTGGCCGAGGAGCGGTACGAGGGGCTCTCGGCCGAGGCGGCGAAGCCGCGCGTCCTGGCGCTCCTCGACTGGGCGGCCGAGCACGGCGGTGGCTTCTCGATCCTCTGGCACCCGGAGCGGTTCGACGCGCCGAGCGCCCGCGGCTGGGACAGGCTCTACTTCGACGTGATGGACGCCGTGCGCGAGCGGGGCGGCGCCTGCATGTCGGCGGGTGAGCTCGCCGCAGCAGCCGCGGAGCAGCTCGGCCTGCCAGGCTCCTAGCGTCCACCCGTACACTCCGGCCGTGTCCGAGCTGGATGCGTCGCCGACGGAGCCGGTCCTCGAGTGGGACACACAGCTGTTCCGCATGGCGCGCGCCCAGTTCGAGCAGGCATTGCCGTACGCCGAGGTCTCGGACGCGGTCGCCGAGCGTCTCTCGTTCCCCGAGCGCGCCGTCATCGTCAGCGTTCCGCTGCGCCGCGACGACGGCTCGATGGAGATCTACCCCGGCTACCGCGTGCAGCACTCGACGGTACTCGGGCCCACGAAGGGCGGGATGCGCTACGACCCGGAGGTCTCGCTCGGCGAGTGCGCCGCCCTCGCGACCTGGATGACGTGGAAGTGCGCGCTCCTGCGGCTCCCGTACGGCGGCGCGAAGGGCGGCATTCGCTGCGAGCCGCACGCGCTCTCGCCGCGCGAGCTCGAAAGGCTCACGCGCCGCTTCACGTCCGAGCTGATCCGAGACATCGGGCCGCAAACCGACATCCCGGCGCCCGACATGGCGACGAACGAGCACACGATGGCCTGGATGATGGACACGTACTCGATGCAGAGCGGCTACGCCGTCCCGGAGGTCGTCACGGGCAAGCCGATCTCGATCGGCGGCTCGGTGTTCCGGCGCGAGGCGACCGGAGCCGGCGTGGTGATGGTCGCGGAGCAGGCGTGCCGGAGAATCGGATTCGAGCTCGCCGGACACTCGTGCGTCGTCCAGGGATTCGGCAACGTCGGCGGGGTTGCAGCGTCGGAGCTGCACGAGCGGGGTGCACGTGTGATCGCGGTCTCGGACGTGTCCGGCGGCGTGCACTCCGAGGCTGCCCTCGACGTCCCAGCCCTCCATGCCTATGTCGCGGAGCAGGGATCGCTCGCCGGCTACGACCGCTGCGAGCGGATCACCAACGAGCAGCTGCTCGAGCTCGAGTGCGACGTTCTCGTCCTCGCTGCCCGGGAGGATCAGCTCACCAGCGCCAACGCCGACCGCGTGCGCGCGTCGCTCGTCGTCGAGGGCGCGAACGGGCCGACGACGATCGAGGCCGATGAGATCCTCGGTGAGCGGGGCATTCCGGTCGTGCCGGACATCCTCACGAACGCCGGCGGCGTCACGGTCTCCTACTTCGAGTGGGTTCAGGATCTCGGCCGGCTCTTCTGGGATCGCGACGAGATCCGGCGCAAGCTCGCCGACATGATGAGCGACGCCCTCCACCGGGTGTACTCCGTCGCGGACGACAAGGGGATCACGCTGCGCCAGGCGGCGATGGTCGCGGCGATCCGCGAGGTTGCCGCCGCGCTCGAGGCTCGCGGAATCTTCCCGTAAAGAGCGAGAATGTCCGCTATGTCAGGCGAGACTGTTCGCGACGCGATGGTGCCCGAGCCGACGACGCTCGGCGCCGAGGCGACCGCGCAGGAAGCGGGACGGTGCTTCGCCGACAACGGCGAGGTGCGAGGGATCTTCGTCACGGAGGACGGCGGCCGGCTCCTCGGCGTCGTCACGCGGAAGACGCTCGTGCGCGAGGTGGTGGCAGCGGGACGCGAACCGCGCGGGGTCACATTGCGCGAGATCGCAGAACCGCCGAACTTCACGCTCGACGCAGGTCTCGGCCTCGAGGACGCGTTCCGCTTCCTCGAAGAGGAGGACCTGGAGCGCGTGCCGGTCGTAGAGGAGGGCTGGCGCCTCGTCGGCGTCCTCTCGCGCGCCGTCGTCCAGCGCCGCCTCGCCGAGGACGAGTCGCCGGAAGGCGCGCCCGACCCCGGCTCGGTCGTCCTCTAGCCCCGCCCTCGGCGGCCGTCCGATGAAGAGGCCCTTCGAACGGCCGGTGGCAGCCACCGTCACGGAAGTGTCAGTGATGTGTCACGGGCCCGCCGGCGTGAATAGGACAAGCAAGCCGGTCCAGGACGAAGGCGCGTGCTCTTTCGACACGGAGTCGTAACGGTGGCTGCCACCGGTCGTCAGCAGCAGGTGTAGGCGCCGGGTGGTGTGGCTCCCTCTTCCGGCTCGGGGAGCTCGGCCGCGGCGAGGGCTGCGCCGTCGAGGATGTCCCGCTCGCTGACGCGGATCGCTCCGAGCCCGTAGGTGTCCAGGATCGCCACGAGGATCGCTCCACCGGCCACGATGACCGGCGCGCGCTCGGGCTCGAGAGCAGGCACCCGCCGTCGCTCCTCGAGCGGCAGCGCGGCCAGACGCTCCAGCTGTGCATATGCACCGTCACGGGTGAGGAGATGCCCGTGCACGCGTTCGCGGTCGTACTCCTCTAAGCCGAGGTCGAGCGCGGCGAGGCTCGTGATCGTCGCAGCCACGCCGACCGCATCTTCCGGCTCGAGATGGGGAAGGAGCCCGCGCGCCGCATCGATGCACGCCGCCGGGTCGTCCCCATGGCGCTCCGTGAACCGGACAGAGCCCAGCGAGAGGCTGGTGTGGAAGTCGCCGAGGACGAGCTCGGTCGAGCCGCCGCCGATGTCCACGAGCAACGTCGCGCTGCCAAGCTCCCCGACGCCGCGGCGGGTCAGCTCCGCCTCTTCGTCGCCCGAGAGCAGCCGCGTCACGAAGCCGTAGCTCCACTCGATTTCGCCGAGGAACGCCTCACCGTTCTCGGCGTCGCGGACCGCGCTCGTCGCGACGAGAAGCGTGCGCTCGGCACCGAGCGACTCGGCGGTGCGACGGTAGTCGGAGAGGGCGTTGCGAACCCGGGCGATCGGGACGGGGAGGAGCTTGCCGCGGGAATCGACCCCTTCGCCGAGGCGCGTGATCCGCGACTCGCGGTGCAGTTCGTCGAGGAGGCCGTCATGGACGTCTCCGACGACGAGTCTCGTCGTGTTCGTCCCCTGGTCGATCGCGGCGACGATCACACGCGCGCGTCCAAAATCGTCCGCTCCGACATCGGATCGATCGTAACGAGGGTGCTACAATCGGGGCCGCGACGCGGGGTGGAGCAGTCAGGTAGCTCGCCGGGCTCATAACCCGGAGGTCGCAGGTTCAAATCCTGCCCCCGCTATAGAGGACTTGCTGCGACCGGCCGCCTTGAGCGGCCGTTCGTTTTCAGGCGGTGGCGGCTTCGGAAGCAGCGGCCACCCGCTGCAGGTTCTCGAGCGCCTCGCGTGTGTGCTCGATCACAGCCGTCAGCGAGTCGGCGACATCGGGCTCGTCGATGTGTTCGAGCAGGGCGCCGGCGGGGTTCAGTCGCGTTGCGGCGTTCCACGGCCCGACGAGCTCGTGGCGCGCCCGCGCGACCTGGCCTCGCATCGCGGCGTGCGCCAGTTCGGGGAGATCAGTCACATCGCCGCTGAACACCACGGGCGGGCAGAGGCGGTTCTTCTCCTCCTCGGAGAGGTGCGTCGATTCGACGAAGCCGATGGTGGCCGCCGACCACGGCAGGAATCCGACGGCCACGAACTGGATCGTGATGCGTCCACCGTCGAAGACCGGCCGCGCCGCCGCCGGCGGCACGCCCGCGGCAGTGCAGTCGACGTAAAGATCGCGCGGGCTCGCCGCAATCTCTCCCGCGTCGGCGCTCACCGACGTCCGGCCGATCCGATGGACTCGCCGCGCGCGTACGAAATCGTCGATCCTCCGAGCGACGTCGATCTCGCGCGCACTGACCGTCGCGCCGCGAAAAGCCTGCGGCCGGACTGCAGGATCGAGGCGGAGGAAGATTCCGGCGGCCTCGAGCCGGTGGGCGAAGTCGTGGCCGTCCGTCGCTGCCGCGGCCGCCTCCACCCAGCGCGCCTGCAGCTGCATGTACGAGCCGACGAGGGTGAGCGGCTGCGTGAACGTCCGGTCGAACTGCCACGGATCGCGGCCGCGGATCCAGCGGTCGGGGTCGACGCCCTCGTCGCAGAGCCAGACGCACGTGTCGATCGCGGTCTTGCCCGCACCGATCACGGTGAACCGGTCGGGCGGCTCAGCGGCGTCGACCAGCGCATTCGGCGGAACGAGCGCGACCCCGGCCTCGACCGTGAATCCAGGGGTGTGGCGCGACGGGATCTCTGGCTGGACGTGGGTCGCGTCGACGACCTTCCGCCGCGCCTTCACCCTCGTCTCGGTCCCGTCGAGCAGCGACACGACCCGCTCCTCGCCGCGGTAGTCGCTTAGGCCCAGAAACCGCACCCTCCCGGTGGGCAACAGCTCCTTGTCGAGCACGTGCGCGTAGTAGTCGCAGATCTCCGCCGAGCTCGCGCGTTCGTAGAAGCCGGCGTTCGGCCCGTGTTCGTCGATGCGGTCGTTCCCGAGCGGCCGCGACTCAACGCCGTAATACGCGGACGGCTGGTGCAGGCGCACGAACGGATATGCGTCGTGCCAGTGGCCGCCCGGTCCGTGCCGGCGATCGACGATCACGACCTCGGCGTCTGCGTGGGCGACGAGCGTGTCGGCGAAGGCCATTCCCGACGCGCCGCCGCCGATCACGAGGTAGTCGGTCTCGAGTTCGCGCACGACCGGAACCTACGGCGTCCACCCGGTTTGTGCATTCATAACGCGCCCCCGCTATAGAAAAGCCCCGGAAACGGGGCTTTTCTCGTTCTAGGCTTCGGCGACGCTCGAGTTTCTACCGGAGCCCAGATCGGCCACTTCGACTCAGATCCGTAGGAATCCCGGATGCGCATCGCGGCCGACCGGCTGAGCATGGGATTACTACATACGGGACCGATGGTTCCGGCGCAACCACCTCAGAACGGCGCCCCCGATCCGCATCGGAGGGCGCCGTTCACTTGCAGGGTCTGGGCGCACCTGCCGGAGCTTCCGGTGGTTCCCATTCGCGGTTCGTGGGCACGCTTCGGCCGTGAAGCCCGACTCGCTGATTCGCGTTCGTGTGCTGTCCGAGCTGCTGGCGAAGACACTCGAGGAAGAAGGCGCTGAGGCCTACAGGTCGCCGCAGCTCCTCGACGCGTTGCGTGTGCTCGTCGAGAGGGCGGACGCAGAGCTCGATCAGCTCCGCGAGCCCGGTCTGTGACCGTCTAGCCACGCACCGCCTGCCCGTCGAAGCGAGCTTTTTCAGATCGCTGATGCCTATGCCCGGAGCCGAGTTCGGCGACGCCGGGGGACGGGATATCCATCGTGGGCCTACTTGCATCGGCTCCGTCTGCCAGCTGAAATGTCGGCCGTGCCCCGGTTGCGGCCCTGGTGCCAGACGATCTCGCTTCCGCAGCGCCTGCTCATCGCATCGGCGTTGACCTACGGCGGAGTGTTCGCTCTCCTGCTCGCGTTCGGCCGCCCGGGTCTGGGAATCGGCGAAGGCTTCTTCGTCCCGGTGATCCTCGCCGCCGCCGCGACGAGCGCACCCGAAGGCGCGCTCGCGGGCGCCGGTGCCCTCCTTCTCTACGAGCTCGCCATCCACAGCGGGTTGGCCTGGACGGATTTCGACAACGGTCCGGCGCTGACCCGTTTCATCAGCTACGTAGCCGCCGGGGTCGTCGTCGGCTACCTCGCGCAGCGGGTCCGGCGGATGCTCGCACAGAGCCTGCACGTGCTCGAAGACCTCGTGGAGCTCGCGCACGGGCGCGTAGAAGAGCTCGAGCGCACCAGAACCGGCTAGGCGAGCCCGAACGTCTGCGCGAGCAGAAAGACGTTGAGCGCGCCGATCAGCGCAGCGATTGCGACGGCGACGAAGGTGGTCGAGCGCCGATTCACGTGCGCTCCCATCACATCCTTCCTGCGCGTCAGCAGCACCAGCGGGACTAGCGCGAAGGGGATCCCGAAGGAGAGCACGACCTGGCTGAGAACGAGTGCACGCGTGGGGCTGACGCCGATCGCGAGCACGATGAGCGCGGGGATCATCGTCAACGCACGGCGGGCGAAGAGCGAGATTCGCAGGTTCACGAAGCCGGCCATCACCACCTGGCCCGCGTAGGTGCCGACACTCGAGGACGACGCGCCCGACGAGAGCAGGGCGACCGCGAACGCGAGCGCAGCCGTGCCGCCGACCAGGTGGGAGAAGCCTGTGTGCGCCTCCCGGATCGTGTCGACGTGCGACCATCCGGGCCGGCCGTGGAACAGCTTCGCAGCGACCGCGAGCATCGCCATGTTCACGAGACCTGCGAGGCCGAGGGCGACGATCACGTCGGTTCGCTCGAAGCGGAGCACGCGCGTCCTCTCCTCGTCGTTCCGCACGGGCGTCCGTCCCTTGGTCAGCGCGGAGTGGAGGTAGATCGCGTGCGGCATCACGGTCGCGCCGATGATCCCCACCGCGAGATACAGCGAGTTCGAGCCGCTCAGATGCGGGATCAGCCCGTGCGCCGCCCCGCTCGCCGACGGCCCGATCTTCACGGTCTCGTAGAGGAACCCGAGGAGGATCAGCCCGAGCAGCCCCGTGATCGCGAGCTCGAAACGGCGGAATCCGTGCCGCTGCAGCTCGAGGAGCGCGAACGCGATCGCGCCCGTGATGAAGCCGGCGGGAAGGAGCGGCACATGGAAGAGAAGGTTGAGGCCGAGCGCCGCACCGAGGAACTCCGCGATGTCGGTCGCCATCGCCATCGCCTCGGCCTGCAGCCAGAGCCCCCACGCGACGGGTCGCGGGTAGTGGTCGCGGCAGAGCTCCGGGAGGTTGCGATCGGCGGCGATGCCGAGCTTCGCCGAGAGGTACTGGATCAGCATCGCCATGAGGTTCGCGGCGAGGACGACCCAGAGGAGGAGGTAGCCGAAGCGTGCGCCGCCCTGGATGTTCGTCGCAAAGTTTCCGGGGTCGACGTACGCGACCGAGGCCACGAACGCAGGCCCGAACATCGCGAGCGATGCCCGCAGGCGGCCGCGTTCGAGAAGGACATGGAACGGCTTCGAGCCGCGCCGGAATGCGGAATAGGTCTCCGCCGAGTGGCTCACGCAATCTTCTCCCGCTCCACCCGCATGGCGCGGGCGAGCGTGGCGCCGAGGACGTGCACGTCTTCTCCCGCCCGGACGAAGAGCGGCCCGTCGAAGGGCTGCCGCTCGACGAGCTCGAGACCTGTGCCCGGGACGATGTTGCGCTCCCCGAGGAAACGCAGCATCTCCGGGTCTGCGTCCGAGACGCGCACGAAGGTCGCTCGCTCTCCCGGCTCCAGCTCGGCGAGCAACGGCGCGTCCGTCTCTGCGAGCTCGAGCTCCCGGCTCGGGATGGGGTCGCCGTGCGGGTCCACCGTCGGGTTGCCCAGCTTCGTCGCGATGAGCTCCTCGAGCTCCTCGGAGAGCGCGTGCTCGAGCACCTCGGCCTCGTCGTGCACTTCGTCCCAGGTCATGCCGAGGCTCTCGACGAGGAACAGCTCGACCAGCCGGTGGTGGCGGATCACCTCGAGGGCGACGCCGCGGCCGCGCTCGGTGAGGCGGGTGCCGCGGTAGCGCTCGTGCTCGACGAGCCCGAGCTCGGAGAGCTTCCGGAGCATCCCCGAGACGGAGGCGGGGCGGACTTCGAGCAGGGCGGCCAGGTCGTTGGTCGAGGCCGCGCCGTCTCTCGACTCGAGGGTGTAGATCGCCTTCGCGTAGTCCTGCACCGCAACGGTGAGGGCGTTGGCATCACGGACCGGAGTGTGAGTCATGCCTAAATTCTAGATTAGGTAGTGGTTTCGAGCAAGCGGATCCGCGCGGGCACCGATGTGGTCACGGCCATGCGCCGCGACCGTCCGGAGAAACGAGACAGGAGGCATGCGATGAAGACGCTCGTGGCATACGAGTCGTGGTTCGGGAACACGCGGCGAATAGCGGAGGTCGTCGCCGGCGCGCTCTCGCCGACGGGAGAGGTCGACGTCGTCTCCGTCGACGACCCGGTGCCGTCGGTTCTGCACGTCGACCTGATCGTCATCGGCGCACCGACGCACGTGCACGGCCTCTCGAACAAGGCGTCGCGGGAGGGCGCGATCCAGCAGCGTGGCGGGATCGGTGAGGCCGGGATCGGTGCCCGCGGCTGGATCGAGCAGCTCCCGCTCTGCGGAGGCCCTCGGGTGGCCGTCTTCGACACACGCGCGCACAAGCCCGAGCTCTTCGTCGGCTCGGCTGCGCACGGGTTGGCGAAGCGGCTGACGCGGCGCGGCTACAAGCTGGCGATCGAGCCCGAGAGCTTCTTCGTCGAGGGCACGCCGGGCCCGCTCGAGCAGGGCGAGCTGGAGCGCGCGGTGGAGTGGGGGAAGGCACTCGCGAACGAGGTGATGAGCCCGGCCGCATGACTCCCGCGTGCATCGCGCGAGCCCCGGTCGAATCAGCTAACCTTACGTAAACGTCAAATTTACGGAAGGGGTCGCGCGTGCGGATGCACCTGCGGAGGCTCGACTACAAGTGGGTGGCGCTCTCGAACACGACGCTCGGGACGCTGCTCGCCATGATCAACAGCTCGATCCTGCTGATCGCGCTGCCGGACATCTTCCGAGGCATCGGCATCGACCCGCTGCAGCCGGGCAACACGAGCTACCTCCTCTGGCTGCTTCTCGGCTTCCTCGTCGTGCTCGCCGTGCTGCTCGTCAGCCTGGGCCGGCTCGGCGACATGTACGGCCGCGTGCGGATGTTCAACCTCGGCTTCGCGGTCTTCACGTTCTTCTCCGTTCTGCTCTCGGTCACGTGGCTGCATGGAGGTGCAGGAGCCCTGTGGCTCATCCTGATGCGCGTCGGGCAGGGCGTCGGGGGCGCGCTCGTCTTCGCGAACTCGAGCGCAATCCTGACCGATGCCTTCCCGCACGACGAGCGCGGGCTCGCGCTCGGGATCAACAGCGTGTCGATGGTCGTCGGCTCGTTCCTCGGGCTCGTGCTGGGCGGCGTGCTCGCACCGTTCGAGTGGCGGCTCGTCTTCGTCGTCTCGGTGCCTGTCGGCCTCGTCGCGACGGTCTGGTCGTACCGCTCGCTGCGCGAGATCGGGATCCGCAAGCCCGGAAGGATCGACTGGTGGGGCAACCTCACGTTCGCGGCCGGGCTTGTCCTGCTGATGGTCGGGATCACCTACGGGATCCAGCCCTACGGGGCGCACACGATGGGGTGGACGTCGCCGCTCGTGCTCTCGTGCCTGTTCGGCGGCCTGGCACTGCTCGCGGCCTTCTGCGTGATCGAGGTGCGTGTCTCCGAGCCGATGTTCCACCTCGATCTCTTCCGCATCCGTGCGTTCGCGGCCGGAAACCTCGCCGCGCTGCTCGCCGCGATGGCCCGGGGCGGCCTGCAGTTCATCCTCATCATCTGGCTCCAGGGGATCTGGCTGCCCGAGCACGGCTACGACTTCGCGCGGACGCCCCTCTGGGCCGGCATATACATGCTGCCGCTGATCCTCGGTTTGCTCATCGCGGGGCCCGCATCGGGCTGGCTCTCCGA
>JAICME010000195.1 GCA_025929425.1 Thermoleophilia bacterium | reverse complement strand
GCCCAACCCACGCCTCTGTCGCCTGATTGGCAACGCCCTGAGCAGGTTTGAGCGATCCCGCGAGCCGCGCTGTGTCACTGCGATGGGCCGGTTAGAGGATCCCCGCCCTTGCCATCCCTCGGCGCATCAGGTCGCCTTAGACGCTGCCGGCAGCGGCGGGGATTTCGGCGGCAAGAGGGGGTCAGGTATCCGGTTTCCGAGTCGAAGGAAGCCGGCTCCGGTCAGTGCCAGCGCGAGGGCGCCGCCCCACCAGATGGTGTCGGGTGACGTTCCGAGCAGCACGCCGCCGACCGCCTGGCCGAGAGCCACGCCGACCAGGAAGCTGAGCTGGTAGAGCGACATGTAGCGGCCGAGCAGATGCGGCGGCGCGATTTCCGCGACTAGCGGGCCGAGCACGATGAACTGGCCACACTCAGCGATCGCGATCAGGATCGCGACGCCGGCCAAGACGGTGGTAGCGGCGAGCGTCGAGTGCGTGAGCGTTGCGAGCAGGACCGCGAGCAGGCCGACTGCGAATATGGCGCTGGTGGCGAACAAAGCGTGAGTGCGGCGCATCCGCGCCACCACCCGTGTCGCCGGTACCTGCGCTACGACGATGAAGAAGGTGTTGATGAAGACGACGACACCGATCCCAACGGGCCCGACAGGTGTATGCGCCGCCGCAAACGGCGAGAGGATGTAGGAGAAGAACGCGCCGCCGATCATCACAAGCGCGAGGTTGCCCGCGATCAAGGCGAGCAAGAGCCGATCCCGAGCAACCGCGCGGAAACCTCGTGCGCCCTCGCTCGGCGACTCAGCATCCGCGAGGCCAGGATCCGGGATCCAGACGAGCACGACCAGCGCGAAGACGACGAACGTGACTGCGTCGAAGAGGTAGAGGCCCTGGAACGCCTGGAGGTGATGATGGGTGGCCGCGACGATGAAGCCCGCAACCGTCGCGCCGAGGCCGAGACCGAAGTTGCCTGCGACTCGTCGGAGCGCGGTCGATGCGGCGCGCTGCTCCGCCGGGACCAGGGTCAAGGTCAGGACTTGGCCGGCGGTTCCCACGAGTCCAAAGCCGGCACCGCCGACGGCCGAGCAGACGAAACCTTGCCAAGGACGGTCGACGAACGCCAAGCCCCCGTAGCCGAGTCCGTTCAAGACATTGCCCGCGATCAGGCTCCGTTTCGCACTGAAACGATCGAGGAGCGCACCCGAAGGGAGCGTTACCGCTGCGGCCGTGGCCATGACCGTCGCCAGCACAAGCCCCGCGGTCGCCGTCGAGAAGCCGCGGACCGCGTGCAGGTAGATGATCTCGAAGGGAAGCAGCAGTCCGGTGCCGAAGTAGTTGAGCGCGTCCCCGCTCTGCAGAACGAGGACAGGCCTCGGTAGGCCCGTACGCCAAAGGGCGAACACACGTGCGAGCGCGCTGCTCACTCTGTTGAGCGACCCGTCGCTCCACGACGCCGCGCGAGGCACTCGAGCTCCTCGCGGCAGGCGCTCAGCCGCAGCTCGATCGCCGTCCGCACGGGCTGGGGCGGGCGGATGTGGGCCTCCCGGGCCCGGCGGTACCGATCGGCGTCGCGCTGGAAGCGGGCCGTTCGCTCGAGCACCATCTGATGAATCAGCTCGGGGTACATCGGAGGTCAAAGACACCGCGATGCCGCGAAACGGACCGCGGTCCGTTTACGAGGGACCTGGTGTCATTAACGCGATGACCGTCGATCTCGAGCGGGCCAAGGGAGGTGACGAGCGCGCGTTCGCGACGCTGGTCGAACCGTTCCGGCGCGAGCTCCAGTTGCATTGCTACCGGCTACTCGGCTCCGTGCAGGACGCCGAGGATCTCGTCCAGGAAACACTGCTCGCCGCCTGGCGCGGGCTCAACGGCTTCGAGGAGCGGGCGTCGCTGCGCTCCTGGCTCTACAGGATCGCAACCCACCGGAGTCTCAACGCAATTCGCGAACGCGGGCGCCGCCCCGCCACGGAGAACACCATGAGACCGTCAAGAACCCGCCGCGCCGTCGAGCCCAGCTGGCTCGAGCCTTACGCGGACAGCGCGCTTCCGGATCCCGCTCCCGGACCTGAAGCACGCTACGAGCAGCGCGAAGCGATCCAGCTCT
>JAICME010000158.1 GCA_025929425.1 Thermoleophilia bacterium | reverse complement strand
TGAAGCCGACCAGGCGAGGGAACACCGAGGGAACACCAGCGCGGGCACGCGCGTCCACGGCGGGTTACGCGTCTTCGGGAGATTCCTTCTCCTTGCGCGGCTTTCGTGCCCGCGGCTTCCCGCCGTTGCCCGCGCTTCCCGCGCGAGAACCTCGATGGTAAGGAGGGGGTCGACGGTTCGAGTCCGTCAGAGGGCTTCGCTCCATCCCTGCTAATCAGCTCCTTTCGTCGTCTGTGGAGGCGACAGCAACGAGGCGCGGCGTCCACCGAGCGTCCACGCGACGGCGCGGCCGGTGCGCGCGGGAGCCTGAACCTGTCTTCCTGGCTGGCTTGCGAGGCGTCTGCGACGACGTCCACGCAGCGTCCACCGCCCGCTCGAACGCGAGCGCATCGAGGAGGGCGACGGCGTGGTCACGGCTGTCGTTGGCGAGGTGCCCGTAGTGGCGGTCGATCATCGCGATGCTCGTGCCCATGAAGCGCGAGACCGCGAACACCGGCACGCCGGCGCGCAGCGCGAAGGTGGCATATGTGTGACGCAGGTCGTACAGGCCGCGTACCGGGTCGATCCCGGCCTTGGTCTGCGCCGGCCGCCAGTGCTTGCGCCCGAAGATCCGGAAGTCGATCCGGCCGCCGCGCATGTTCGGGAACAGGATCGGGTTGTCCGACGCCGGTATCCGGTCGAGCGCATCGAGCGCCTTCGCCTGCAGCGGGACCGCGCGCGTGCTCAGCCGCGTCTTCGTGTGTTTGATGCGTCCGTTGGCATAGGCCCTGCGAACGTAGACGACACCGAGTTGACGGTCGACGTCGCGCTTGTCGAGCCCGAACAGCTCCGACGGTCGCAGCCCGGTCGCCGCCGCGAAGATCACCATCGGCCCATACACCGGCCCGAGTTGCGCGCCCAGAGCTTCGAGCTGCTGCCAAGTCTCAAACGGCCGCTTCTCCTTCAGGCGCCGTTGCGGGTTCGGGACGCCGCGTTTGGCCGGGTTGTAGTCGAGCAGGCCCCAGGCGACCGCACGGTTGAGGACTTGCCGCAGCGCCTGTGTCGCCTCGAAGCGGTGTCCCTCTGGAACGGTCATTCGCCACGCGTAGACGTCCCGCGGGACGAGATCCGCGAGCCGCTTCTCCCCGAGCTCCGCCGTTGCTTTGCCGAGTAGCCAGCGCAGCTTCGCGATCGTCACCGGCGCTGCTTGATGCATTTCCAGATACTCGTCGACGAACTCGGCGAGCGTGATCGTCGCCCGCCCGCCACCCGGCCCGAGCCGGTCGATGACTTTCCGTAGCGCCTTCTCGGCCTCGGTGCGCGTCGCGAACCCGCCAACCTGCGGCCTCTCCGAGCCGCGACCTTCGAGCCGATACCGGCACGCCCACAGCGGCTGGCCATCGGGACCCTTCGTCTTCAGCTTGAACACCTGGCCCTGCTGGATCATCACGAGCCTCCTCGATCGGGTAACGGGATCGAGGAATCTCGCGCAGACCACCTCTCAGATCGAGAGGTGGTCGTAAGGAAACGGGAATCCGGGCGGACGATGAGGGTGTCTCAGCCGAGGCGATGCTGTAGCGCTGGCCGCCGAGTCTGTCCGCCGTGGCGTAAGCGGAGGGAGGCTTGGCCTCCCTCCGCCGGACTGGTTCGCTCCGAGTTCTTCGAGCGTCGAGCGTGAAGAGTTGCGCTTCCTGCCGCGCCCGGCAACGCTGCGCGCTCTGTGCCTCGGTTTCTTCGACTCACCATTTAGATAGGCGCAGCCGGCCGGTGTTCAACCCCCTCTGATGCGGCGCTGTCCTTCTTATGCTGCGCTGCGGAGCTTCGCGAGGGCGCGTTCCTCGATCTGGCGGACACGTTCGGCACTGACGCCGAGTCGTTCGCCAACCTGGGACAGCTTTTCGGCCGGGGCGTCGAAGCCGAAGCGCGCCCCGACGACCTCGCGCTCACGGTCGGTCAACCGTGACAGGAGGGCGCGGAGCTGCTCACCGGCGACCGCGTCCACGACGTCCTCGTAGGCAGCGGCCGAGAGCGGATCCTCGAGCAGGTCGCCCAGCGTGCCGAGTTCGCCGTCCATGCTTCCGATCGGCTCGTCCAGGCTGCGCTCGCGCGCGTCGGCGACCAGCAGCGCTTCTGCTTGCGCGAGGTCGATGTTCGTTCGGTCGGCCAGTTCGCCGATCTTGGCGGAGCGTTGGTCGCCTTGGTAGATGCGTTGATGCTCGGACTTCAGCTGCGAGAGCTGGCGCAGCGCCTTCGGCGGCAACCGCAACGGACGCATGAAGTCGCTGCGCGCCTCTTGCAACGACTGCCTGATCCACCAAGTGGCGTACGCGGCGAACGGAACACCGCGCTCGGGGTCGAACCGCTGCAGCGCCCGCAGCAGCCCGACGACCCCCTCCTGGAGCAGATCATCGTGCTCGAGCCCCTCCGTCCGATAGCGGCGCGCCGTCGCGTGGACGAGCGGCAGCAGGCGCTGAATCAGCTCCTCCCGCGCGGCCTCGTCGCCAGCCTGGGCACGACGCGCGAGCGCGTCAGCCTCGTCACCGGAAACTGCCTGCGAACCCTCGGCCTCAATCCATAGCTCCCGGGCCGCGGCATCGCCGCCGCGGCTTCCGGTGCGCCCGGCCAGTTCTCGCTTCACCGCCACGGTGCGATCGTGCCACACCGCTGCCTCGCGACGGGTCGTCGCCACAGGTTCGGGCTGGGTCAGTTGTAGCGCGCCGAACGCGGCCGCTCGCGCCAGCTTGTCTCCCGGCACATTGGGCACGCAGGCGGTTCCCAGCGGATGACGACCCCGTAGACGCAGCCTTCGCACCACATCTCTCGCAGCGGCGGCAACAGTGTCTTCCCTGGGGTCTTCGGTGCGACTGCGCTCATCGAATGGCCTCCGGCCGAAGGTAGGCCGCGGTGGCGCGCGCCGCCGCGGCCCCACTTGCGCCGTTCCGCCTACTTCTCGATCGCCTTCCCGGCGCCGCCGATCGTGATCTTCTTCGGTTTCTGCTCGGCCGGCTTCGGGATTCGCAACTCCAGCACGCCGTCCTTGTAGTCAGCCGCGATCGAGTCGCTGTTGACGCCCTGCGGCAGGGTGAGCGTCCGCGCGAAGGTCCCGTACGGCCGCTCGACCAGCTGCGCAGTCCCGCTCTCGTCCGGCGCCCGCGAGCCGGAAAGCGAGAGCACGCTGTCGTTGACCTCGATGCTGACGTCCTCCGACTTCACCCCCGGCAGGTCGATCTTCACCAGGTACTCGTCCTCGGTCTCGTGCACGTCGACCGGCGGGGTGAAGCCGGTTACCCGGTTGCCGTTCCCCGTGCGCAGAAGCTCGTCCATCAGGCGAAACGGCGCGGCGAGGAACGGATCTCGGATCAACAGATTCGCCATCTCAACCTCCAATCCGACGATTCGCTCTCATCGCTCAGTCGAGTAGGCCCCGTCACGCGAGGTTCAAGGCCGGATCGAGAAACACGTCGGACTCGGAGAGTCAGCGGTGGCCGCGCAGCAGCCAGAGCGCGACCCGGAACATCTCGTCGACATCTCGAAGCCTCTGCTCGTCGTGCATCGGGACGGCCGCAGACCCGTTCGAGCCGAGCACCACATGCTGCGAACCCGGTGCCGCGTAGCGCACCGACCCGCCCGCAGCACCGGCGGCCTCCTCGGGGCGCGGCTGCGGATGCCGCTGGTCATAACCGGCACGCCGGCCCGGGTCGCGCAACACCTCATAGGCGTCGCTAACCGCCTGGAACCCCTCCGCACCGGCGCCAAGCCTACCGCTGTCGGGATGCGTCGCCCGCGCCGCACGCCGGTACGCGCGAGCGATCTCATCCGCCGACGCCTGCCGCCGCACCCCCAGCACACCGTATGGGTCCTGCTCCCTGCGACTCGTCATCAGACCTCCACCATCTAAATAGGCCTCGCAATGGCGGGGGCCAGATCGACCCGAACTACCACGAATCCGGCGTACATCGCTCGGACGTACCCGTCCGGCCAGCGGCGTCGGAGCTGCTGACGCACGACCAACGATCCCGGCCTCGATCGAGGCCCCTCGAGGCCGCGCGACCCTTGAACAGCGCTTGCCGCCGACTACTCGCACATATGAGACCCGGGGCACGAGCCAGGGAGGTGAGTCCAATTGCCAGGCATAACCGGAGTCGAGGCGCCGCTGCTGCCGCTCGCGCCGGTCAGCCGCTTCGGCCATTGGTCGCCGGCGGTCGACGTCCGCGAGCTACCCGACAAGTTCATCGTTCTGGCCGACCTGCCCGGCCTCAAACGCGGTGAAGTCGACGTCACTTCGGACGGAACCATGTTGACGATCGCCGGCGCCCGACACGATCGCCTCCGCACCGCCGGCGTCCCCTTCCGTCTCGAACGCCCGACCGGCCGACTCCTCCGCACCCTCCGACTCCCCGACGGCTGCGACGGCACCAAGCTCAGCGCACAGATCCGCGACGGCGTCCTCGCGGTCTACATCCCCAAGACCGCGAGCGGCTCGACCTCTGACGAAGGACGGGGGCTGGCATGCGCAAGCCCATGAAAGTTCACTTCACCCACCAACGGCACGCCGCCTCGCTGGCACATACGCTGGACCGACTCGACGGCCTTGCCGTTCGCCGCCACACCGCAAGCTGCGAGATCGAAGTCGACGGCGTCAACAGCGAACGGGCCATCGTCGCCGTGCTGGACGCGATCCGCGACACCCTGGCGGACGAGCCCGCATCCTCCGCCTCCGTGCTGTTCGACGGTCGCGAATACCGCATGCAAGGGGCGTAACTGCAACCGGTGCCGACCTACCACGGATTCGTGCTCGACCGGCGAAGCGCCCCGAGAACATCGACGCCATGAAGCCAGCAAAACAGAAGCCGCAGAAGACTGCGACCGGGGACGCAGGAAACGGGGCCATCAGGAATCGGCAAGAAGCCAGCCACAGCGCCACCAGAAAGTGGACAACCGAGGCAGCCGGACTTCCCTGCGCGATCGAGCTCGCAGACGACGGCTGCTGGGTCGTAACGATCGCCTCTGCGACCACAAGTCGACGCGAGGACCTCACCGCAGCGATCCTCGAGGCGAGCGGCGGCCTCGTCAGTAACGCCAAAGCCCTCGAACTCGCGGCCGCGGTCAAGAGCGCAAACGGCAGGAAACCTGAATAACCAGCAGCCGACCCGCGTCTCCACAGACAACAAACCGTGGAGCATTTATGGAGCAGAGCGGACGCAACCCACGGCAACCCCTAGCAGACGCCGCCGCCCCGAAATCGGCCCAGCTACTTGCGAACAGTTGCCGATGATTGCCACCGATTGCGGACGACCCCGCATGGTAAGGAGGGGGTCGACGGTTCGAGTCCGTCAGAGGGCTTCAAGAAGCCGCTGCAAGTGATCGGTTTAGTCGCAGTGTCCGTTGCGCCGCTTGGCGACAAAGGTCGCACCGGGTCGCACGCTCCCTCTCATCCGGCTTGACCCCCTCTCAAGCGAGGAGGGGAGTCGTTAAGCGCACGCGCGGGCGCCTCAGGCCGATGTGGTCGCCAT
>JAICME010000055.1 GCA_025929425.1 Thermoleophilia bacterium | reverse complement strand
ATCCCGAAGGATGGAGACAGGGTTGATTCGCCGGTCCCGACCGAGGTCGGACCGACGTCTCGACGTAAACGCACGCTGTTGAGTTTTCAAGGACCGAGCCTTCGGAACGGCATAAAAAAGGCCCTGACTTCGTGCCAGAGGCCTCAGGACTTGCGGGTTTCCTCTTGCGGGGAATCCTCCTAAGACGCTCCGTTTTCAGTCGTTTGCAGGGACTTTTTCACGCCGCCCTCTCGGGCAGCCGGGGAAGTGTAGCAGGGTGGAAGCCCGCGTCAAGCGGCTCCGTTGAGCCGAACGAAACGCCTCTTGCCGGCCTGGAGCACTGCGCCCTCGAGACGTGCCCGCGGGAGGTCGATCTCGCTCACGGCGTCGCCGTCGAGCTTGACGCCGCCCTGCGAGATCAGCCGCCGCGCCTCACTCGTCGAGAGGGCGAAGGCGTCGGCGAGGAGTGCCGGCAGATGGACGGGATCGCCCTCGGGCAAGGAGTGCTCCTCCATCTCCTCCGGCGGCTTTCGGTCACGGAAGAGGCGGTTGAAGTGCTCCTCGGCAGCGTGCGCCGCCTCCTCCCCATGCGATCGCCCCACGATCCAACGCGCGAGCGCGCGCTTGGCCTCCATAGGATCCTCGGCCGGCGCGTCCTCTTCCATGATCAGCCGGTACAGCTCCGGGAGCATCTCGTCGGGAAAGCGCATTGCCTTCCCGAACTGCTCCTCGGGCGCTTCGAGCAGCCCGATGTAGTTCCCCCGCGAGCCCGACATCTTCGTCCCGTCCCAGCTGTTGATCAACGGTGTCGTCAGGACGACCTGGGGTTCGAGGCCGTAGGCCTCCATGACGTCCCGGCCCGTGAGGAGGTTGTAGAGCTGATCCGTCCCGCCGAGCTCGACGTCTGCCTCGATCGCAACCGAGTCGTACGCCTGCATCAACGGATAGAGGAGCTCGGAGACGGAGATCGGTTCGTTCGCGGCGAACCGGTTCGCAAAGTCGTCCCGCTCGAGCATCCGCGCCACCGTCGTCGTGCGAGTGAGGCGCAGGACGCCTGCAAAGTCGAGCTCCTTCAACCACTCTCCGTTGAAGCGCACCTCCGTCCGCTCCGGATCGAGGATCGTGTACGCGGACTCGAAGAACCGCGCCGCCATTCGGTCGATCTCCTCGGGATCGAGGATGGGCCGCTCGGCAGAGCGCCCGGAGGGATCTCCGATCCGAGCGGTGTAGTCGCCGATGATGAGCACGCCGACGTGACCTTCGTCCTGAAACGCCCGCATGCGCTGGAGCGGAATCCCGTTGCCGAGCGTCGCCTGCGGGGCCGTCACGTCGATCCCGAGCTTCACGCGCAAGGGGCGGCTCAGTTTCAGCTTCGCTTCGAGGCCGCCCTGCGGGAGGACGTCGACGGCGTTGCGGGTGAGCTCGGCAATTCCCATCCGGGCGAGTCTAGAAGCGGCGGCTGAGGAACGGCGAGCCGGCGAGCCCGTAGCGCCACGGCTGCTCGACGGCGCGGGTGATCCCGATCCGCGGGCCCATCGCAAGCTCGGGCTCGAACTCACGCGCGAAGAGCTCGAACGGTGGCTCGTCGAGCGACAGGCCGTCGTGGACTCGGGTGATCCCGAGTGCCTGGCAGAGCTTGCCCGGGCCCGAGCAGAGTGCGCGCACCGCGTCCACCCCGCGCCGCTCTTGCATCGCCTCGAGCCCACGGGTCGGCTCGAGCGCCCGGACGAGCGCCGCCTCCGCGCGGCCCTCCTCGGCGCAGACGAGGTTCAGGCACCAGTGGATCCCGTACGAGCGGTACACGTAGGCGTGGCCCGGCGGCCCGAACATCGACGCCGTCCGCGCCGTCCGACCCCGAAAGCCGTGGCTCGCCGGGTCGTCCTGGTCGTACGCCTCGACCTCGACGATCGTGCCGCCCACTCCGTCGACGAGCAGCCCCGCGCCGATCAGCTCGGGAGCGATCTCGTGCACCCCGCGCGCGAAGAAGTCACGCGTCAGCAGCACGGCGCTTCGCCTCGTAGCGGAGGAGCGCCGGAAAGGCTGCGGCGCTCGCGAGCGTCCCTGCGATGCAGAGCAACCCGCCGGACGCGACGGAGGTGCGGATACTCGTGAGAGACGCGACCACTCCTGCCTCCAGGTTTCCGAGCGACGGGGCACTCGCAACCTGCATGAACTCGATGCCGCGCACGCGACCGAGCAACCGACCGGGTGTGAGCGCGAGGAGCATGGCGTTGCGAAAGATCGCGCTGACCTGATCGGCAAGCCCCGCGAGGCCGACGAGAACCAGCGCGAGCCAGAACCGGTCGGCGAACGCGAACCCCGCGATCGCGACGCCCCAGAGGGTCGCAGCCGCGACGACGACGAGGCCCTGCCGGCGCACATACGCAACCCAGCCCGAGCCGAGCCCTGCGACGAGCGCTCCGGCGGCGGGCGCGGCATAGAGGGCGCCGAGGTAGGTGGCGTCGCCGAAGCGGGCGGCGATCGCGGGGAAGAGTCCCAGCGGCATGCCGAACACCATTGCGTTCGTGTCCACGAGGAAGAAGCCGAGGATCACCTTCTCTCGCGAGACGAAGCGGAACCCCTCGACGATCGAACGGATCCCCGGCCGGTCTGCGTCCGGATGCGGCGCCATCGCCGGCAGTCCCCACAAGGCAACGACAGTGGCTGTGAACGAGGCCATGCCGATCGCGTAGACGGTGGAGAGACCCGCGGTCGCGATGAGCACGCCGGCGAGCGGCGGCCCGGCGACGCCGCCGAACCCGTAATAGATCGAGTCGAGGGCGCCGGCTTGCGCAAACACCTCCTCCGGGATGAGGCGCTGGGGGATCGAGCGCATGGCGCCGACGCCGGCGCTGAAACAGCCGGCAACGACCGTGGCGAAGACGAACACCACGACGATGCTCGGGTGTGGCAGCGCCGCGTTCACGAGCAGGCCCGCGACACCGAGCGCCTGGAGCGTCTCCGTGATGAGCACCATCCGGCGACGATCGATGGCATCGGCCACGGCACCTCCGGCGAGCGTCAACGTCAGCAGCGGGAGGAGCTCGGTCAAGGAGAAGAGCCCCAGCACGAGCGTCGAGTGCGTGAGCTGCCAGACCTGATACGGCAGCGCGACGAGAGCCATCTCGCTGCCGACGAACGTCACCGCCTGGCCGATCCAGAGGCGCCGGTAGTGCGGGTAGTCGCGCAACGGCGAGAAGTCGACGGTTATGCGCGTGGCGAGGTCGCGCCACGATGGGCGCTCCTCCGTCGGAAGCGGCTCCACTAGAAGAGTTGTTCGGGCTCGGCCGGCTTGGCGGTCTTCTCGAGCACCCGCCGTGCGCGGCGCCCGAGGTCACGGAGGTCGAGCGGCCCCTCGTCGACGGCCTTCGCCACGCGCTCCGCGAGATCGAGCGCGTCGTCCAACACGACGGTCGCCGTCGCCGCGTCCTGTCCCATGTCGTGGAGGATCGTGCGCTCGGTGCGGCCGGCGAGCACCGGATCCGGGATCCCCTCGATCCACACGCGCGTGCGCCGCCCCCCGCCGCGCTCGTCGCCGGTGATCGGCTCGAGTGCATAGATCTTGTCGGCTCTGGCCCACTTGCCGAAGCCGAGGAAGACCATCCGCGTGGAGCCGTCGGTCATGCGCCGATCATCGCACGCGTCGGGCGTCTATTCGAAGAACGTGTCCTCGTCGGAGTACGGCGGCGAGCACATGCAGAGGATGGTCAGCTCGCTCGTGCCGTCGTTCTCGAGCGTGTGCCAGGCGCCCGGCGGGATGAGGATCGCGTCGCCGGGACGGACGCGGCGCATCTCGCCGTCGACCTCGAGAGAGCCCGAGCCTTTGGTGACGAGATAGATCTCCTCGGTTCGAGCGTGGTAGTGGCGCTCGGTCGCCTGGCTCGGCTCGAGGGTCGCCTCCGCGAGGCTCTGCGCCGAGGTGTGGTGCAACTCCCGGATCGTCGATCCGTCCTTCGTCGCGAACGGCTCGGCGCGGTCGATGCTCTGCAGGTTCACAGAGCCGACGCGAGAACCTCGGCGACGCGCTGCTGCGAGGCGGCCTCGATCCCCGTGAAGAACGGCAGCGCGAGCGAGCGTGAGCTGACGTCTTCGGCGACCGGGCAAAGCCCCTCGCCGAACGCGAAGCGCTCGCGCATGTACGGCTGCAGATGGATCGACGGGAGGTAGCGGTTGTAGCCGATCCCCTCTCGCTCGAAGGTCGCGATCACGCGCTCCCGCGTCGCCGCGTCGGGCAGCAAGGCGACGTAGACGAACCATGATCTCGTGTGCGCCTCGTCGTCCGCACACGGGAGCTCGATTTCCCCGATACCAGAGAGGAGCTCGCCGTAGCGCGTGGCGGCGTGCCCGCGCAACGTGAGGATCTCATCGAGCCGCTCGAGCTGGCCGATCCCGAGCGCGGCCGCGATGTCGCTCAGGCGGTAGTTGAAGCCGAGCCGGACGTGCTCGAGCCAGCCACCCGGCTCCGGCCTGCCCTGATTCCGCAGCGAACGGATCAGGTGCCACTCCTCTTCCGAATGCGTCGTGACCATTCCGCCCTCGCCCGTGGTGACCTGCTTGTTCGGATAGAAGGCGAAGACGCACGACGTTCCCTGGGAGCCGAGGGGCGCACCGCGATACCCCGCGCCGAGCGCCTCGCAGGAGTCCTCGATCAGCGCGAGGCCGTGCCGTTCCGCGATCGTGCGGAGCTCGTCGAGCTCACACGGGTAGCCGTAGATGTCGACCGCGACGATTGCCTTCGTGCGCGGGGTGATCGCAGCCTCGACGGCTGCTGGGTCGAGATTGAACGTCCGCCGGTCGATGTCGGCGAACACGGGGATCCCGCCCTCGTACATGAAGCAGTTGGCGCTGGCGGCGAACGAGTACGGCGATGTGATGACCTCGTCGCCCGGCCCGATCCCCGCGGAGATGCAGAGGAGATGGAGGCCGGTGGTTCCGGAGGAGACGGCGGCCGCATACGGCGCGCCCACCCGCTCGGCGACGAGTTCCTCGAACCGGTCGATGGTCGGCCCGAGTGAGAGCCGCCCCGAGCGCAGCACTTCGAGGACGAGCTCCTCCTCGCGCTCGCCGAGGTACGGCCCCGAGAGCGGGACCGACTCCACCTCCTGTCTCAATTGGCGTGATTCGTGGCCGGCGCGTATTCGAGCCAGTGGCTCCAGCGCTCGCTGCGCCCGTGCACGGTGTCGAGGTAGGCCTGCTGGATCTCCTGCGTTACGGGGCCGGGAGGCCCGACGACCTGGTCGTCGATCTCACGGATCGGTGTCACCTCGGCGGCCGTACCGACCATGAAGACCTCGTCGGCGAGATAGAGATCGGTGCGGATGATCGGCTTCTCGACGACCCGGTGCCCGAGATCCTGTGCAATCTGGATCACGGTGTCGCGCGTGATCCCCACCAGGATCGATGCGGCCAGGTCGGGCGTGTAGATGACGCCGTCGCGGACGATGAAGATGCTCTCGCCCGAGCCGTCGGCGACGTAGCCGTCGGTCGTCAGGAGGATCGCCTCGTCGTAGCCCGCGCGGTTTGCCTCCCCCACCGCGAGCATCGAGTTCAGGTACACGCCGGTCGCTTTCGCGACGTGAGGGATGACGTTCGGCCCTACCCGCTGCCAGCTCGAGACCTTCGCGCGGATCCCGTTCGCCTGCCCCTCCTCCCCGAGGTACGCGCCCCACGGCCACGACATGATCGCCACGTCGACCGGGTTGCCCACCGAAGAGACCCCGAGCTCCCCGTAGCCGAAGAAGGCGATCGGCCGGAGGTAGCACGACGGCAGCTCGTTGGCGCCGATCAGGTCCCAGGTCGCGGTGCGCAGGTCGTCGACCGAGTACGGAAGCTCCATGTAGAGGAGTTGCGCCGAGCGGTGGAGCCGGCTCAGATGATCGGTGAGGCGGAAGACCGACGTTCCGCGCTCGGTCTCGTAGGCCCGGATTCCCTCGAAGACGCCCGAGCCATAGTGCAAGCCGTGTGTGCCGACGTGGATCGTCGCGTCGCCCCAGTCGACCAGCTCGCCGTTCATCCAGATCTTCTTGGTCTCGCGCATCTGCAGCTCGTCCCTTCGGTCGAGGATGCTGGGCGCTGGAATGGTACCCGGCCGGCGGGCTAGGAAAGCTCTGCGGTGCGCGCTTGCGTGAGCTGAGCCAGATCCACCGGCGAGAGCCCGGCCATGTGCCGTTCGGAGCCGGCGCCGATCCACACGCGCTCGTGGGCCAACAGCTCTCCCGCCATCAGCACCTGTGAAATGCCCGAAGCGGGAAACGGGGCGACACCTCTGGGCTCGAAGCCGGTCGCGGCGACGACCTCGTCGGGCCGCGCGACCCGGGCGTACCGGGCTCCGGCGGCCGCGGCGACCTTGTTCTCGTCCGCGCGCCGGTCGCCGGGGACGAGCGCAAGCGTCGGACGACCGTCGCAGATGAACACGAGCGACTTGACGATCTGGGCGCGGGAGCTTCCGACGGCCTTGGCCGCGGCGCCCGCGGTGGGTGTTCCCTCGGGAAACTCCTCGACCCGTGCATCGATTCCGGCGCGCTGCAGGAACTCTGCGACGCGCGCCACGGGCTCCGGCCAGCGCTCCACGGTTAGCCCCCCGTGGGCCCGAGCTCGAGCACCCGCGCATCGTCGAAGCCTTCCCCGCGCAGCCTCTCGACGAGCTCCGGCGGCGGTGCGGAGTCGACGGTGAGCGCCATCAGCGCCTTGCCGCTCTGCCGGCTTCGAGAGACGGTCATGCCGGCGATGTTGATGCCTGCTTCGCCGAACATCGTCCCGACGCGGCCGATCACGCCCGGGATGTCGTCGTAGCGGCAGAGCACGATGCGCGGCGCGAGCTCGAGGTCGATCTCGAAGCCGAGGATGTTGATCAGCCAGGGGCGGTCGTCGCTGCCGATCGTCGTTCCCGCCACCTGGACGAGCCTGTCGCCGGCACGGAGCTCCACGAAGACGAGGTCCGTGTAGTCGCGGGTGGTGTGCGATCTCTCCTCCCGCACCTCGATGCCGTGCTCCGCCGCGATCAGCGGTGCATTGACGTAGTTCACCGGACGGTCGGCACGACCCTGGAAAGCCCCGTTGAGCACCGCGACGGTGAGGAGGCGCGAGTCGTAGTCGGCGAGACCGCCGTAGACCGTGATCACGATCTCCTCGGCGGCGCCGTCCGCGAGTTCCATTGCGATGCGCCCCAGGCGGGACGCAAGCGGAAGGTACGGGCCGACGACTTCGAGATCTTCGGCTCCGACGATGGGAATGTTGACGGCGTTCGTGACGAGGCCGCCGTCGAGTGCAGCGACGATCTGCTCCGCCACGATGACTCCGGCCCGATCCTGCGCCTCACCGGTCGAGGCAGCGAGATGGGGCGTGACGACGACGTTGTCGAGCTCGAGCAGCGGACCCGAGTACGGCTCCTCGCCGAACACGTCGAGCGCGGCCCCGGCGACCCGTCCCGCGCGCAGCGCCTCGAAGAGCGCCTCCTCGTCGAGGAGCGGCCCTCGCGCGGCGTTGACGATTCGCACCCCGGGGCGCATCGCCGCAAAGGCAGCGGCCCCGATCGAGCCGCGCGTCTCAGGCGTCAGCGGCAGGTGCAGGGTGATGAAGTCCGCGGCTGCGTACGCGTCCTCTTGCGTCTCGACGGGCTCGACGCCGAGCTCGCGGAACCGGTCGCCTGCGACGTACGGGTCGTAGGCGACGACCCGCATCCCGAGCCCGAGCGCCCGGCGCGCCACCTGCTGGCCGATCCGGCCGAACCCGAGCACGGCGAGCGTCTTGTCGGCGAGCTCGATCCCGCCGTACGCGCTGCGCTCCCAGCGACCCTGCTTGAGCGCGGCATGCGCCTGCGGGATGTTGCGAGCGAGTGCGACGAGGAGGCCGATCGTGTGCTCCGCGGCCGACACGACCGTCGAGTCGGGCGCGTTCGCGACGATGATCCCACGCCGCGTCGCGGCTTCGACGTCGACGTTGTCGACCCCGACTCCGGCGCGTCCGATGACCTTGAGTCGCTCCGCGCGGTCGATCAGGTCGGCGGTCAGCGTGGTCGCGGAACGGACGACGATCGCGTCGTACTGCGCGACGATCTCCTCGAGTGGGCTGTCGGAATCGACGTCCACGTCGAAGCGCGAGCGGAGGAGGTCGACGCCCGCGTCCGAGATCTCCTCGCGGACGAGTACGCGAGCCGTCACGTGTGCGAAGGTCCGCCGCTAGTGGCGGCGGGGTCTTCCGGCCGCGGCTCGGCGGTGAACGCCTCGAGCGCGGCCGTCACGGCGACGCCGCGCTCGACGTCGGCGCCGAGATCCGCAAGGACGAGCTCGACCGCCCCGATCTGGGTCGTGATGTCGAAGACGTCGAACCAGCCGATGTGGCCGAGGCGGAAGATCTTCCCCTTCAGCTCGCCCTGGCCGTTGGCGATCGTGATCCCGAAGCGGTCCCGCAGACCTCGGATGACATCCCCGGAGTCGATGCCCGCGGGAGCACGGACGGCGGTGACGACCGCGCTCCGGTCCTCGTCGGGCGAGAAGAGCTCGAGACCGAGGGCCTTCACGCCTGCGCGTGCGGCGCGGCCGAGCCGGACATGACGGTCGAACGCCGCATCGAGGCCCTGGTCGAGCAGCATCTCGAGCGCGACGTCGAGCCCGGCGACGAGCGAGACGGGAAGCGTCACGGGCGCGTCGAGCGTGGCCTGCGCCTTGCGGGTGCGCTCCCAGTCGAAGTAGAAGCGCGGCGAGGATCCCGTCGCGGCCAGGGCCGCCTCAGACACCGCCGCGAGGCCGAGCCCGGGCGGTGACATGAGTGCCTTCTGCGAGCCGGAGACCACAACGTCGAGCCCCCACGAATCGGTCTCGCACGGGACGGCGCCGAGGCTCGAGACGGCGTCGACGACGACGAGCGCACCGGCCTCGCTCGCAGCGGCCGCGAGCGAGCGGACGTCGGCGACGACACCGGTGGACGTCTCGGACTGGACGAGCCAGACCGCCTTCGCCTCACGCTCGCTCAGCCGAGCCCGGAGATCGTCGGCGTCCGGAGTCTCTCCCCATGCGTAGCGAAGGACATCCACGTCCGCACCGAATGCGGTGGTCATCGCGACCCAGCGCTCTCCGAAGCTCCCCGCCGAGACGACGAGATGCGGCTCGCCCGGCGAGACGAGGTTGGCGACCGCCGACTCGAACGCACCGGTACCCGAGGCGCCGAAGAGGAGTACGTCGCTCTCGGTCCGGCAGACCTCGCGCAGACGGCCGAGCACGCGCTCGTAGACGGGCAGGAAGTCGGGGCTGCGATGGTGGAGGACGGGCGCACCGACCGCCGCAAGCACCTCGGGCGGCACCGGCGTCGGCCCCGGCGTGAACAGGTACCGCTTGGTCACGCCGGAAACCGTAGCGCTCTACTCTGCTGCCATGGACGCGCTCGTCGCCTTTGCCGCCGCACTGCTCGCGTTCCGGCTCGCAGGTCTGCTGGCGGCGCGGTTCAGGGCGACCGGACGGCAGGAGCTGCTGGCCTGGGCAGCGGGATTGGCGGCCTACGCCGTTGCCGCCGCCGCGATCGCCTGGGGCGAGGCCGCCGGCTGGGACGGACGGGCGTTCCGGGTCTATTACGCCGCGGGGGCACTGCTCACGGCACCACTGCTCGGCGCGGGCTCCCTTCTCCTCGCCGGCCGGCGCCGCGCCGCACCGTTTGCTCTCGTCTGGGTCGGACTGGCCGTCGGCATCTCGCTCGCGATGCAGGTGCACGGCGCGTTCGCGGCACACGGGATTCCGGCGGCGCAGGATCATCTCGCCTTCCTCCCGGCGCGGCTCCTCGCGATTCTCGCCAACGTCCTCGGGACGCTCGCGGTCGTCGTGGTGGCTCTGCGCTCGTTCCGGCAGCGCCCACTCGGAAACGCGTTGATCGTGGCCGGAATCGCCGCAGCCGCAACAGGCAGCGGCCTGGCCGGGCTCGGTGCCGCCGGAAGTGCGATCGGGATCGCACTCGGGGCGGCGCTGCTTTATGCAGGTTTCAGTGTGCCGGCGCACATTTCGGCGCACTTTCGGCCAAAGATGCTGCCTCGCTAGGTCACAAGCGTTGTCTTAACACGCACATTACGTGGCGCTTGTCGCTACCCTCGGCCGCCAACGATCGCATAAGCCGCGCCGAGCGGTGCTCGCCCAGAGCGAATCTTCCCGCCCGTTCGGCCTCCGACTTGCTATCGACCTGGGGAGGTAAAGCAAATTGCGGCGCTCCATCCTGGCCTGCGGGCTTCTGTTCGCGTTCGCAGGCATGGCCACTGCGGCAGCCACCGCCGGGCTCAGCAGAACTGACAGCACGACGAGTTCCACCACACCCTCGACCACGACCGCCTCGTCCACCACTCTCTCGGCGACGGAGCCCCGGCCGAGCAGCGCGCACGCCGCGCTGCGAGCCATCGCCCGCTGGAACCGTCATATCCGGAGCTACCGGGCCGGTACTCGGCGCTGGATGACCGTCATTCGCGGCCGTCCGCCTGCGGGGGGCGTGCGCCTGCTTTCGGTGCGGCCCGCGGAGTCCTCGGTCGTCCGGCTGCGACGACTCGCCCGCGTTTGGCGGCAGCGAGAGCATGCGGTCTGGCGGCGGGCGAACCATCCACCGGGGCTCAACGCGTGGCTCTGCATTCACCACTACGAGGGGAGCTGGACGGATTCCGGCGGCCCGTACTGGGGCGGCCTCCAGATGGATCTCGGCTTCCAGGAGACCTACGGCGGCTGGTTGCTCCGGCACAAGGGCACGGCCGACCACTGGAGCCCTCTCGAGCAGATCTGGGTCGCCGTGCGCGCTTCGCACAGCCGCGGCTTCTCGCCGTGGCCGAACACGGCGCGGTATTGCGGCGTGCTGTAGACGCTGTTTTCGGCTTGGCTATGCCCTTCGACGGCCCGCATGATGCGGGCCGTCGTCATTTTGGCGCCATTTGGACTTGACAAAGACATCATTGTGATGTCATAGTGCCGCCATGCAGATCGACGGCTACATCCAGGCGCTCCGTGAAGACCTCCTGCGCGTGGCGTCCCTCGGCGACGAGACGACCTCACGCGCAGCCGAGCTCCTCTCGGTCGCAATCGAGGCGTCGCTCGCGCGGCGTCTTCAGGACGTCCTGGCGGAAGCGGCGCTCGAGCTCAACGCACAGCTCGATGCGGCGCACGTCGAGGTACGCATCTCAGGCCGCGACCCCGAGCTCGTGCTCGTCCGCGAGGACGGAAGCGTGCCGGAGGCGGTCGACGAGGCGTTCTCCGCCCGCATCACCCTCCGGCTCCCGGAGAGCTTGAAGCAGCGGGTCGAGTCCGCTGCCGCCCGCGAAGGCGCGTCCGTCAACACCTGGCTCGTCCAAGCGCTCCAGCGCTCGGTCGAGTCGAAGTCACACCGTTCCGGCTCCGGCAGCCGCAACCGCCTCACCGGCTACGGCCGGAGCTGAAAGGAGGAGGCATGTTCCCCGACTACCACCTTCCCTACAACAAGGTCGAGCGTTCGCTTCGCCCCGACCGGCGCCCGCTGCCGAAGGACAGCGAGATCCGCCTCCGGGTCAAGCGCGCCCTGCACAAGCGGGAGGCCTGACGATGATCGAGCAGACCTTCCACACGCCTCTGCCGCTCACGCTCGAGGTCTCGATCCCGAGCGGCGACATCGACGTCGACACGACAGGGAGCGAGGAGACGAGCGTCACCGTGGACGGCGACGAGCGGCTGCTCGAGCACGTCGAGGTTCGCCAGGACGGCAACCGCGTCTCGGTGAGGTTGCGCGACAAGAGCAAGGTCGGCTTCTCGTTCTCGCTCGGCTCGCTCGTCTTCGGCAACAACGGCCTCCGCGTGAAGGCGAACGTGCCCCACGGTGCCGGGGTCAAGGTCAAGACCGCGTCGGCGGACACCGCGATCGCCGGCCACCTGGGCACGCTCGACGTCAACGGGGTTTCGGGCGACGTCCGCGTCCATGGCGAGATCTCCGACGACGCAACCGTCAAGACGGTCAGCGGCGACGTCGAGCTCGAGCGCGTGGACGGCGACCTGTCCGTCCAGACCGTCTCCGGCGACGCGCGGGTCCGCGGCATCGCCGGCTCGGTCGACGCGAAGTCCGTCTCCGGCGACATCCGCCTCGAGGCGCTCACCTCCGGGGACGCGCGCTTCTCGAGCGTGTCCGGCGACATCGAGATCGGGATCGCGGCGGGATCCCTGCTCGACGTCGACGCCGGCTCGACCTCCGGCGATCTCGCCTCGGAGGTGCCGCTCGCGAGCGAGCCGCCGTCCGGCGAGGAGGCGGCGGCACCCACGGTCGTCCTGCGCGGCCGCACGGTAAGTGGCGACGTCCGTGTCTTTCGGGCCGGTTGATGGCCACCTCGGCGGCAGCAGTCATGCCCCCGGTTCTGCGCAGCCGACCCCTCGGGGCGCTGCTCGCCGCCGAGGTCTTGTCCACGACCGGCTCGATGATGACCTGGCTCGCCCTGCCGTGGTTCGTGCTCGTGACCACGGGCTCGGCGAAGCAGATGACGCTCGTGATCGCCGCGGAGGGAGCAGGGTTCGCCCTCTTCGGGATCCCGAGCGGATCGGTGCTCGAGCGTTTCGGCGGGCAGCGAACGATGCGGCTTTGCGACGCAGTTCGCGCACCTCTCATGCTGCTCGTCCCGGTGCTGCACTGGTCCGGCGGCCTGTCGCTGCCGGCTCTCGCCTCCGTCGCGTTCGTGCTCGGCGCCGCGAGCTCGCCGTACATGGCGGCGCAGCGCGTCGTGGTCGCCGAGATCCTCGACGAGGACGAGACGTCGGTCCAGCGCGCCAACGCATTGCTGCAGGGAGCGACGCGGATCACGATGCTCTGCGGGCCCGCGCTCGGGGGTGTTCTCATCGCCGCGGTCGGCTCGCCGGTGGTGCTCGTGATCGACGCAGCGAGCTATGTGGTCGCCTTCGCCCTCGTCACGGCGCTCGTGCCGGTCGCGCGTGCGGTGCGGGAGAGCGACGGAAACGATCGCCAGGGCGTGCTCGCGGGAGTCCGCTACCTCTTGCGCGACTCGCTCCTGCGCGGCTGGGCGACCGCGCTCGTGATCGGCGACGCCTCGTTCTCCGTCGTCTTCGTCGCGATTCCGGTGCTCGTCTACGCCCACTTCGGGGCCAATCCGCGGCTCGCGGGCGGATTCCTCGCCTCCTGGGGAATCGGTGCGGTGACCGGGAACGTCATCTCCTACCGAAGCGAACGAGTCGGAGGGCTTCGCCAGGCCGCGCCGCTCGTCCTCATCCAGGCGGCGCCTCTCTGGGCCGTCGCTGCACCGGTGTCGGCGGTCGCGGTCGCGGGCGCGCTTGCGCTCTCGGGGCTCGCGAACGGCCTCGTCAACCCCACGCTGCACTCGGTTCTCACCCTGCGGCCGCCGGCGGCGGTTCGAGCCAAGGCTCTCACGGCGATGTCCACGGCCTCCTCGCTCGGCACTCCGCTCGCTCTCGCCGTCGCAGCGCCCGCCTTTGCGGCCTTCGGCTCGCGGCACGTGATCGCGGTCGCCGCCGCCGGCCAGCTCGCGGCCATGAGCTACGCCGCCTTCGTCACCCTCCGCCACCTTGCACGCGAGTCCGCCTGATGCGCCGTCTTCTCGCCTACCGCGACGCACGGTTGCTCGTGACCGGCCAGACGCTGTCGGCGTTCGGCGACTGGGCGATGTGGATCGTGATGGCGGTCTGGATGAAGAGCCTGACCGGCTCGAGCGCCCGCGCCGGACTGGTCTTCTTCGTACTCGGACTAGGCAGCCTCGCAGGACCGCTGGGCGGGCTCCTGGCAGACCGCATGAAGCGGCGCCCGCTGATGATCACCTGCGACTGCGTGCTCGGCGCGTCGGTGCTCGTGCTCCTGCTGGTCCACGACCCCAGTAGCTCGTGGCTGATCTATTTCGTCGCGCTTCTCTACGGTCTCGCCGGGACGGTGTTCTACCCGGCGCAGTCCGCGCTCCTGCGCGTGATGCTGCCGGAGGATTTGCTCGCAGACGCGAACGGCGCACTGACGACGATGCGCCAGGGGCTCCGGCTCGTGGCGCCCCTTGCCGGAGCCGGTCTCTTTGCCGCGTTCGGCGGCGGGGTCGTCGCGGTTCTCGACGCGGTCACGTTCGCCGGATCGGCGTTCCTGATGTCTCGGATGCGCGTCGCCGAGACGAAGCCGGAACCGCCCGAGCACCACTTCCTGCGCGAGGTGACCGCCGGGATCGCCCATATCTGGCGGTCGCTGCCGCTGCGGCAGATGACGGGTGCGGCAGCGGTGTCGCTGCTCGTGGTGGGCTTCGCCGAAACGCTGATCTTCTTCGTCATCGCGCATCTCGGGAAGTCGCCGTCCTTCTTCGGCGTATTCGGCGCGATCCAGGGGGTCGGCTCGATCGCAGGCGGGCTGACAGCCGCGTCGATGCTTCGCCGTGCAGGCGACGTGCGCATCGTCGGCCTGGGGTTGGGGATCTTCGGAGTCGGAGACCTGCTGCTGATCGTGCCTTCGCTCCCGATCGTGCTCCTCGGCTTCACGATCGCGGGTGTCGGGATCATGTGGGCGATCGTCGGCTTCACCACGGCCCTTCAGCTTCGAACGCCGCTCGCCATCCAGGGACGCGTCTCGGCCGCTGCCGACATCTCGCTCAACGTCGCACAGACGGTCTCGATCGCGACCGGCGCCGCGCTCTCTACGATCGTCGACTATCGAATCCTGTTCGTAGCGATGGCGGTCGTCGTCGTCTCGAGCGCGACTTACCTGGTGACGCGGCAGCACGATTCGCCCGCGCCGGCGGCCGAGCAGCTGCTCACGTGAGCCGGGTCCCGCTACGCGGCCACGACCTCGGCGCTGCGACGATGGAGGCGTGAGAGAACCCACACCGCTCCGACGGAACCGAGACTTCCTCCTGCTGCAGGCTGGAGGGCTGCTTTCGACGTTCGGATCGGCGATGTCGACGATCGCGTATCCGCTGCTCGCCCTCGCCCTGACAGGGTCGGCCGCGAAGGCGGGCTACGTCGGCGCGATCCAGTTCGCACCCGTCGTCCTGCTGAGCGCCGCCGCGGGGGTCGCCTCCGACCGCTTCGACCGCCGCAAGCTGATGATCGCTTCCGACGCCACAGGAGCGACGGCGGTCGGCGTGCTCGCGGCTGCGGTGCTCTCGCATCACGAGACGCTCTGGCTGCTCCTGGTCGTCGTCTTCGTCGACACGAGTGCCGCAGTCGTCTTCCGAGCGGGGGCCGGCGGCGCGTTCAAGGCGGTGGTGCCGCAGCCGCAGCTCGCCGACGCCTCGAGCGTGGCGATGGCGCGCATGTCGACCGTCCGGCTGGCCGGTCCACCCGCCGGCGGCGCGCTCTTCGGCCTCTCGCGCGGGGTGCCGTTTCTCGCCGACGCGATTTCGTACGCCTTCTCGACGGCCTCACTGCTCCTGATGCGCACGCGCTTCCAGGAGGAGCGGGAGCCGGGCGGGCGGACGCATTTCCGCGAGGGTCTCGCGTACTTCTGGCGGCTGCCGTTCCTGCGAACGACGATCGGGATGATCGCGGCCAGCAATTTCGCGGCCTCCGGAATGCCGATCGCGGTGATCGTGCTCGCACATCGTCACGGGCTGTCGAGTGCGGCGATCGGCGGCTTCGTCGCGCTCCAGGGCGCGATGCTGCTCGCCGGGTCGACCGTCTCGCCGCTCCTGCGAAGGCTCTTTCCGATGCGGGCGATCCTCCTCTCGGAGTTCTGGATGGGCCTCGTCTACGCGGGATTCCTCGTCTGGCCGAACGTCTACGTGCTCGCAGTCGCCGTCTCGCTGCACGCGTTCTGGTTCCCGAACACGGATTCTGCGATGACCGCGTACTCGTACACCCTCATCCCGGATCGCCTGCTGGGACGCGCAATGGCTGCGTCGAACACACTCCGGGCGGTGTCGGCTCCGCTCGGCCCGCTCGCCGCCGGTCTGCTGCTCAGCCACACGTGGCCGCGGCTGACGATCTTCGTGCTCGCCGTTCCGGTCGTCGTCGCCGCGGTCGTCGGGACGCTCAGCCCCGCGATCCGCGACCTACCCAGCCTTGACGCGGTGCCCGCGTAGCCGGCACCCGCTGTAACGACTCAGCCTCGAAGCTTCTCCTGCAGCAGCCGGTTGACGACCTTCGGGTCGGCCTTGCCCTGCGTCTCGCGCATCACCTGGCCGACGAGGAAGCCGAGCACGCCCTCCTTGCCGCCCCGGAAGGTCTCGACCTGCTGCGGATGGGCGGCGATGACGGCGTCGATGATCGGCCCGAGCTCGTCCTCGTCACCGAGCGCGGTCTGCGAGAGATAGTCGTCAGCGTGAATCGGGCCCTTGCCGGCCGCGTCGAATGCCTCGTCGAGCGCCTCGCGCGTCACGTTCGCCTGCACGATCCGGGCCAACGCGCCGGCGT
>JAICME010000187.1 GCA_025929425.1 Thermoleophilia bacterium | reverse complement strand
CGATCATGGCCTTCGCGGAGAAGGTCGTCGTCGACGCAACCGCGATCACCGAGGCGGATGTGGATGAGCTGCGCGCGCACGGTCTGAGCGACGCCGAGATCCTCGACGTCGTGCTCGCCGCGACGATCCGCTGCTTCTTCTTCAAGACGCTCGACGCGCTCGGCGTGCAGCCGGATGCGTCTTTCGCTGAGCTCGATCCGGCGTTCCGCGAGGCGCTCACGGTCGGCAGACCGATCGAGACGGCTCAGGGATAGCGGAACCGCAGCGTCAGGCCGCTGCGGCGACGCCACGGATCGAGGGCGACGATCCTGAGGCGGTACGCCCCGGGCCGCCAACTGCGCGCGTTGAGCCGCAGGCGCACGAGAACCGTCCCGGGGCGGGGACGGTACGCCTTCGCGAGCCGATAGCCGCCCGGGTGGAGACGCGGGCCGAGTCGGCTGCCCTTGCCGAGGATCGGTACGACCTTTCGGCCGGGCCCCGTGACCGACGCCGACAGCTGGGCCTGCGACCGGAGCGAGAGCCGCGTCGCGAGGAGGATGGTGTGGTCGGCGAGATGCGGAAGGACCTCCAGCGGCACCTGCCTCCTGAGTGAAGGCCCGTTCGGAGCGGTGTAGGTCGGATCGCCCCACGCTCCCCGCTTGAACAGCGCAATCTGGAACGGCGTCCGCGTCAGCACGTGTGTGAAATTGCTCGAGTCGAGGTACCAGCCCACGGCCGTCCCCGGAGGAAGCACGGCCGGCTGGAGGGCCGGGATGGGGTAGAAGACCTTCCCGTTGGTCGAGTAGCCGAGCACGGTGCGAGCCGGCCGTAGCTGCGTGTACGTGAGGTCGAGCGGCCATTTGAAGCCCTTCGAGGACAGTCCCGGCACGCTGAGCGAGACCTCGGTTCCCGGCAGCGAGAGCGTTCCGGTGAACGTGCCGAGCGAAACCGTCTTCCCGACCGGCACCGCACCGGGTTGCCACGTGACGATCGCGCGTCCGTCGTCCGTCTGGAGATTTCCGGCGATGCCACGCAGCACCGTCTGCGACCCGGTCGAGACCGGCGGAAGGGGTGCCGCGACGACGACCCCGGTCGGCGCGGTGGTCACCGATGTGGAGCCGCCTGTGCCGGTTGCCGTGACGACGAGCGAGAGCGTGGCGCCGATGTCGTCGGGAGTCACCGTGTAGTGCGACTGCGTCGCGTGTTGAAGGGCGACACAGCCGGCGCCGCTTGCATTGCATCTCCGCCAGCGGTACGCGAACGTCTGCGGCGCGCCGGTCCATGTTCCGACAGAGCTCGTCAGCGTCTGTCCCGGCTGGGCCGTGCCGACGATCTCCGGCGGCGCGGTGTTGGCCGGCCGCGCAATCGACGGAGTGCCCGCGGGTGAGACGGCGACCGTCGGAGCCGAGATCGCAGATGCAGTCCCTGCAGCGGAGGTGGCGGTCGTGACGACGACGAGGGCATGTCCCACGTCGGCGCTCACGGGCCGGTAGGACTCGGCGGTCGCGTTCGGGATCGTCGTGCAGTTGGCACCGGCTGCGTCGCAGCTCCTCCACTCGTACGAGAACGTGACCGGCTTCCCGCCCTCCCACGTGCCCGGGACGGCGGCGAGCAGCTCGCCTGCCTCGGCCTGGCCGACGAGCGACGGCGGAGTCGAGAGGATTGGAGGCCCGATCGGGTACGGCTCGATCGCGACAGCGGTCGGCTGCGCGCCGTTCATCCGGTCACCGTCGGAGCAGTGGCTGATCCCCGGAACGGAGACGCAGTTCGTCCACTGCCAGAACGTCCAGCCGTTGCCGTTCCAGTTCTGGGCGGGCACGAGCGGCTGGGTCGCCGACGTCCAGTGAGCGATCCAGAGCGGGGTGCCGCCGGCGGCGGCCGCTGTCGAGTTGCCGAGGTTCAGCTTCCAGAAGTTCGGCGAGGTGTAGAGGAACGGCTCGACGCCGGTACGCGCGTAGACCTGGTCGAGCCAGGCGAGCGTCCAGGCGAGCAGCCGGCTCTTCGGGAGCTTCCCGGTCACCTCGAGGTCGAGCACGGGCGGCAGCTCGCCCGGCTGTGGCGCAGCCACTGCGAGAAAGTGGTTCGCCTGTGAGATCGCGCTCGCGGTCGCACCGGCCATGGTCGAGCCGCTCGGACGCGCGAAGTGGTACGCGCCGAAGACGAGACCGGCGGCCTCGCTGGCGTTCCGGTTCGTCGCGTACGTCTGGTCGTTGTAGGACGTCCCCTCGGTCGCCTTGCCGAACGCGAAGCCGTAACCCGCGGCGGCGACCTTCCCCCACTTGATCGTGCCGTTCCAGGTCGAGACGTCGATCCCCTTGGCGCGCGCGGCGGCTGCCGCGGACGAGCTCGCCGGCACGAGCGCGATCAGCGCGAAGGCGACAGCCGTAAGCAGGACGAGGTGTCCGCGGCGCGCTCCGGTGAGGGACCCCACAACTCGCATGAGGCTAGCTTGGTTTTGTTCGTCCGAAGTAAACGAAGCCCTGCTAGGAGGGTACGGCCGTGCCGGTCTCGAGCGGCTCCCCGAAACGGGCGCGGCGCACGAAGCGGCCCGTTCCGGGCGGGGCGACGAGCTCGCCGTCCTCGACGAGAAGCGTGCCGCGCAGGAGCACGTGCTCCGGGGCGCCGACGACCTCGGTTCCCTCGTAGAGGTTGTAGTCGCACTTCGAGTGATGCGTGGAAGCCGAGAGCGTCTCCCGCCGCTCGGGGTCGAAGACGACGAGGTCGGCGTCGCCGCCGACGGCAATCGTCCCCTTGCGCGGATAGAGGCCGAACAGTTTCGCAGGCTGGGTCGCAAGGAGGTCGACCATCCGGTTGAGGCTGATCCGCCCCTCGCGCACACCGAAGTGATGGATCATCTTGAGCCGGTCCTCGAGCCCCGGGCCGCCGTTCGGGATCTTCGTGAAGTCGTCGGAGCCCAGCGTCTTCTGCCCGTCCCAGAGGAACGCGCAGTGGTCGGTCGAGATCGCCGAGAGCGCGTCGGTGCGCACCGCGTCCCACAGCACAGCGTGATTCGACGCCTCCCGGGCGGGCGGGGAGTAGACGTACTTCGCGCCTTCGAAGCCCGGCTGCGCGAGGTCGTCAATCGACCGGAAGAAGTACTGCGTGCACGACTCACCCCAGACGTTCCAGCCCTGCTCGCGGGCCCGGCGGATCGGCTCGACCGCCTCCCGGCAGGTGACGTGGACGACGTAGAGCGGCGCGCCGGCGATCCGCGCGAGCTGGATGGCGCGGTTCGTCGCCTCGCCCTCGAGCTCGGGCGGCCGCGTGAGCGCGTGGTTGATCGGCGCCGTGTCGCCGCGGGCGAGCGCCTCGCGGACGAGGATGTCGATCGCGTCCCCGTTCTCGGCGT
>JAICME010000107.1 GCA_025929425.1 Thermoleophilia bacterium | reverse complement strand
CATAGTCCGTTATCCACAGCGTCCGAGCTTCCCCCGGGCGGGGGATCCGGGCCAGAGCTAGGAGACGGATAGACGGATTCACGGGCGCCGGGTGATCTTCACCCGGCGCTTCGTTTTTCCTTGTCCACAGCCTGATTGGGACTGTGGACAGAAGCTAGCCGATGATCCCACGGCGGAAGCCGACGGCCACCGCATGCGCACGCGAGCGAGCTTGGAGCTTCGCCAGCAGATGCCGCACGTGCGATTTCACCGTCTCCTCCGACAGGAACAGCCGCTCGCCGATCTCGCGGTTCACAAGCCCGTCGGAGATGAGCTGCAGCACTTCGACCTCCCGACCCGTCGGCTCCTGCTCGAGCTCGCGAAGCGGGCTCTGAAGCGGGATCACGTCCGCGCCGCCGGTACCACGACGCCGCGCCGCGACTTCCTCGAAGCGGCGCGAGTGCGTCAGATAACGGCTGAGGATCTCCTTGCGCTCAGCAGCGTCCACGGCCCGAGTATCGGCCGCTCAACCAGGCCGCTTTAGCGGACGCGCCTACCTCGAATGGGTGTCGTGCGTCGACGAGAACGCCGGGTCCGAGCTGCCGGAGCTGTCTTGCGGCAACGCAGAGTCGTCGGCCTCGGCCGGCGAGTGCCGTTCGGCGACCTCCACGCGCCGCAAGGTCGCCTCGTCGACATTGAGCGGATGATGACAAGCCGCGAGATGGCCGTTGCCGTAATCGACGAGAGGCGGCTCGACCTGCTTGCAGACATCGGTCGCATACCGACAGCGCGGATGGAAGCGACAGCCGCTCGGCGGGTTGATCGGGCTCGGCACGTCCCCTTCGAGCACGATCCGCTCCCGCTTCTCCGCCAGGTCCGGATCGGGGATCGGGACGGCCGAGAGCAGCGCCTCCGTGTACGGCATGATCGGTCTCGTGTAGAGCTCCTCGGCAGGCGAGAGCTCGACGATCTTGCCGAGGTACATCACGGCGATTCGATCGCTCACGTGCCGCACGACGCCGAGGTCGTGGGCGATGAAGATGTAGGTGAGCTGGAACTCGTTCTGGAGATCCTCGAGCAGGTTGAGCATCTGCGACTGAATCGAGACGTCGAGGGCCGAGACCGGCTCGTCCGCGATGATCAGCTTCGGCCGCAGCGCGAGTGCACGGGCGATTCCGATCCGCTGGCGCTGACCGCCCGAGAACTCGTGGGGGAAGCGGTTGTAGTGCTCGGGAGACAACCCCACCGTCTCGAGGATCTCGCCGACCCGCCGCTTCTGCTCGGCCCGGTTTCCCAGATCGTGGATCCGCATCGGGTCGGAGACGATCGTGCCGACGCGCTTGCGCGGGTTCAGCGACGCGTAGGGATCCTGGAAGACCATCTGCATCTCACGGCGCAGCGGCCGCAGGCGGCGCACGCCGAGACTCTGGATCGGCTTTCCCTGAAAGATGATCTCGCCGTCCGTGGGCTCGAGTAGCCGTACGAGTGTCCGCCCGAGCGTGGACTTGCCACAACCGGACTCACCGACGAGCCCCAGCGTCTCCCCTTCGCGTACGGCAAAGCTCACATCGTCGACGGCGTGCACTCGTCCTACCTCGCGCTGCAGGACTCCCTTCCGGATCGGGAAGTACTTCTTGACGTGCCGCGCCTCGAGGAGCGGAACCTCGCCCGACTCGCGTGCCTGATCGAGAACCGTCACGCCGCCTCCGTCGAACCGCCCGAGATCGTCTCGTCGCGATGCTCGCGCTTGTAGTCCACATCCAGCCAGCAGCGGTCGAGATGACCGGGCGTCTCGACACGGTTCTCGAGCCCTGGCTCCTGCATGCACCTGTCGAAGGCGTGGGGGCAGCGCGGCCGGAACTTGCAGCCCTCCGGCGGGTTGATGAGAGACGGCGGCGACCCTTCGATCGTGTGCAAGCGTTCGGGCCGCGGCCGGTCGAGACGGGGAATCGAGCCGAGCAGGCCCCACGTGTACGGCATCTGCGGGTCGTAGAAGACGTCCCGCTTCGAGCCGCGCTCGACGACGCGGCCCGCGTACATGACGATGATCTCGTCGGCGATGTCGGCGATCACGCCGAGGTCGTGCGTGATGAAGATCACCGCGGAGTCGAAGTCGTCCTTGAGGCGGCTGACCAGTTCGACGATCTGGGCCTGGATCGTCACGTCGAGCGCGGTCGTCGGCTCGTCGGCGATCAGGATCGAGGGGTTGCACGAGAGCGCCATCGCGATCATCGCGCGTTGCCGCATGCCGCCCGAGAACTGGTGCGGAAAGTCGTCGACCCGCGACTCCGGGTTTGGGATGCCCACCTGGCGCAGGAGCTCGATCGTTCGCGCCCGCGCCGCGCGCTTCCCGACGTTCTCGTGCGCCTGAATCGCCTCGGCGATCTGCTCGCCGATCCGGTAGACCGGGTTCAGCGAGGTCATCGGGTCCTGAAAGATGATCCCGAGCTCGTTGCCGCGATAGTTCTGCATGTCGCGGTCGGAGACCTGGAGCAGATCCGTCCCCTTGTAGAGCACTTCGCCGTCGAAGCGCGCATTGATCCCCCGGGTCAGGCCCATGAGTGTCATCGCCGTGACGCTCTTGCCCGAGCCGGACTCGCCGACGATCCCGAGCACCTTGCCGCGCTCGAGGTCGAACGAGATCCCGTCGACCGCTTGGACGATCCCGTCCTCGGTGGCGAACTTGACGTTGAGGTCCTTGACCTCGAGCAGCCGTTCAGCCATCAGCTCAACCGGATCCGCGGGTCGAGGTACGCGTATGCGATGTCGACGAGCAGCGAGAAGACGACGATGAACATTGCGCCGAAGAGCGTGACCCCCATCAGGGGTGGGAGATCCTCGCTGGCGATCGACTGCGCCGCGTACCAACCGACGCCGTGGAGGTTGTAGACGGTCTCCGTGATGATGGCGCCGCCGCCCAGCACCGATGCGAAGTCGAGGCCGAACAGCGTCACGATCGGGATGAGCGAAGCTCGCAGCACATGCTTGACGAGGATGCGGCGGCTCGAAAGCCCTTTCGCCTTGGCAGTGCGGACGAAATCCTCGTTGATCGTGTCGAGGATGTTCGAACGCAGCACTCGCCCGTAGAAGCCGATGAAGAGGACTGCGAGCGTGAGCCAGGGCAAGATCAGGTGGTAGAACCACTGGGCCGGATTCGCGCTCAAGGGGACGTAGCCGCCGTCCGGGAACCACGAGACACCGCTCCCCCCGTCGCCGGCGAGGAAGAAGCGAAGGATCAGGCCCAGCCAAGCGACCGGCATCGAGATGCCGATCAGCGCGAGCGCAGTGATGGCGCGGTCCGAGATGCGGCCGGCGGTGACGGCGGAGATCGTGCCGACGAGCACCCCGAACCCGAACCAGATGATCCCGGCACCGATCGCGAGCGAGAACGTGGCCGGCAGACCTTGCTTGATCTGGTCAACGACGTTCGTCTGGTTCGAGTACGAGACGAGCTTCGCCGTGAACAGCGCCTTCACGAGGTCGTACCACTGCACGATGAACGATTGATCGAGCCCGAGCTTCTTCCTGATCGCGAGGATGTTCGCCTGCGTCGCGACCTTGCCCGCGATCCTCTGCGCGGGATCGCCACCCGGAATGACGATGAAGATGAAATAGACGATGAAGCTGACCGCGAGCAGCACGAGCAGCATCCCGAAGACCCGCCGGATGATGTACGCGGCCAGTTAGCTCACGCTCCTCATCCGTGCTCGATCCTGATCTTGGCCCGCGGGTCGAGCGCATCCCGGAGCCCGTCGCCGAAGACGTTGAGCGACAGGACCGTGAGCGCGATCGCGATGCCGGGGAAGAGGCTGATTTGCGGGGCGGTGGAGAGCAACTTCGACCCCTCCTGGATCATCGTCCCCCACGACGGATTCGGGAGTTGCACGCCGGCGCCGAGGAACGAGAGGCCGACCTCGGTGAGGATCGAGTTCGCGACGATCAGCGTGAAGAGGACGAGCACCGACGACGCCACGTTCGGCAGCAGCTCCGAGAACATGATCCGCACGGGACCCGCCCCCTGAGCCGTGGCCGCCTCGATGAACTCCCGGTTGCGCAGCGCAAGCACCTGACCTCGCAGCGGCCTCCCGATGTACGGGATGAAGACGAACGAGATCACGCCGATCGGTATCCAGAGACTGCCGCTCGAGACGTTGATCGGCCCGTGATGAAAGCCGTTGACGGATAGGGCCGTACCGAGCGCGATCCCGAGCAGCACGACCGGGAACGCCCAGACCAGGTCGAAGAAGCGGGAGATGATCCAGTCGACGATCCCACCGAAGTAGCCCGCGAGCAGGGCCAGGACGACTGACAGGGTTGTGCAGATCGCAGCCGAGGTGACGCCGATGAAGAGCGAGTTGCGGCCCCCGTAGAGGAGCCTCGTCCCGACGTCGCGTCCCAGCTCGTCGGCACCGAGAACGTACTTCCCGCCGGCGGCGCCCCACTGCGCGCCGATCGGCACGCCCCCGAAGACGATCTGCGGCACACCGTTCACGATCTTCGTGCCGCCCTGCGAGATGACGTTGACCGTCTTGCCGTGCTCGACGACCGTTGCGCCGGTCCGCACGTCGTTCTGCGGAATGTGGGAGACCTGCGACACATAGAGAGGCGCGAGCAGGCAAGAGATGACGATCAGGAGGAAGATGCCGAGGAAGGCCAGCGAGACGTAGTTGCGCCGCATACGCCGCCCTGCGAGCACCCATGGGCTCTTGCCCTGGATCTGGGATCCGCCCTCTTTCGCCGCCAGCTCGGCAGCGGTGTCGAGTGTGAACTCCTCTTGGCCTGTGGTCGCCACGGTGGGTGTCGGCAGGGTCTAGCAGGCGCGACGGTGCTCGCTGCACCGCCGCGCCTGCGTCAACCGGTTACTTCAGGCAGAACTGAGCGGGGTCGTCCTGGCTGTCGGTGAAGATGTCGCAAGCGACGTTCATCTGTGACGAGAAGAACGACGTGAGGATGCCGTTCAGATACGGCACCGTCGCCGCGTTGTCGCTGAACGCCTTGTCGACCTTCGCCCACGCAGAGTTCGTGCTTGCCGAGAGAGCCTCGGACGGCGGGAGCGAATCGAGCCGGTCGATCTCCTTGTTGAGCGACTTGATGTTGACGTTGCCGTAGTTGTTGTTGTGAACCGGCTTGATGTGCTCGCCGTTCAGCAGGATGTTGAACCAGTCCGACGGGTACGGGTAGTCCTCGAACCAGTCGGTGAAGCCGATTTGCGCCTTCGTCGACTGGTTGCCGACGATCGTGAAGTAGTTGGCGCCGGCGATCGGCTTGAGCGTCGCCTTCCAGCCGATCTTGTTCAGCTGCGACTGGAGGTATTCGCCCGTCGACAGGTCGACCGCTACGTCGGAGATCGTGTAGATGGTCACCTTCTGACCGGCAGTCCCCGACTGCTGGACGAGTTGCTTCGCCTTCTGCAGGTCGTACGGATAGGGCGTCGGGGTGATCTTCTTGTACTGCGGATAGCTCGGCGGCAGGAAGTTCCACGTCGGCACGCCGAGGCCGCCGCGCAGATTGACGAGCTGCTGCCGGTCGATCGCATAGTTCACGGCCTGCCGCGCCTTGAGGTTGTTGAACGGCGCGAGCTGCTGATTCATGAAGAAGTAGTACGTGGACGGGGTCGTGAAGAACTTGATCTGGTCCGAGTACTTCTTCTTGTAGAACGCGAGCCGGTCTACCGGGAGGACGTTCTCGTCGTACATGGCCTGCCCCGATGCGACGAGCTGCGCCGACTGGGACTCGTCGTCCGTCATCGTCCCCTGGATCGTGTCCGGATTACCGTTCGGAACCGCCGGAATCTCATTCTTCTTCCAGTACGGATTCCGCTTGACCGTGAACGACTTGCTCGGGTTGTAGTTCGTGATGTAGTACGGCCCGGCCGCCGCGGGCGGCGGGTTCTCGGTGTCCTTCTGCGGCGTCGAGGCCGGCACGACCGCCGTGAACGGGATCGAGAGGACGTAGAGGAAGTCGGATTCCGGCGTCTTCAGCTTGATCTCGACCGTCCCGGCCTTGTCGTCCGTGACGATGCCCGAGATGTCCGAGCACGAGGTCGGGTTTGCCTCGCAGGCGTCGACGCCCACGATGTTCGAGAAGAAGCCGATGCCCGGCGAATTCAGCTTGAAGTCGCGGATGATCGTCGCCTTGAAGTCACTCGCCTTCACGGGCTCGCCGTTCGAGTACTTGATTCCCTTGCGCAGCGTGAACTTGAAGTTCTTGCCGCCGTCCGTCACCGTGCCGGTGGTCGTCGCCAGACCCGGCTCGATCTTGGTGCAGTTGTCCGTCTGACAACTCACGTGAGCCTTGACCACCAGGCCGAGATAGACGTCCTGGAACAACTGCCACGACTCGAGGCGGTACGAGAGGCCCGGATCGAAGTAATCCGTAGTCCCCCATGCGACCTTGAGCGTGGGGAAGGTCTTTCCGGCCGGCGCAGCGGTCGAGTTGTTCGACCCACTGCTGCCGCCACCACCGCAGCCACTCGCCACCAATGCGAGCCCCGCCGCGACGACCGCCGCGATCGCGACGGAGATTCCTCGCTTCCTTCTCACTTCTGCACACCTCCTGGGTAGCGAGCACGAACTGCGTGGGCCGTGTGCCCCTGCGCTCAGGGCCCGGCTACCCGGGGTTATGTCTTGCTAACCAGGAACTACGCGATCCGAACTATTTCTTCACGCAGATGCTCGCGTAGTCGAACTCGTACAGGACGTTGTTGACGTAACAGCCAAGATCGACACGTCCGCTGAAGAAGTCCGTCTCCTCCGCGTTGAGGAAGGGTGCCCAGGGCGCGAGCCGCATCACCCTCTTGTCGAGTGCCGCCCAGCCGTTGTCGACCTCCGTCGTCAGCTTCGGCTGCCGCGTCAGCGACTCGATCGCGCGATTCGCCCAGGCGACGTCGAAGTTCGCGTAGTTCGAATTGTGCGTCGGCGTGATCCTGTGCCCGTCGAGGAGGCCGAACCAGTCGAGAGGATGCGGATAGTCCTGCACGAAGTCGGCGAAGCCGATCTGCGCCCTCGTCTTCTGGTCGCCGATCGTCGTCCAGTAGCTGCCGGCCGTCACCACCTTCTCGGTTGCGTCGAAGCCGATGCGGTTCAGCACCGACACGAGGTACTCCGTGTACGGACGATCCGCGGCGACGTCGTGGTTCCAGACGAAGACGCGCTTCCCGCGGTACCCCGACTCGCGGACGAGCTGGGTCGCCTTACGCAGGTCGTGCCGGTAGAGGGCATGCGGGCGAAACGCGGCGTACGGCGGAGGCAGGATGTTCTCGGTGGTGTGCGCGAGACCGCCGGCGAGGTGCTTGAGCCAACGCCGCGAGATTGCGTAGTTCACCGCCCGCCGGACCTTGACGCTCGAGAACGGCGGCACGCGCGTGTTCATGAAGAAGTACATGAGGTTCGGCGGCATCAACGTCCGCAGCCGCTCCCCGTACTTCTGCAGGATCGCCGGGAGTCGCCTGCTAGGGATCTGGTAGTAGCCCATCCAGTCGTCCTTGCCTTGCAGGACGCGGCGTAGGGCGATCGTGGCGGTCGGGAGGACGTCCCACGTGACACGGTCGGGGTTACCGGCAGGGACATTCCCGCCGAAGAGCGATGCCTCGAAGTGCGGGTTGCGCTCTTCGACGATCCGTGCCCTCGGCCGGTAGCTCGTGATCTCGTACGGGCCCGTCGAGGGAAGAGGGTCGAGCGAGGTATCGGCCGGCGGCGAGTTCGCCGGCACCGGCGCCGCGAACTCCGACGCGAGCACGTTCGCGAAGTCGGCCTGTGGCTCGACGAGGTGGATCAGGATCGTGCGGGTCGGGTCGTCTACGACGATGCCGCGGATCCGACCCTTCTGCCGCTTCGCGAAATCCTTCGCGCCGACGATGTTCCGGAAGAAGGCTGCACCCGCCGAATCGAGCCTGAAATCGCGCTCGATCGTCGCCTTGAAGTCGCTCGCCTTGACGGGACTGCCGTTGGAGTAGAAGAGCCCTTTGCGAAGGGTGAGCCGGTACGTCCGCTTGTCTCGGGAGATCTCAGGCAGAGACGTTGCGAGATAGGGCACGAGCTTTGCGCCGGATCTCCCGTTTGCGTGGCGATAGCCGAGGAGGGGCAAGTAGACGTTCCACATCACGCCCCAGCCTTCGGTCGTGTCCGAGAGACCGGGATCGAGGTAGTCGAGCGACTCGTCCATCGCGATCCGGAAGTCTGGGAACTCGTGGGCCGGCGCGGCTGTCGACCTCGGCGCAACGGCCGTCGTCGTCGCCACGGTCCTGTGCTGCCGGCCGGTCGACGTCGCCTGCCCTGAGCTCCCGCAACCGGCGCCGAGCGCGAGGAGCAGGAACGTGGCAGCGCCGAGCCGCACGAGCGCGCGGCGCCGTCGGCGCAGGTCTTCGGGCTCCTCCTCCTCGACCACGCGGTTGACTCCGTTCCGCCCGGTCGCGTGCACGATGCGATCCTCGCCGACCCAGAAGGCGATGTGGTCGGCGCCGTCCGGTGTCCCATACGTGACGAGATCGCCTGGACGCAGGTCGGGCTCCGCCAGCTTCTCGCCGGCCGCTTCTTGCTGGTCGGCGTCCCTCGGCACGAGGCGGCCGCAGGCCCGAAAAGCCATGTGCACGAGGCCGGAGCAGTCGATGCCCGTCGCGGTCATTCCGCCCCACTCGTACGGCGTGCCCAGCAACGTCCGCGCATGCTCGACCGGATCCTCGGCCACGGGGAAAAGCCAGTCCGGATCGCGCTCTCCGCCAAGCGAGGCGCGCCGCGCCCATCCCGAATACGCATAACCGGTTTCGACGAGAACCCACTCCCCGCGCTCCTCGAGCACGCGCAGCGGTTCGCCCGCCAGGGCCTGTGT
>JAICME010000091.1 GCA_025929425.1 Thermoleophilia bacterium | reverse complement strand
CACCTGACGTAGCGTCCGCCTCATGCGGGTGCTGCTCTGGCACGGCTACCTCCTCGGAGGAACCGGTTCGAACGTCTACACGCGCGCGCTCGCGCGCGAGTGGAGCCTCGCCGGCCACGACGTCACGGTCGTCTGCCAGGAGCGACACCCGGAGCGCTACGACCTCGGCGGCGCGCGGGTCGTCGTGCCGGCGCTTCCCGGCGGCCTGCTGCCCGTCTTCGTCCTCGATCGCTACGAGGGGCTCGAGGCACGGTTGCTCGTGGACTTCTCGCCGTCGGAGTGCGAGGCGTATGTCGCCGCGAACGCTGCGGTGCTGCAGGAGCTCGGGCCGGCCGATCTCGTCTTCGCGAACCATGTCGTCCTGGGCGCGCCGGTCGGAGCGGCGAGCGGGATCCGCTACCGCGTCAAGGCGCACGGATCGGAGCTCGAGTACGCCATGCGCGGCCGCCCCGACCTCGCGCGGTGGGGCGCCGAGACTCTCGCGGGAGCCGAGGTCGTCTACGCGGGCTCGGAGCACATCCGCGGCGTGCTCGAGGAGGTCGCCGGCCACGTCGATCGCGTCGAGATCGTGCCGCCCGGCGTCGACGTGGACGAGTTCCGGCCGGAGCCGCGCGACGAGGCGCTTGCCGCCCTGCTCGAGGAGGCACGGGCAGATCCTCCGAACCCGCGCTCGGGCGACGAGCGGCAGCCGGACGAGGGCAACACCGGTCGCTTCGAGCAGTTCTTCGCGGAGGAGCGGCCGACGGTCGTGTACTTCGGGAAGCTGCTCGAGAACAAGGGCGTCCACGTCTTGCTGGAGGCGCTCGCCGGCCTCGATGCGCGCGCTGTCGTGGTCGGCTTCGGCGACTATCGGGCGCAGCTCGAGGCGCTCGCGCCGCCGGGAACGCTCTTCACCGGGGCGCTCGAGCATCGCCACCTCCGTCACCTGCTGCCACTGTGTGACGTGGCCGTCGTGCCGTCGATCTTCCCGGAGGCGTTCGGCATGGTGGCGGCCGAGGCCGCGGCGGCCGGCGTGCTCCCCGTCGTCTCTGCGCACTCCGGCCTGGCGGAGGTCGCCGCAGGCATCGGGGAAGAGATCGGGCCCGAAGCTGCGGCGCTCGTCTCCTTCCCGGTCGGCGACTCCGCTGCCCTGCGCGAACGACTTGCTGCGATCCTCGCACTACCCGTCGAACGGCGGCGCGCGCTGGGTCTCGCGGCACGCCGGGCCGTGGCGGATCACTGGAGCTGGGGCGTCGTGGCAGCGCGGTTGCTCGCGTAGAGATGGCCGAGCGCAACAACGAGATCTTCGGGATCGACCGGAGAAAGGCGATCCTCACCGGCGCCGCCGCGCTCGCTCTCGCCGTGGCGGCGGTGGTCGGAATCGGCCAGGTGACGAGCCTCCACCACGTCGTTCGCGCGCTCGGGCGCGGCGATCACACGTGGTTCCCGGTCTGCCTCGCCGGCGCGCTCCTCGCGTACGCCGGTTACGTCGCCGCCTACCGGGACGTCGCCCGCTTCGACGGCGGCCCGGCGCTCGGAGTGTGGATGACGCTGCGGATCGTCGTGATCGGCTTCGGCGCCGTACTCATCGGATCCTCGGCCGGCACGCTCGGCATCGACTACTGGGCGCTCCATCGTGCGGGCGAACCGCGGCGAGGCGCGATAAGGCGCGTGCTCGCCGTCAGCACGCTGCAGTGGTTCGTGCTCGCGATCTTCGCCTGTCTCGCGGGGGCGGTGACCCTTACCGGGCCGTGGCGCGCCCCGAGGGCGATGGAGATCGCGTGGGTCGTCGCGGTTCCGGTCTGCATTGCCGCCGCGACATGGGTCAGCTCGCCGCGACGGAGCGACCGGCTCACGTCGTCGCCGCCGGGCGAGGTGGAGCTCGATCGCAGCCCTCGCACGTGGGGGCGCTGGCTCCAGCACGCCGGTGGCGCGATCCTCGCAAACTCGGTCGGCGGCGTCGTGATCGTGCGCCGCCTGCTCCGCAAGCCCTTCGCGCATCCGGCGGCGCTCCTCGGGTTCCCGCTCTACTGGGCCGGCGACGTCCTCATTCTCTACGCCGCGCTGCGGGCGTTCGGCGTCCATCCGCACCCCGCGCCGCTCGTCCTCGCGTATGCCACGGGCTTCGCGATCACGGCGCTGCCGCTGCCGGCCGGAGGCTCGGGCGGCGTGGAAGCGGGGCTCACGTTCGCGCTCAACTCCGTCGGGATCCCGGTTGCCCCGGCGCTCCTCGCCACGCTCGTCTACCGCGCCTTCACGCTCTGGCTCCCGATCGGCCCGGCTCTCGCGCTTCTGCCCCAGGTGCGCACGCTCGACCGGGAGCTCCCCCTCGTTCCACGCGCTTCAAGAGCGTAAGTAGGCTTTTTGCGTGGGCGACGAGCAGAAGCTCGGCTACGAGGAGATGCTCGCGCGCTCACGCGCGGAGTTCGAGTCCGTGCCCGATTTCACGGTCGCCGTCGAAGAGGAGTTCGCCCTCCTCGACCCCGAGACGCTCGACCTCGTCAACCGCTTCGAGGAGCTGCAGGAGGCGGCGAAGGGAACGGATCTCGAGCCGCATCTCGTGGGCGAGCTGATCGCCTCCGAGGTCGAGGTGCGCACCGGCCGTTGCGACACGTTTGCCGAGGCCGCGGCGCTCATCGGCGAGCGGCGGCAGCAGCTCCGCGCCCTCGCCGACCCGCGCGGGTTCGCGCTCGGTGCGACCGGCACGCATCCCTGGAGCCCGTGGCAGGAGCAGCGCATCATCGACACGCCGCACTACCGCCGAAACGACGAGATCCTCCGTTACGTCGTCTGGCGCAACAACTCGTTCGGCATCCATGTCCACGTCGGGATCAACGGCGCCGACCGCGCGATTCGCGTCTGCTCGGCACTCCGCAACTACCTGCCCGAGCTGCTGGCGCTCTCGGCGAGCTCGCCGTTCGTGGAAGGCGCCTTCACCTATCTCCATTCGGCGCGGACACAGATCTTCACGCGGATGTTTCCGCGCTGCGGCATCCCGGACTCGCTCGCGAGCTGGGACGAGTGGGAAACGTATGTCCGCTTCCTCTACGAGACGGGCTCGGTCACCGAGCACACGCAGATCTGGTGGAGCGTGCGGCCGCACCTCGCGTTCCCGACCGTCGAGATCCGGATCTGCGACGCGCAGCCCGACCTCGCCGAGGCGCGGGCGCTCGCCGCGCTCTGCTACGCCCTCACCGCGCGCATCGCACGTGCTCTCGACGACGGCGAGCCGCTGCCGAACCTGCCGAACCGGCTGATCGAGGAGAACTTCTGGCGGGCGATCCGGCACGGCCTCTCGGGCGAGCTGATCGACTTCGGCCGTGGCGAGCCGGTCTCGGCCCGCGCGCGCCTCGAACAGCTCGTCGAATGGGTCCGTCCCGTCGCGGAGGAGCTCGGTGCGGCGGAGTGGCTGGCGATTCCCGAGCGAAACGCCGCAGAGCGCCAGATCGCGCGTCACGACGAGGGCGCAGCGGACCGCGAGATCTTCGAAGAGCAGGTGCGCCGGCACCTCCGCACTCCCACTTCGTGACACGGTAGATCCGGCCCGTGTGGTACAAACCAGGCCGCGCCGAGGTATCTCGGCGTTGACTTTGTAACGCCTTGGAGGGAGATCTCACCCGATGAGTTGGTTCATGCATCACGCCGTGCTGTTCGCGCTGCTTTGCGCCGGCGCCGCTGTCGTCTACGGACTCGGCCTCACCTTTTGGCTCCTGCGGCAGCCCGCCGGCACCGAGCGGATGCAGGAGATCGCGCGCGCCGTGCAGGAGGGCGCAGCCGCCTACCTGCGCCGCCAGTACACGACGGTCGCCGTCGTTGCGATCGTGCCGTTCCTCCTGCTCGGCTTCTACAACAAGCTCGGCTGGGGTGCCGCGATCGGCTTCCTCATCGGCGCAGCTCTCTCGGCCGCAGCCGGCTTCATCGGGATGAACGTCGCCGTGCGCTCGAACGTGCGGACGGCAGAGGCGGCCCGCCACGGGCTGCCGCCGGCGCTCAACGTCGCCTTCCGCGCCGGCTCGGTCACGGGACTGCTCGTCGTCGGGCTCGGCCTGTGCGGCGTCGCGGGCTACTACTGGATCCTGACGGCGGGGATAAACGTCAGCCCGCACAGGGCGATCGGGCACCTCGTCGGACTCGCGTTCGGCGGCTCGCTCATCTCCGTCTTCGCCCGGCTCGGCGGCGGCATCTACACGAAGGCCGCCGACGTCGGCGCTGACCTCGTCGGGAAGATCGAGGCGGGAATTCCCGAGGACGACCCGCGCAACCCCGCAGTGATCGCGGACAACGTCGGCGACAACGTCGGCGACTGCGCCGGCATGGCTGCCGACCTGTTCGAGACGTACGCCGTCACCGCGGTTGCGGTCATGCTCCTCGGCGTCACCGGCGCTGCGGCCGCGACCGGCACGCATATCTGGCTCTATCCGCTGTGCATCGGCGGCGTCTCGATCATCGCCTCGATCATCGGCGTCCAGTTCGCTCGCGTCCGTCCGGGCGGCAACATCATGAACGCGCTCTACCGCGCGGTCCTCGTCGCGACGGTCATCTCCGCGCTGATCTTCATCCCGGTCACGAAGGCGTTCGACACGAGCGGGGACTTCTCGTTCGGCAACCTCTACGGCTCGGCGCTGATCGGGCTCGCGATCACGGCACTGCTCGTCGGAATCACGGAGTTCTACACGGGCACGCGCTGGAACCCGGTCAAGTCGATCTCGCGCGCGTCCCAGACCGGTCACGCGACGAACATCATCGAGGGCCTGGCGATCGGCATGCAGGCCACGGCCGCGCCGGTCGTCGTGATCGCGGTCGGGATCCTCGTCGCCAACCACCTCGCCGGCCTCTTCGGGATCGGCGTCGCGGTGATGGCGCAGCTCTCGATGACGGGACTCATCGTCGCGCTCGACGCCTACGGCCCGGTCACCGACAACGCGGGCGGCATCGCCGAAATGGCCGACCTCCCGCCGGAGGTGCGCGCGATCACAGACCCGCTCGACGCAGTCGGGAACACGACGAAGGCCGTGACCAAGGGCTACGCGATCGGCTCCGCCGCGCTCGCGGCGCTTGTCCTCTTCGGCTCGTACGCCGACGGGCTCCACACGCAGGCGAAAGCCGGCTCGGCGCTGTCGCACCTCACGTTCGACCTGTCGGACGCCTGGGTGATCGCGGGCCTCTTCATCGGCGGGCTGATGCCGTTCCTCTTCGCGTCGCTCGCGATGCAGGCGGTCGGGCGCGTGGGCGGCGAGGTCGTGGAGGAGGTGCGCCGCCAGTTCCGCGAGCATCCGGGGATCATGGACGGCACCGAGCGGCCGGAGTACGGCCCCGCGATCGACATCGTCACCAGCTCGGCGATCCGCTCGATGATCCTGCCGGCGCTCGTGCCGATCGCGTTCCCGATCGTCGTCGGCCTGATCAACGCGAAGATGCTCGGCGGGCTGCTGATCGGGACGATCGTGACCGGCCTGTTCCTCGCGATCGCGATGACCTCGGGCGGCGGCGCGTGGGACAACGCGAAGAAGCTGATCGAGGACGGCCTCTACGGCGGCAAGGGCTCCGAGGCCCACGCCGCCGCGGTGACGGGTGACACCGTCGGCGACCCGTACAAGGACACGGCGGGCCCGGCGATCAACCCGATGATCAAGATCACGAACATCGTCGCGATCCTGATCATCCCCATCATCATCTCGATCCACGGCTAGCTGACCGGAGTACCGTTGTCCGGGTGAAAACGCTCACCCGGGCAGCGGCCTCCGCGGCCGCTCTCGCGCTCGTCACGGGCGCGATCGAGCTGCTCAAAGGGCACGTGCCGGTGCTCAGTCTGGCGGTGCTCTACCTGCTCGCGATCATCCCTGTCGCGGTCGCGTGGGGGAGCGTCTTCGCGGTCGGCGTCGCGATCGGAAGCATGCTCGCCTTCAACTTCTTCTTCGTTGTGCCCCTCTACACGTTCACGATCCAGGACACGAAGAACTGGTTCGCCCTGCTCGTCTTCGTCGTCACGGCCGTCGTCGTCAGCGAGCTCGCGAGCAGGTCACGCCGGCGGGCAGAGGAGGCCGAGGCCGCGTTCCGCAGGCTGCGCGATCTGACCGAAGAGCGCGAACGGCTTGCCGAAGGGGTGCTCGAGGCCGAGGCGCTGCGCCGTAGCGACGCGCTCAAGACCGCCCTGCTGCGAGCAGTCTCCCACGACCTGCGTTCGCCGCTCACCGCGATCCTCGCTTCGGCCGATGCGCTCGCGAGCCCGGGACTTGCACTCGAGCCGGAGGACAGGCTCGGGCTCGCCGAGACGATTCGCGGCGAGGCGACCCGTCTCGACCGCGTCGTCGAGCAACTCCTCGACCTCTCGCGGCTCGAAGCCGGAGCGGCTGAGCCGCATCGCGAGCTCTGGCACGTGGACGAGCTCGTCGGTCAGGCTCTCGCCGGCCTCGGCGCCGAGGCCGGCCGGGTCCGGCTGGAGATCGGGTCCGAGACGCCGCCGGTCGAGGTCGACGCCGCTCAGGTAGAGCGGGTGCTGGCGAATCTTCTCGACAACGCGCTCAAGTACTCCCCGCCCGCCTCGTTCGTGCTCCTCCGGGCCGAGCCCGGCGCCACCGAGCTCCGCATCCATGTCGTCGACTCCGGCGCCGGACTGCCCGACGAGCAGCGAGACGCCCTCTTCCAGCCGTTCCGGCGCGGAGCGGCCGGGCACGGCTCCGGTCTCGGGCTCGCGATTGCCCGCGGATTTGCCGAGGCGAACGGCGGGCGGCTCTGGGCGCAGGACGACCCGGGCGGTGGACACCTCGTCCTCTCCCTGCCGCTCGCCGAGCGGCGGGCGGTGGTGCCCGCTTGAACGCCCGCGTCCTCGTCGTCGACGACGAGCCGCAGATCCTGCGCGCTCTCCGCACGAGCCTGCACGGCGCGGGCTACGACGTGGAGACGGCAGAGACGGCAGAGGGCGCGCTCGCGGCGCTCGCGGCGAATCCGCCGGACGCCGTCGTGCTCGACCTCGTTCTCCCGGATGGCAGTGGCACAGCGGTCTGCCGCGAGCTCCGCACGTGGAGCAGCGCGCCGGTGATCGTCCTGTCGGTCGTCGGCGACGAGGCAGAGAAGGTCGCCGCCCTCGACGCGGGAGCCGACGACTACGTGACGAAGCCGTTCGGGATCGACGAGCTGCTCGCCCGGCTCCGCGCAGCTCTGCGTCGCGCAGACGCTCCGGCCGAGCCGGTGGTCGAGATCGGCGACCTGCGGATCGACCTCGAGAAGCGCGCGGTCTCGGTCGGCGGCGAGCCCGTCCAGCTTACTCCGCACGAGTTCGCGCTTCTCCGTGTCCTCGCCAGGAACCCCGGGAAGCTCCTCACGCACACGATGCTGCTGCGCGAGGTGTGGGGGAGGGGCTACGGGGACGAGTCGCACTACCTCCACGTCTACGTCTCGCAGCTCCGGCGCAAGCTGGAGCCGGATCCGGCTCGGCCGCGCTTCATCCTCACGGAGCCCGGCGCCGGTTACCGGCTCGCAGAGCTGGAAGCGTCACCGGCAAAGCCGGCGACGCCCGGCGGCAGACCCCGCGCACCTTCGGCGCGCGGCCGGCCGTCTTGAGCATTTTCTGAGACGCGCTGAGCGAATCCTGATCTGCGGCTGAGCCGCGCGGACCTAGCGTTGGACCGTGAGCGCGGTCACCCGCACCGAAGAGCACGTCCTCGAGCCGAAGCGGCTGCGCCGCGTACTCGTCGGCCGCCCGATGCAGACCGGGCAGATGCACGAGACGCTGCTGCCGAAGTGGCTCGCGCTGCCGATCTTCGCCTCCGACCCGCTCTCGTCCGTCGCGTACGCGACCGAGTCGGCGCTCGTCGTGCTCCTCGCAGTCTCTGCGACGTCCGCGCATCTCGTATTCCCGATCTCGATCGGGATCGCGTGCCTCCTCGGAGTCGTCGTCCTCTCGTACCGGCAAACCGTGCGCGTCTACGAGACCAGCGGCGGCGCCTACATCGTTGCGCGAGAGAACCTCGGCACCGCGCCGAGCCTCGTCGCCGCCGCGGCGCTCCTGACGGATTACGTGCTGACGGTCGCGGTCTCGATCTCCGCCGGGATCTACGCGATCACCTCCTTCACGCCTTCGCTCACCTCGCACAAGGTGAGTCTCTCGCTCGCCTGTCTCGGGCTGATCGTGCTCGCGAACCTTCGCGGTGTGCGGGAATCGGGGCTGCTGTTCGCTCTCCCGACGTACGCGTTCGTGACCTCGATCCTCCTGCTCGTCGGGGTCGGGCTCGTCCAGGTCGTGACGGGAGACGTGCATCGGGCGGCGGTGCCGCACCAGCTGCCGGTGGGTGCGGGGACGATCGGCGTCTTCGTACTGCTGCGCGCCTTCTCGTCCGGCTCCACCGCCCTGACGGGCGTGGAGGCAATCGCGAACGGCGTCAATGCCTTCAGGCACCCCCAGGGCAAGAACGCGGCGACGACGCTGGCCGTGCTCGGGACGGTCGCGATCACGATGTTCCTCGGCGTCTCGTATCTCGCAGTCCACGTCCACGCGATGCCGAGCGCGACCGACTCGGTCGTGTCCCAGATCGCGCGGGCCGTCTTCCGGCCGGGCTCGTTCGGCGGCTTCCTGTACTACGCGGTACAGGGGACGACGCTGCTCGTGCTCGTCCTCGCCGCGAACACCTCGTTTCAGGGCTTCCCGCGTCTTTCGGCGTTGCTCGCCCGCGACCGCTTCGCGCCGCGGCAGTTCTCCAACCTCGGCGACCGACTCGTCTTCTCCAACGGGATGCTCGTCCTCGCGGGGGCGGCGGCCGCGCTGCTCGCCATCTACAAGGCGAACACCAACAGCCTGATTCACCTCTACGTGATCGGCGTCTTCACGGCCTTCACGATCTCGCAGGCAGGAATGGTGCGCTACTGGCTTCGCACGCGGACGCAGGGCTGGAGGCATCGCGCGCTCGTGAACAGCGTCGGCGCCACGGCGACCGGCCTCGTCACGGTGATCGTGGTCTGGACGAAGTTCGCCGAGGGCGCCTGGCTCGTCACGGTCGCGATCCCCGTGCTCGTCGTCGCGATGCTCGGCGTACGTCGCCACTACCGCCGGGTGGGACGGCGCTTGAGCGCCGGGGCGGCGGCCGTTGCGGCGGTTCCCGCTGCACGCAATCGCACGCTCCTCGTGGTCGAGGAGCTCGACCAGGCGGCGGAACGTGCGCTCGCCTTTGCACGGAAGATCGCGCCCGACGGGTTCCGCGCCGTCCATGTCCCGCGCCACGGGACCGATCCCGGGATCGCCCCGCGCTGGTTCCACTTCGCCGGCGGCGAGCCGCTCCTCGAGACGCTCGACCCGCACGGCGGCTCCGTCGACGCCGTGCTCGAGCAGGTCTGGCGCCTCCCGCGCGGCGAGTCCGACTTCGTCACCGTCGTCGTCCCCGAGCAGTTCCGGCGCCGCACGCTCGCGGAGGAAGCTCGACACCCGTTCGAGTTCGCGCTCAAGCTCCGGCTTCTGACCGAGTCCGGCGTCGTGGTCGCAGACGTCCCCACGGTGGACGAGAGCCCCGACGGCCGGCGGCTGGCCGCGCGGATCTTCGTCTCCGGCGCGAACGCCGCTTCGATGCGTGCGCTGAACTGGGCCGAGGCCGTCGGCCTGCCGGACACCCAGGCCGTCAACTTCGCCTTCGACGAGACCGAGGCGGCCGAGATGCGGCGCAAGTGGCGCGCTGCCGAAGCGCGGGTGCCGCTCGAGGTGCTCGCTGCGCCGTATCGCGACATCGGCGACCCGCTCCTCGCGTACCTGCGTGATCTCACGGCTGACGGCTCCGACGTGCTCGCCGTGCTCCCCGAGCTCATCCTGCGCGGTTGGGCGCGGCTCCTCCACAACCAGCGCGCTCTCTACGTGAAGCGGCTCCTGCTCGT
>JAICME010000006.1 GCA_025929425.1 Thermoleophilia bacterium | reverse complement strand
TTCGTCGTTCTCCAGCAGCGGCGGCGGCTGTCGCTGCTCGACCTGTCGCTCTTCCGGATCGGCGCGTTCACCGGCGCGAACATCGTGGCGATGCTCGTCTCGCTCTCGATGTTCGGCGTCTTCTTCTTCGTGACGCTCTACGTGCAGAACATCCTTCACTACCGTCCCGCGAAAGCCGGCGCGACCTTCCTGCCGATGGTGCTCCTGATCATCTTCATCGCGCCCATCGCGGGACGTCTGTCGGACCGGATCGGGTCTCGTTGGCTGATGGGAGGCGGGATGACGCTGCTCGGCATCTCGCTCCTCCTCTACGAGCGCGTCACGGTGCATTCGGACTTCTGGACCCTGCTGCCGCCGATGCTCGTGGGCGGCTTCGGGATGGCGATGACGATGTCGCCCATGACGTCCGCGGCTATGGGAGCCGTCCCCGTCGACAAGGCCGGCGTCGGCTCGGGCGTGCTGAACAGCTTCCGTCAGGTGGGCGGCTCGCTCGGCATCGCGCTGATGGGCGCGATCATCGGCTCCTACATCGACCCGCATGTTCACGGCATCGCGGCCGCCCAGAACTATGTGGACGGCCTCCATGCGGGCTTCGAGGTCGGAGCGGCGATCACCTTCGTCGCGGCCATCGTCGCCGTCGTCCTCGTGCGGACTCGGCCGGAGGTCGTGCGCGAGCACATCGTCGAGATCGCCGCATGACCATTGCCGCGCCGCGCATGGCGGCCGCCGAGCGCCGTCAGCATCTGATCGAGACTGCGATCCGTCTCTTCACGGACGGGAGCTACCACGGCACCACCACCGCCGAGATCGCCCGTGCGGCGGGAGTCTCGGAACCGATCCTGTACCGCCACTTCGCCTCCAAGCGCGACCTCTATCTCGCCGCGCTCGAGCATGTGTGGGCGAAGGCCCGCGAGGGCTGGGAGCGGAAGCTCGACGGCGCTCCCGACGCGTGTGCCGCGATCGAGGCCATCGGCAAGGGCCATGTCTCCGTCCGCTCGCCGAGGCTCCAGCTCGCTGAGCTGTGGGTACAGGCATTGAGCGAGGCGTCGGAGGATCCCGAGCTGCGGCGCCATCTGCGCCGCCACATGCGCGAGGTTCACGACTTCGTGGCCGGCCTGATCCGGCGTGGCCAGGAGCAGGGTGCGATCGCCGCCGAACGCGACGCCAACTCGGAGGCGTGGATCATGCTCGCCGGCGGCATCCTCGGCATGGTCGGCCGCCGAGTGGGCCTCCTGGACGACGCCGAACTCGGCGCCATCCGCGCCGCACGGCTCGCCTGGCTCCGGGCTTGACCTTCCTCTAGCCGCGACCGACATGAGCGGGCGCGGCGTCCACGAGCGGAAAGCACAGCGCAGCCCGCGCGCGCCGAAAGGCGCCGCCCGGGCAAGCGAAGCGGGCGAAGTGGACCGATGAAAAGGCCCCGGCTGCGGCTCCGGGGCCTTCTCGAGAGGCGCGCCACTCCTGGAGTGGAATCGAGGAGACGGATCTGCGGCCCACCCGCCTCGTTCCCTTCCCCGGGAGCTCCCGGCGCACCCCCTGCAAACCTCGGCCTGGCGTCCGGCCTGGTTGCAAGGTGCGCTCACTATAGGAGGGTCGAGGGCACGAGTCAAGTAGCTCGATCAAGTGATTCTGCCGGTCGTGTAGTTGACTTGCTTCCTGCCGCTAATACGCTCAAAAGGGGGATGTGCAAACGTGACATATTGCGCTTCAGTGAAGTATGCGCTTAGCTAGCCCAGCGCCGTGACCATGCGAGACACCGCCAGCCGCACAACGCGTAGGCCCAACTCCGCAGGGATCCGCCTCGGGGAGCGGCTCCGCCAGCTCCGCGTCGCCGCGGGTCTGACGCAGAGCGCGCTCGCCGGCGACCGCTTCTCCAAGGAGTACCTCTCCCAGATCGAGCGTGGCAAGACGCGTCCGACCGAGGGCACGATCGAGTGGCTCGCCGACCGTCTCGGGGTCGACGCCGGTTTCCTCGCGAGCGGTGTCGCCACCGATGAGCGGGCCCGGCTCGAGGGAGCGATCTCGCGTGCCGAAGCGCTGTACGAGGCGCAGGAGGACGAGGAGGCCGTGACGGCCTTCGATCCGCTTCCTGCGGCTGCTCGCGCGACGGGCATGCCGGAGCTGCAGGTGCGTGCGCTGTGCGGGAGCGGGCTCGCGAAGATGAGGATCGGCGCGCATCGGGGAGCGCTCGAGCTGTTCAACGAGGCCCGAACGATCGTCGAGGCCGAGTCGTTCTCCGACGTCGAGCGCGCGGAGGTGCTGTTCTGGCTCGGTTCCTGCCGCTATCAGATCAGCAGCGTGCAGACCGCGCTTGCGCTCTTGAACGAGGCGCTGGCGCTGGCCGACCGCTCGGGGCTGCCGTGTGACGCGCTCAAGGCGGACATCCTTTCGTGGCGCTCCCGCTGCTGGCAGCGGCAGCGAGACTTCGAGGCCGCACGCGACGACGTCGAGCGTGCGCTCGAGCTGTCCCGCGGGGTCGAGGACCTCCGGACGATCGGCGCCGCGTTCTTCCAGGCTTCGCTCATCGCCGACCGCGAGGGCCACTGGGTGCTCGCGCGCAACTACGCCGAGCGGGCCAGGCAGGCGTACGCAGAGCTTGCCGACCGCGTCCACGTGAGCCAGCTGACGAACAACCTCGGCGGTCTCAACTTCCTGCTCGGCAACACCGATCAGGCTGTGACGCTCCTGAAGGAGTCGTTCGCGATCGCGCTCGATCTGGGCCGCGACGCCGACGCCGGCCGTGCCGTCTCGTCACTCGCGCAGGTTCATCTGCGCACGGGGGACGTCGAGCAGGCAGAGGAGCAGGCACGTCATGCGCTCGATCTGCTCGACGGGCGGGTCGACTACATCGACGAGATCGGCAGCGCGCAACTCGTGCTCGGGCGCGCCCTGCTCGAACAGAACCGCCTCGACGAGGCGGAAACGGCCTTCGCCGCCGCCGAAGCGAGCTTCGGCGATCTCGGCTCGGGAAGCCACCGGGCCGCAGCCTGGGTCGCGCGCGGCGACCTGGCGGTCAGGCGGGGGGATCACCAGCGGGCGGCCGAGCTGTATCGCACGGCCGCAGAGGCTCTCCAGGACATCCGCTTCTAGAGAACGAAGGAGGTGACGAATTGACGAAAGCACGGCTCATCTACGTGTTGCTCATCGCGTCGCTCTTCGCGTACATGCTCGCCTGCTTGCGGTGGCCCGGCCCCTTCGGCCACGGCATGAGCGACGGCGGCGGCCACTAGCGGCTCCTTGCGGCAACGGCGACGTGCTCTAGGCGTCGCCGTTCGCAGCACCCATGCGCTCCAGGACGACCTGTGGCACACGCGCGGTCCGGCTCAGCCGCACGCACATGCGAACCACCTCTGCGCAATCCTCGGGGCGGATCATCTCGTCCGGCTCGAGCCCGGACCACTGCGCCATCGGTGTGTCGACGAACCCCGGGCAGAGGGCGACCGCCCGCACACCGTCGGCGTCCAGCTCGGCGTTGAGCGAGCGGGTGAGCGCGATCACGGCCGCCTTCGTCGCCCCGTAGGTTGCGAGACCCGGCGTCGGGACCGTGCCGGCGATCGACGCGAGGTTGACGATCCAGCCCTTCGACTCGCGGAGGAGCGGAATCGCCGCCTGCGTGACGAGGAAGAGCCCTCGCAGATTCACGTCGAGCTGCAGGTCGAGCTGCTTGACGGAAAGGTCTTCGACCCGGCCTCCGATCCCGACGCCGGCCGAGTTCACGAGCACGTCGAGCCGGCCGAAGCGATCACGGTGCTCGGCAACGACTCGCTCGCAGTCCTCCGCCTCGGCGACGTTCGCGGCGACCGCGAAGGCGCCGAGCTCGGCGGCCGCGACTTCGACCCGCTCCGGCCGGCGGGAGGCGAGTGTCAGGTCGAATCCCTCATCCCGCAGCATCCGCGCGATCGCGAGCCCGATGCCCGACGAGCCGCCGGTGACGAGTGCAGCCCGGGCCATTGGACTTACAGTAAACCGCGTGGAAGCGCCGAGCCTGACGAGCCTCACCGTTGGCGGGGGCTGCGCCGCGAAGTACTCGGCCGCCCGCCTCGAGGAACTGCTCAGGGGCTTCGTCCCGGCCGAGGCGGAAGACCTCCTCGTGGGTCTCGACCCCGCGGACGACGCCGCGGTCTACCGGCTGGACGACGAGCGCGCGCTGGTCTTCACCGTCGACTTCTTTCCGCCGCTCGTCGACGACGCTGCCCTCTTCGGCCGGATCGCCGCGACGAACGCGCTCAACGACGTGTTCGCGATGGGCGGCACGCCCCTTCTCGCGCTCTCGATTGCGGCCTTCCCGGAAGAGCTCGCGACCGATCTCGTTGCGGCGGTCTTCGCCGCGGCGGACGAGCAGGTACGCGCCGCCGGCGCGATCCTCGCCGGCGGCCACACGATTCGGGACACCGAGCCGAAGTACGGCCTCGCGGTAGTCGGCACCGTTCATCCGGACGGCGTGTGGGTCAAGAGCGGAGCGCGACCCGGGGATGCCGTCTTCCTGACGAAGCCGCTCGGCACCGGGCTCGTGCTGGCCTCGAAGGGCGATCTGACCGAGGCGGCGCGCTGGATGACGACGCTCAACGATCGTGCGGCCGAGGTTCTACGGCCGTTCTCGCCGCATGCGGTCACCGACGTGACCGGCTTCGGCCTCCTCGGTCACGCCCACGAGACGGCAGAAAGGAGCGGCGTCCGGATCCGTCTCGATGCTTCCGCTCTCCCGGCGCTCGACGGCTCGCTGGAGGCGGCCCGGGCAGGCATCCGCACCGGCGGGGACCCGCGCAACCGCAACTTCGCGGGCCCGCACGTGTCGAGCGAGGGCGTTCTCGAAGAGGTCCTCGCACTCGCATACGACGCCCAGACGGCCGGCGGGCTCCTCGTGACGCTGCCGGCGGAGAAGTCTCTCTCGCTCGAGGCCGAGTTCGAGCGCGCCGGTCTCTTCCTCGCGCGCGTGGGCGGCGTGGAGGAGGGGGCAGGCGTCGTGCTCGAGCCCTAGGAGCCGTAAACCTCTCTACACTCGAACCGTGCACGCGGGGTCCGCATCGGCCGCGGTGCCGCGCCGGCTTGCGCGGACCGTCTCACCGGTCGTCTTTCGACGCGTCGCGTTCGCAGCCGTCGGCGCGCTCATCCTGATCGTCGCGACGGGCGCCACCGTTCGCCTCACCGGCTCGGGGCTGGGCTGCCCGCACTGGCCGACCTGTACGACGAAGCACGCGCTGCCCCGCGGCTACCACTCCGACATCGAGTTCTCGAACCGCGTCGTCTCCGCCGTGACGGTCTTCACGACGCTCGTTCTGGCGCTGGCGGCCTGGCGTACCCGCGGTCTCGGTCGACGCGGCCGCTGGCTCGCGACGGCCGTTTTCCTGGGGACGCTCGCCCAGGCGCCGCTCGGTGCGATCACGGTCTACTACGACCTCAATCCGTACATCGTCATCACGCACCTGCTGCTCTCGTTCACGCTCGTCTCGCTCGCGGTGCTGACGCTGCTCGAAGCCTCGCGCCTCGTCCGCGGCAGCGGGCTACCGCTGCCCGGGATCGCGCGGCTCGGAGGCGTCGCCCTGGCGGTCGCAGTGGTCGGGCTCGCGGTGAGCGGCACGGCGGCGACGGCTGCAGGGCGCTTCCCGGGCAGCTCCGGCTCGAAGATCGTTCCTCGGCTCGGGTCGTTTCAGCCTTCCGTCTACTGGCACGTCCGCACGGTTGCCGCCTTCGGGATCATCTTTCTCGTGCTCGCGGCGTGGGCATGGACGCGGCGCAGCACGTATCCCTGGCTGCTGCGTGGCTGCGCCGGGCTGCTGGCGATCCTCGCCGTCCAGATGACGATCGGAGAGGTGCAGTACCGGACGTACGGCGACGTGCCTTGGTGGCTCGTACTGCTGCACGTCGCGACGGCGGCGACCCTGGTGGGTTGGACGGTCGGCGTCGTGGCGCGTCTCTGGCGTCCCGTCGCGCCCGAGTCCCCCTAGACTGGGGAAATGTCGGAGCTCATCGTCTCCTCGCGTCCGGAGCTCCGCCACCCCGTGCTCGTCGCCGCCTTCCGTGGCTGGAACGACGGCGGGCAAGGAGCGACGCTCGGAGCCGGGTATCTGGCTCGCGAGTGGGGCGCGGAGGTATTCGCGGAGATCGACCCGGAGAACTTCTACGACTTCCAGGCGGTGCGGCCGAACGTGTCTCTCGAGGAGGGCATGACGCGGAAGCTCGAATGGCCGTCGAACACCTTCCTGCACGCACCGATCCCGGATCTGGATCGCGATGTCGTGATCATGCTCGGCGTCGAGCCCAATCTCCGCTGGAAGACGTACTCGCAGCTCGTCCTCGGCCTGGCGCAGGAGCTCGGGGTCGAGCTGGTCGTCACGCTCGGGTCGCTTCTCGCAGACGTGCCGCACACGCGCCCGGCGCCGGTGAGCGCCGCTGCGAGCGATACGTCGCTCGTCGAGGAGCTCGGGGTCGAGCCCTCGCGGTACGAGGGGCCGACCGGCATCCTCGGGGTTCTGCTCGATGCGTGCCGGCGCGCCGGGATCCCCTCGGTCAGCCTATGGGCGGCCGTGCCGCACTACGTCTCGCTTGCGCCGAGCCCTCGCGCCGCGCTCGCACTCTGCCGCCGCCTCGGCGAGCTGGTCGGCACCGAGATCGAGCTCGCGGAGCTCGAGCAGGCGGCGGAGGAGTACAACGAGCAGGTGACGGAGGCGGTCGCCTCCGATGCCGAGACGGCCGCGTACGTCGAGGAGCTCGAGCGACGGGTCGACCTGATGGAAGCGGCGGAGGATCTCCCTTCCGGTGAGAGCCTGGCCGCCGAGCTGACCCGCTTCCTCCGGGAGCGTGAGGAGAACGGCGAGGGTGGCGGCGAGAGCGCCGGCGGACCCGCGAGCTAGCGCCGGCTCACCCCGGAGGCGTCGTAGTTCGTCGTCGGGCGGGTCGGGTCGCCGCTCGGTCGCCTAGGTCGCGGCGAGCAGCTCGAGCCGGTTGCCCCACGGATCCGTCGTGTAGAAGCGGCGGGCGCCGGGCAGGGAGTCGTCCCAATCGATGCGCTCGCCTGCGGTCTCGAGCCGGCGCGCGAGCTCGTCCAGCTCCTCGGCCGTGAGCCGGAACGCCGGATGCGCCTTCCGTGCCCGAGCGAACGGCTCCTCGACACCGACGTGGAGCTGGCCGTCGCCGGCGAGCGCGAACCAGACGCCTCCGCGGGAGCGCAGCGGTTCGGGCTTCTCGATCTCCTCCAGCCCGAGGAGGTCGCCGAAGAAGCGGCGCGCCTCCGGCTCGCAGCCCGGTGGAGCCGCAATCTGGACGTGATCTAGCTCGATGGCTCGGTCTTCTCGGCCGGTGGTTCCTCAGTGCCCTTCTCGGCCTTCGCTGCCGAAGCCTCCGGCTTCGCGCCGCCGCCCTTGCGCCTGCGCCGCCGGCGCCGCCGGGCGCGTCCACCGCCCTGCTTCGGTGCAGGGAGGTTCTCCGCGAGGGCGAGCCCGACCTCCTGGATCGTCCCGAGGCGCTCGCGTGCCTCGTCGATGAGCTTCGTCGCCCGCGGCGTGTAGCCCTCGGCTGACGCGAGCAGCGCCGCACCGACGGGCAGCGGCAGCTCGAGCGCGGCCCTGACGAGCTTCGCCGCATTCTCCTCGTGCCGGTGTCCGCGCGAGTTAGCGAGCGCGCCGAGGAGGCGCTTCGCCTCCGGGTACTCCGCCGAGGCGCGCCGGTCCTGCACCTTGCGCGTCGCGCGTGCGAGCCGCCATGTCCAGCGGGCGAGGATCTGCTCGGGCGCGTCCGGCTTCTCCTCGCCGATCGCGCGCAGGAGGATGCGGATCCCCGACAGCCGCTCCTTCTCCCACGGTGGCGCCTGCGTCACGAGCGTGACGAGGTCGTCGAAGTCGGCACGCTCGACGCGCATCGAGACACGGTCCTGCAGTGCCATCATCCGCAGTCGCCGGTTCGGATTCTCGGCCGCCGCGGTCGTCAGGAACTGCTCGAGCGCAGCCTTGCTCGCGCTGCGGTCGGTGAGCTTCTGGACGAACGAGGCGCGCTCGTCGAAGCGGATCTGGCGGCCGGCGATGGTCGCCCAGTAGCGCTGCTCCTCCTCGTCGAGGTACTTCGGGTCGATCCGCTGCCACTCGCGCTGGATGACGCCGACGCGACGGCGCACGTCCGGCGTGACCGGGACGAGCCACGGCGCCGGCGTGAGGCGGCGACGCGCACGGCGCTGCGACCGGCGGCGCGGCGCCGGGGTGACGCGCGCGCCCTCGCGGTAGAAGTCGGCGTCGAGGAGCGAGTGGAGCGAGACGACGCGCTCGTTGTGAGTCGCGCCCTTCGGGACGAAGTCGACGACGATGCCGGCTTCCTTGCGCGGATGGAGGCGCATGATACGCCCGATCCGCTGCTGGTAGACGCGGCGCGACGCGGTCGGCGCGAGGTGCATGCAGACGGTCGCGCGCGGCGAGTTCCAGCCCTCGGCGAGCAGCTGCGCGTTGATGAGGACGTTGATCTCACCGCGCTCGTACGCGGCGAGCGTTTCGGCGAGGCGCACCGGCGGCGTCCGCCCCGACACCGCCTCGGCCTTGAGGCCGGCCGCGCGGAACTCCTGCGCGAGGTTGTACGCGTGGTCCACGCCTGCCGCGTAGACGATGCCCGGCGTATTGTCGAAGCGGTCGCGGTAGAGGCTCGCCGCCGCCATGTTCAGCGCCTGATGGTCGAGGGTCTTGGCCAGGATCTCCTGGTCGAAGTCGCCGCCGACGATCGGCACCGAGTTGACCGCGGCGACCGGCGGCACGCGCAGGTCACGCAGCGGGGCGATGAGGCCGCGCCGAGCTGCGTCCTGCAGCGGCAGATCGTCGACCGAGGCGGGGAAGACGTCGGAGACCTGCTTCGCGATCAGCTGCTCCGTCGCGGTCATCCCGATGTAGATGGGCTCCGGGAAGGAGCGAATCGCGGCCGAGGTCTTCTCCCCGAGCGCGGTGTGAGCCTCGTCGCAGATCACGAGCTGGTACGCGTCGCGGTCGATCGAGTCGACGTGCCGCGCGAACCACGCGTAGGTCTGGATCGTGAGCGGGGCCTTCTTCGCGCTGCGGCTGCTGGTCGTGATCACGTCCGTGAATCGCTTGGCGTAGCCCTCGGTCGTCAGGTCGCGCGTGAACTGCGAGACGAGCAGGCGCCGGTGGGTGAGGATCAGGACACCCAGCGTGCGCGCCGCTTCGACGAAGCCCGCCGCGGCAATTGTCTTGCCCGACGCGGTCGGATGGCGAAACCGGTAGCGGCGGATGGCGCCCGGGTCGTCCTGTTCCGGCTCCTCGGGCAGCTCGGAATCCTCGATCTCGACGACGAGTGTCGAGTCCTCATCCTCGTCCTCGACCTGCTGCTGCTCGAGCTCTTCGGCCGTTTCGGCGTGGCCGTTCCCGTTTCCGTTGCCGTTCGCGTCGTAGCGCTGGCTGGCAGCGATCAGCTCGGTGAGCATGCCGGCGAGCGCGTCGACCTGGTGCCGGCGGAGCGCCGTACCGGAGGCGGTTCGCGGCTCGGGCTCCGCGAGCACCCGTTCGAGACCGAGCAGGAGCCCGTAGCGAACTTTCCACTGCGACGACGGGGTCTTCTGCCCGGCGTCCATTTCGGACACGGCGTCGTCGAGAGCGCGGCGCCGCGCGGTTCCTTCCGCGAGCGCCTCGGCCGGATCCTCGCCCTCGCGCAGGAACGGCTCGCCCGCCCACGCTTCCGCGCGGAGGGCGGCGGCGACTATCGGGTCTGTCGCCTCCAGTGAGCTGGTCGGCTGCTGAATAGCTTCTTGCATATGCGCAGCACGCTGCCGTGCTGCCACCCAACGAAGAGATGCGCTGCGCTTCGCTGATTCCCCTGGGCGAGCGGCGCAAGCGGAACAATACCCGCCCTGCCGGATCCGTCAACGTGTGGCGGCCTCTAGGTGCCGAGCCCGCCGAAGATGGCGAAGGGATTGGAGGGGCTCGTCTCGTAGACGAGCTCACCGCCGGGCTCGACCTCGCCGTGCACGCGCGCGGCGAGCGCGACCGCGTCCTCGCGGTTCGCGGTGCCGACGATCAGATACTGGAAGCGACGTTCGGGCTTGTAGCCCTCCTGTTGGAGCTGGGCGGCGAGCTTGCTCGCCTCCTGCCGCGAGCTGCACTCGACCCGTACCTCCCACGGCGCGTAGCCGCGCCCGAGCTCCTCTTCCTCCCAGGTCCCGCTTCCCGGCTCGCTGTCCCAGCGGTCCTCGTCGTCGAGCCAGTGCTCGATCCGGCTCGTTCGTGCTTCGATGCCGTTCTCGCGGAGCTCCGCCTCGACGATCCTGTAGGCCTGCTCGGCTTCGGTGCGGGTGTCGGCGTAGACGAAGACCGTTGCGCCGTCGCGGGAGACGGCGAGGCGACGTTCTCTCAGCTCCTCGGCCAGCTCGCGTGCCTCCGATCCGAGGTCGCCCGCGAGACGGTCGAGCAAGCCGGCAGCGTGCTCGTCCTCCTCGACCTCGACCCGGATGCGCCAATCGTCTTCGGCCATGTCCCTTCGAGCCTAGTCTGCGTGAGTGGATTGGCGCGAGCGGTACGAGCGCGCGGCGGCACGGTACGCTGCAGGGGAGAGGCGTGAGCTCGACGAGCGGCAGCTCGTGCAGCTCGCGAACGCGGCGTGGGCTGCGGGGCTTTCGCTGCTGATGGCGGGCGATCGTGAGGGTGCGGCGGAGTGGTTGCGGCAGTCAGCCGAGCGCTATCGCGAGAGCTGGGATGCCGGGGTGGCACCCGACGCCTGGGGACGGCCGATCGCCGCGATGAAGGCGCTCCTGATCGCGGGTGAGGACGCGACCGAGCCCGCCCGCTGGACACTGGGCGCGGGCGCCGCCGAAGCGGAGTCGGCGATCGGCCGCTACGCAGGCGTGCTCGCGCTGATCGTTCTCGGTCGAGACGAGGAAGCGGCGACTCTGGCTGCCGAGCTCGGGGACGGATTTCCGGGCGACGTCGCAGCGGCGCTCGGCGCGGTTGCGGCACGCGATGCGGAGGCATACGGCTCGGCCCTGACGGAGGTCCGGAAGTCGTTCGACACGCGGGCTGCGTTCCTCGAAGACCTCCCGGTCGCCGACACCGCGCTCGCGCTCGACGCGCTGGCCGCCCGGCGCAGGCTGATTCGGAGCTAGAGCTTCCCCGCCGCGGCGCGATCGAGAACCGCGCGCGTCGCTCCGTCGGCCGCTCTGGCGAGGCTTCCCGGCGTTTCGCGGGAGGGCTCGTCTGCAAGCGCTCGAGCCACCGCGTCCGCCTTGTCCTCGCCTGCAACGAGGAAGAGCAGCTCGCGTGTGGCGCAGAGTCGCGGCAGCGTGAGCGAGATCCGGTCCACGAACGGCTCGTAGCCGGCTTCGGAACCGATCGCGTCTCGGTCGGTCACACCGAGCGTGGGGAAGTCCGGAAACAACGAAGCGATGTGCCCGTCCGGCCCGAGGCCGAGCAGGACGAGGTCGAAGGATCCGACGCCGGCGAGTTCCCGCTCGTACTCCTTCGCGCCGGCGTCGCGGCCGAGCTCGCCGTGCATCCGGTGAACCGCGGCAGGCTCCCGCTCGAGCCGGTCGAGCAGCGCCGTCTTCGCCATCCCGTAGTTCGAGTTCTCGTCGTCCGGCGGCACGCACCGCTCGTCTCCCCACCAGAGCTCGGCGCGGCTCCAGTCCGGCTCGAGCCGGGCCGCCAGTTCGTACGCGTGGCGGGGGGTCGAACCGCCGGTCAGAACGATGCTCCCGCCGGCGCGCGCCTGCTCGGCGAGTCGCTCCGCTACGAGCCGGGCAGCCTCCTCGGCGTTCGCGACGACGGCGATGTCGACGGAGCTCACCCGCCTTCGGCGAGCTCGCGCGCGCGATCCATCGCAGCCTGGATCGCGTTGAGGAACGCCGCGCGCACGCCGGCCTGCTCGAGCTCGCGGATCGCGGCGATGGTCGTGCCGCCGGGCGAGGTCACGGACTCGCGCAGCTCGACCGGGTGCATGCCCTGGTCGCGCAGCTGCTTCGCCGTTCCGAACATCGTCTGCACCACGAGTGTCGTGGAGACTTCCCGCGAGAGGCCGAGCAGAATCCCGGCCTCGATCATCGCCTCGGCCAGGAGCGCGAAATATGCCGGCCCGGAGCCCGAAACCGCCGTGATCGCGTCCATCGACCTCTCGGGCACGCGCACGACGCGGCCCAGGTGCAAGAGTAGCTCCTCGGCGAGCGCGAGCTGCGCGTCCCCGGCGTGGGCGCCCGCACAGATACCGGCCATGCCCTCGTGCACCGTGGCGGGAGCGTTGGGCATCGCTCGTACGACCGGGACGCCGGCGGCGATCCGCTCCTCGATGTGGGCCGTCGGGATGGCGGCGGCGACGGAGACGACTGTCTGCTCGGTGGTCAGGTGTGCCCCGATCTCGGAGAGCAGCGCGTCGATGTCCTGCGGCTTGACGGCGACCACGACGAGCCCGGCGTCCGCGACGGCGGCCGCGTTGTCCGAGGTGGCCTCGACGCCGTAGCGCTCACGCAGCTCGGCGAGCCGCTCCTCGCCGCGATTGGTGACGACGACCTCGGAGGCAACACGCCAGCCGGAGCTGAGCAGGCCCGAGAGGAGCGCCTCGCCGATCCGCCCGCCTCCGAGGATCGCGATCTTCTTCATGGCGAAAGCCTAGGCGGCGCGGGCTGCGGGGAGCGGGATCAGCCCGCGTCCGAAGGCCGCGAGGAGATAGACGCTCGCGAGCCCCGCCCACTCGCCGTATGGCCCGAGGAGCTCGGCCGTCTCCCACGTCTCCACGACGCGCCGGCCGCGGAGCGCGCGGACGAGCTTGACCAGCCCGAGGTCTCCGACGAGCCCATGCTCGAAGCGGCCGAGTCCTTCCAGGCAGACGACGCCGGCAGACCACGGGCCGAGGCCACGTTCGCGCTCGAGCCGGCGGACAACCGCAGCGGTCGGGAGCTCATGGAAGCGTTCGAGCTCGAGTGAGCGGCAGAGGCGGACGAGCGTCGCGCCGCGGCGCTCGTGCAGTCCGAGTCGCCGGAGCTCGAACGGCGCTGCGCCTGCGAGCGCTGCGGTCGACGGCGGCTCGCTCAACCCGTCGTGACCGGGGGGCGACGTCGCGCGGATCACGGAACGCTCGAGCCTTCGTGCCGTCTTCGAGTCGATCAGTTGACCGCAGACGGCACGAAGCAGCGCCTGGGCGACCGTCGCGGTACGAATCGGCCGAAACCCGCGAAGGTGCTTGGTCGCGCGCCCGAGCAGAGGATCGTCCGCGAAGCGCCGCAGAAACTCGGAGTGGTCGTCGTCGAGCGCCAGCATCCAGCGCAGCTTCTCCGCGGCAGTCGCTGACTCGGATCGGATCGTCACGGTGCCGTCCCGCGACTGGAACGCGCGCGCAACGCCATCGCCGCAGTGGGCCGTCATCAGCCCTTCACGCACCCGCCGAGTCGCGTCGCCGGCAAGTCGCGCGGAGAGTGCGAGCGAGTACGGACCGCGTGGGCGGACGACGATTTCGACCACCTCCCGAGCCTACTGGGCCAGCGGGACACGGCTCGAAGAGCATCTTGTGACGCGCGAGGGTGGCGCCTACCGTCGAGGAGGTGGCGCGACCCGTGACCCCGGTCGACTTCCTGCTCGCCCTGCTCGTCGTCGCGGCCGTCTTGCTCTTCTTCGTCCAGGGCCGAGGCCACCGAACGCCGGCGATCCTCGCCGACCCCGTCCGCACTCCGGGCGTCCTCAACCCCGACGTCACGCAGGCGAACATCCAGGCGACGATCTGCCGGCACGGCTGGACGGCGACGATTCGGCCGCCGGTCGACTACACGAACGCGCTCAAGCGCAAGCAGATGCGGCTGTACGGCGAGACGGGCTCGATGTCCGACTACCAGGAGGATCACCTGATCAGCCTCGAGCTCGGCGGCAACCCCACCGACCCGCGCAACCTCTGGCCCGAGCCCTACCCGCGTGCGTCCGACGTCGACCGGATCGAGAACGACCTCAACGCGCAGGTCTGTTCCGGCCGGCTCACACTCGCCCAGGCGCAGCAGCGCGAGGACGACCTGAAGCACACCCAGGGCTAATCGCCGTAAAGCGCCTCGTAACAGCCGCGGTAGGTCTCATACGCCGCGTCGTAGCGGCGGCCCCGCGTGGGATCGGGCTGCTCCTCGTCGGGCTCGTAGGCCACGAACCGCTCGGCGACGTCCTCCGCTCGCGCGCCGGGCTCGATTGCGATCGCGGCGAGGATGGCGGCTCCGGTGGCCGTCGTCTCGAGGTCGGCAGTGACCCGGACGGGCAAGCCCACCACGTCGGCCTTGATCCGACGCCAGAGCTGCGAACGCGCGCCTCCGCCGACCGCAGTGATCCGCCGCGCCTCGAGCCCGGCGTCCCGGATCGCGCCGACGATGTCGCGCAGCGCGAACGCGCTGCCTTCGAGGATTGCCCGGGTCATGTGGCCGCGCGAGTGGGCGAGTGTGAGGCCGAGGAATGCCCCGCGGGCGTGCTCGTTCCACTCGGGGGCCATCGCTCCCTGCATGCACGGCAGGAAGACGACACCGTCGGCGCCGGGCGGAACCTCGTCGGCCTCCGCGACGAGTGCGTCGTAGTCGGTGCCGGCCGGAAAGAAGTGGTCGCGCCACCAGCGGAGGTTTCCGCCGGAGACAAAGCCCGGATTCTCGAGCAGCCAGAGACCGGGGAGCGCGTGCGGATGGCATTCCACGAGGCGTCGCGCATCGAAGAGCGGCTCGCTCGATACGGCGCACACGGGCTCGGCTGTGCCCGTGATGTCGCAGATCTCGCCGACCTCGTGGACGCCCGCTCCCAGCGTGGCGGCCATCTCGTCGCCACAGCCGCACGCGACGCGCGTACCCGGGTCGAGGCCGCATGCCTCGGCGAACTGAGGAGTAACAGGCCCGGCATCTGCCGTCGCCGGCACGAGTAGGGGCAGGAGCTCCTCGTCAAGCTCGGCGAGGTCGAGCAGCTCCTGTGACCAGGTCAGCTCGCAGGGGTCGAGCAACCCGAGCGACGAGGCGTTCGAATGGTCGACCGCGATTTCCCCGGTCGCATGCCGGAGCACATAGGAGCCCGGGGTGAGAATGACCTGAGTTGCGTCGAAGGTCGCTCGCTCCTCGCTGCGGACCCAGAGCGCCTTGAAGACCCCGTGAGACGAGTCGAGGTTGACGCCCGAGGCGCGGTAGAAGTCCTCGTCGGAGATGCGGCTCGCGACCAGCGTCGCCTCCGCAGTAGCTCGGCGGTCGAGCCATGTGATCGCCGGTCGGAGTGCGGCCCCGTCTGCGCTGCACATGACGACGCCGTCCAGTTGCGACCCGAAGGAGAGCGCCTGCACGGCGGTGCGCGGAGCGTCGAGCCCTGTCATCAGCCGGCGGACGGTCGTGGCGATCGCGTTCAGCCAAAGCTGCGGATCCTGCTCGGCCCAGCCGGGCCGCGGAAAGGACATGTCATACCCGCTGTAAGCGGATTCGACGAGGCGACCGCTGCTTGTGAAGAGCGAGCTCGTGACGCCCTGGCTACCGACGTCGCAGCCGATGACGTACTCGTCCGCTACGGCTCGATGACCACCTTCAACCCGGCGCCGGAGCGAATCGTCGAAAAGGCCTCCTCGATCTGCGCGAGAGGGAAGCGGTGCGTGACAACCTTGCCGAGTTCGTCCTGGCGGCGGTCGAGGTAATCCATCGTCACCTTGTACTGGTGCGGCGTTGCACCGTACGCGCCGAGGATCGCGAGCTCCTTGTAGTGGAGCTGGTTCATGTCCAGCGGGCTCGTCGGATCGTGCTTCGGGAGCCCTGCGAAGTAGACGACGCGCGCGCGCTTGGCCGCCATCTCGAGTGCCGCCTGCTGCGCGACCGTCGACGGCGCGGCGACCGAGACTCGATCCGCGCCCTCGCCGCCCGTCTGCTCCATCACGTCGCCGACGCCGTTGTCGTCGGCCGAGACCCAGGCGTCGTCGACGACGTGGCCGACGATCTCGGAGGCGATCGCCAGCCGTTCGGCGCTTACGTCGATGATCCACACCCGGCTCGCGCCGCGATCGCGTGCCATGACCGCCTGCCAGCAGCCGATCGGGCCGGCGCCGATGATCACGACCTTGTCCCCGAGCTGGACGTCGAGCATCTCGATCCCGTTCAGCGCGCAGGCGAAGGGATCGGCCGTCGTGGCGAGATCCGACGGCAGGTCGGGCGGGAGCTTCATCAGGTTCTTCGTCGCGATCGGCGGCACTGCCGCGTAGTCGGCATAGGCGCCGGGGAATGGCTCGTAGCCGAAGAGGAGGTGGTGCTCGCATAGGTTCTGGAAGCCGCCCAGGCACCAGCGGCACTCGCCACACGTGAGGATCGAGCCGAGGAAAACGCGGTCGCCCTTCGCGACGTCGGTCGGCAGGACGGCGTCCGCTCCGACCTCTTCGACCACGCCGACCGCCTCGTGGCCGAGGATCCAGGGCGACGGCGCCCGGGGATCGCCGTTGAAGAAGGTCCGCGCATCGGTGCCGCACACGCCGCAGGCCTCGATGCGCAGGATCGCGCCGCGTGAGTCGAGTGCCGGTTCCTCCGTCTCCCGCACCTCGACGGCGTCGACGGCCGTCATGAACGCGGCTCTCACGCGGGCTCCGCGACCGCCCCGAGGAGCTCGTCGTGCGCCTTCGCAGCCGGCCAGCGCTCGCGGATGACGCGCGACAGGGCTCGCGTGAGGGCCTCCGGAGAGTGGTGCATGAAGATGTTCCGGCCGACGCTGCAGCCGATCGCTCCGGCGCCCATCGCGGCTTCCATCCGCGCGAGCAGCTCCGCGTCCTCGAGTCTCGAGCCGCCGGCGAGCACCACCGGGATCCCGTTCGCCGCCTCGACAAGACACGCGAACAAATCGGGATCGCCGGGCCAGTTCGTCTTCACGATGTCGGCGCCGAGCTCAGTGCACAGGCGGACGTTGCGGCAGAGATAGTCGAAGCCGTACTGCTGCTTGAGCTCCTCTACCGACGCATAGGTCGTCGGGAACTCCGCTTCGGCGATGAACGGCATCCCGAGCGTCGCGCACTCGCGGCCGACGGCCGAGAGGATCCGGATCATGTCGGCCTCGTTCTCGCCGTCGAGCGCGGTGAAGAGCACGACCGCGTCGGCTCCGAGCCGTAGCGCCTCCTCGACGTCGGCGATGTTCACGATCTGCGGTCGTGTGTCGCCCGGGCGCGCCGACGCCGAGAGCAGAAGCGCAAGCGAGGTTGTCGGGGAGAAGGCAGGCTCGGCGATGCGGATCATCCCCTTGCTCATCATGATCACGTTCGCGCCGCCCGCGACTGCCTCGGCCGTCCGAGTCCTGATGTCCGCGAGCGGCTCGAGGAAGGTCGGCGACGTCATCCCGTGGTCGAGCGCGCAGATGACCGAGACGCCGTCCAGGTCGATCACCCGTTTGAGGCGCATCGTCTTCCCGATCTGAGCGCTCACGCGAGCCTCTTCCCTGGGCCTCGGCGGACGACGGAGAACTCGAATGCGTTCGCCACGTGGTACTCGTGCGACGAGAGGACGGGCTCGCCGCTCTCCGCGTAGTCGACCTGCCAGAGGTAGAAGAGAAGCTCGCCCTGCTCGACGCCGAGGCGCTCAGCCAGCGACCGCTCCGCGTGCACTGGGCGGAAGCTCGCGATGCCGTACTGGATCGTGATTCCGAACTCCTCCTCGAGCACGTCGTAGAGGGAGCCTTCGAGCATCGACTCGACGACCTCGTCGCGGTCCTCGAGCAGCTTGTGCGGAAGCACGTCCCGGGAGAGGACGACCGGCCGGCCGTCGGCCGTTCGCACCCGGTCGATGATGAGCACGTCCTCGCCTGGGCCGAGCGCGAGCCTTTCCGCCTCACTCGCGGCGGCGGGCTCGATCCAGTGCCGCGCCTGCTCCACGCCCGGGTGCATCCCGCCCTGGCGGATCGCGGCCGTCACGCCGAAATTCATGTCGAGGCTGTTGGGAACGCGGGGATGCGCGACGTAGGTGCCCGAGCCCTGGACACGCCGCACGAGCCCCTCCTGCTCGAGCGCCCGAAGTGCGTCTCGCACCGTCGCGCGCGAGACGCCGAGCTCCGCGGCGAGCTTCGGCTCGGACGGCAGCCGGGTGCCCACGGCAAGGTCATCCGTGACGATCCGCTCGGAGAGCTCGACGCGGACGGTTTCCGCTCGGTTTCGCTTGTCAGACAATTCCACGACCGCGGGCGATCCTACACAGCGCGTCGGGAAGTGTCCAGAGCCTTGACTTCGTGCTGCTGCCCGGTGTAGTTTCGCCGCGATTGTTTCGCCTAGCTGTCAGACAACTACGCCGGTGGGAGGCAGCCCGATGTATGACATGGACAGCACGCTGGACGCGAGGGTCTCGAGGCGGGAACTCCTACGTCGGGGAGGTCGGGGAGCGGTCGCCGTAGTTGCAGCGGGCTCGCTCGCGAGCTTCCTCGAAGCATGCGGCGGCGGCGGCGGGTCCAATGTGGCGGCCAGCTTGCCGTCCGCGCTCGGGTCCGACGGGCTGGCCGGGCTGATCAAGAAAGCGCAGAAGGAAGGGCATCTCAACGTCGTCGGCGAGCCGCCCGACTGGGCGAACGAGGGCCCGCTGCGCGACCGGTTCTCGAAGAAGTACGGAATCAAGGTGACGAGCGAGGGCGAGGACGACAGCTCCGCCGAGGAGATCCAGGCGATGAAGAGCCTGAAGGGGCAGAGCAAGGAACCCGACAGCTTCGACGTCTCGCCGTCCCTCGCGATCGTCGGCGCGAACCAGGGGCTGATGGCGCCGTACAAGCCCGCGACCTGGGACAGCATCCCGGCAACTATGAGGGACCAGGCTGCCATGTGGATCGGCCCATACTGGGGGGCGATCTCCTTCGGCAGCAACATGAAGGTCGTGAAGACGCCGCCGAAGACCTGGGAGGACCTCAAGAGCTCGGCCTACAAGGGCATGATCGCGCTCGACGGCGATCCCCGCTCGGCGGGCGACGCGTTCGGAGCCGTGATGGGAGCTTCGCTCGCGAACGGCGGCTCCCTGGACAACATCGAACCGGGCATCGAGTTCTTCGCCGACCTGAAGAAGCGTGGCAATTTTATTCCTGCCGGCATCTCGGCGGCGAACATCGCCAAGGGCGCGACGCCAATTGCCGTCCAGTGGGACTACGAGAACCTCGCCTTCAAGCAGGAGTTCAAGGGGAATCCGAACTTCGAGGTCTCCGTCCCGGGCGACGGCGTCTTCGGCAACTACTACTGCAACGGCGTCAGCAAGTTCGCCGCGCACCCGTACGCCGCTCGCCTCTGGATGGAGTGGATTTTCTCCGACGAGGGCCAGCTGAACTACATCGGTGGGTTCTCGCATCCCGCGCGCTACCACGATCTCGTCAAGCGGAACAAGGTGCCCCAGAAGCTCGCCGACCTCTTGCCGCCGGCTGACCAGTATGCGAACGTCAAGTTCCCGACGGTGAAACAGACGAACGTGGCGACCAAGGTGCTGCAGGAGCAGTGGGGTCCGAAAGTGGTCGGCTAGCAGGGGACGGAATGGCATCTTCATCCGGCGCGTCAACCGAGGTCGACGAGGCGCCCGCCGGAATCGGCATCATGAGCACGCGGCTTAGGCGCCGGCGCCTCCTCCGCTGGCTGATCGTTGCGCCGTTCTTCGCGTACGTCACCGGCTTCCTGCTCATCCCGACCGGCGAGGTCGTGCTGCAGGCCTTCCGCACGCAGTCGGGCTCGTTCAGCTTCTCCGGGATGCACCTCCTCACCGAGCCGCAGACCGTCAGCGCGTTCGAGCAGACGATCAAGCTCAGCCTGATCACAGCCGTCGCTGGCGGGCTGCTCGGCCTCTTCGTCGCGCAAGCGACGTTAAGCCGGGGGATTCCCGGGTGGCTGCGGCCGGTGCTGACGACGTTCTCCGGTGTCGCGTCGAACTTCGCAGGCGTGCCGCTGGCCTTCGCGTTCATCGCGACGATCGGCAGCACGGGCGTCATCACCCTGTGGTTCAAGCACCTCGGCCTCGACCTCTACGGCCATGGCTTCACGGTCTACGGGCTGACCGGGCTCTCCCTGACCTACATCTACTTCCAGTTCCCGTTGATGATCCTGATCATCCTCCCGGCGCTCGAGGGAGTCCGGCGCGAATGGCGGGAAGCGGCGACGAGCGTCGGTGCCACGCCGCTCCAGTTCTGGCGCTTCGTCGGCTTCCCGCTGCTGCTGCCGTCGATCCTGGGAGCAGTCGTGCTTCTGTTCGGCAACGCCTTCAGCGCCTACGCGACGCCCTACGCGCTGACCAGCGGCTACATCAACCTCGTCCCGGTGCTGATCGGCGAGTTCCTCAACGGCGACCTGGCCTCCGAGCCGCAGCTGGGTAGCGCGCTCGCCTTCGGGATGATCGTTGTGATCGGCTTCGCCGTCTTGATCTACGCGCTCCTGCAACGGAGAACGGCGAAGTGGCTGCGCTGAAGCGGTTCCCGCTCTGGTCGTGGTTCTGGCTGCTCTTCGCCGCGGCGTACTTCCTGCTGCCGCTGTATGCGACGCTCGAGTTCAGCCTGCAGACGGGAGCCCACAGCTACGGGCTCGGCTGGTACGGGACGATCATTCACGACCCCGAGTTCCGGCACAGCCTGCTCTTCTCGTTGCGGCTTGCGCTCGAGACCGTCGCGTTGAGTCTCGTGCTCATGATCCCGACCGTCTACGGGATACACCTCTGGCTGCCGTCCGCGCGGCCGGTCGTCGAGTTCATCTCGGTGCTGCCTTTCGTCGTCCCGCCGATCGCTCTCGCCGTCGGTGTGATCGGACTGTTCCAGGGAGTTCCGTGGTTCATCTCGAGCACGCAGCTGCTTGCGCTGCTCTATGTCATCCAGGCGCTGCCCTTCACCTACCGCGCGCTCGACGCCGGTATGAGCGCGCTCGACCTGCACACGCTGTCGGACGCAGCGAAGAGCGTCGGCGCGAGCTGGCCGAAGACGCTGTGGCACGTGGTGCTGCCGAACCTCCGGACCGCCGTGCTTGCGGCCTCGTTCCTGACGATCGCGATCGTGCTCGGCGAGTACACGATCTCGAGCCTGCTCCTCTTCAATACGTTTGCCGTGTACATCCAGCACATCGGTCGGACCGAGGCATACTCGGCTGCGGCGCTCGCCATCCTCAGCTTCGGCTTCACCTGGGTGGCGATGCTGGCCATCTTCGTCCTGACCCGCGGCCGAGCGAGCCGCCGCCCGATTGCGATGGTCCGATGACCGGCTCGGCGGGACTCATGATCGCGGCGCTCCGCAAGCAGTTCGGCGAGACCGCCGCCGTCGACGGGGTCGATCTCGAGATCAAGCCTGGGGAGTTCCTGTCGCTGCTCGGGCCGAGCGGCAGCGGCAAGACGACGGTGCTGCGGATCGTCGCCGGCTTCGAGGAGCCCGACAGCGGCTCGGTCCTCGTCAACGGCTCGTCCATCGACAACACGCCCGCGCACAAGCGGAACATGGGGATGGTCTTCCAGGCGTACAGCCTCTTCCCGACGATGACCACGCGGCAGAACATCGAGTTCGGGCTCCGCCTGCGGGGGATGTCGAAGCGCGAGCGGGCGGACAAGGCGAACGAGGCGCTGGAGCTGGTTCGCCTCTCGAGCCACGGCGACCGCTACGCCCACCAGCTGTCCGGCGGAGAGCAGCAGCGTGTCGCGCTCGCTCGTGCGCTCGCACTCGAGCCGTCGGTCTTGCTTCTCGACGAGCCGCTGTCGGCGCTCGACGCGAAGGTGCGCCTGCATCTGCGCGACGAGATCCGCGCGATCCAATCCCGCCTCGGAATCACGACGCTGTACGTGACGCACGACCAGGAAGAGGCGCTCGCGATCTCCGACCGGATCGCCGTCATGTCCACGGGCCGCGTTCAGCAGGTCGGCACGCCTGCGGAGATCTACTCAGCGCCGGCAAGCTCGTTCGTCGCCGAGTTCGTCGGCACCACGAACCGCCTCGACTGTCGCGTGTGCGACGACGAGGCGATTGCGTTCGACTCCAGCGGAACGCGCCTCGTCCTCGGCCGGCACGCGCTGCAAAAGGACACTTTGATGGTCGCGCTCATCCGGCCCGAAGGGATCTCGATCACTCCGGCCAACGGCAGCGGCGGCGACGAGTCGCTCGTCGCGGCGGCGATCCGGCGGCACACGTTCCTGGGCGCCACGACCCGGCTCGAGCTCGAGTCGCCCCTCGGTGTTCTCCTCGCCGACGTGCCGAGCGCGAACGCGGTTTCGCTTCCGCTCGGCAGCGAGGTTCTGCTCAGTCTCGACGCTTCGGCGGTCCGGTTATTGCCCCGCCCCTGAATCTCCGCCGGCCCGCCGTCGTCGCCCACCGCGGCGCGTCGGCGCACCATCCAGAGAACACGCTCGCCGCGTTCGAGGCCGCCGTCGAAGCCGGCGTGGACGTCGTTGAGCTCGACGTCCGGTGGAGTGCCGACGGAGAGCTCGTCGTGACGCACGATCCGACGGAGCTCACGCTCTCCGAGATCAGGCGCCTCCGGCCGGAGATGCCGACGCTCGACGACGTGCTCGAGGCTCTCGTCGGCCGCGTCGCGCTCGAGGTGGAGATCAAGAACGTGCCCGGTGAGTCCACGTACGAGCCGGCCGGTTCTCGGATCGCCCACGAGGTGCTCGACGCTCTGCGGCGACACGCCTTCGCGAACGCGTTCGTCGCGAGCTTCGACGCGGAGACGTTGCGCTCCGTCAACGAGCTGGACGGGAGTAGACCCACCGGCCTGCTGGTCGAGCCTCCCACCGACCTCGAGAGCGCGCTCGAGCTTTCGGCTGGCCGGGACGCGTTCTTGCTTCCCGAGGTGACGTCACTCGAGCGCGCCAGCAGCACTTTCGTCGACCGCGCGCACGAGCTCGGGGTGCAGATCTGCGTCTGGACCGTCGACGACCCCGCGACGATGTCTCGGGTCTTCGAGCTCGGCGTCGACGCCGTGGAGACGAACGACCCCGCGATGGGCGTGAGCGCCCGCAACGCGTTCGCGCAGGACTAGTCTCTTCACATGGAGATCGCGCCCGACACCCACATGGGACTTGTCGAGCTGAGCGTCTCGGATCTCGAGCGCTCGCTCGCGTACTGGCAGGACGCAATCGGACTGCGCCTACTGTCGCGCGAGAACGGCGCTGTGGAGCTCGGCGCCGATACCCCGCTCGTACGCCTCGTCGCTGAGCCCGGCGTCCGGTCGGCCCAGGGCTTCACCGGGCTCTTTCATGTCGCGCTGCTCGTGCCGGATCGCCGGAGTCTCGGCCGCTTCTTCGCTCACACGGCGCGTGAGCAGATCCCGCTCACCGGCCTCTCCGATCACGTCGTGAGCGAGGCGATCTACCTCCGGGACCCGGATTATCACGGGATCGAGGTCTACGCAGACCGCCCGCGCGAGCAGTGGGAGGGCCGGGTCTCACAGACGATGACGACGATTCCGCTCGACACGGACTCGCTCCTCGCGGAGGCAGGCGATGCGGGCTTCGACGGGCTGCCGGACGGCACCACGGTCGGGCACGTACACCTCTGCGTCCGTGACGTCGACGAGATGGTCGGCTTCTACCGCGACAAGCTGGGGCTGGCGCTGATGGCTCAGGGGGGCCAGCAGGCCGCCTTCCTCAGCGCCGGCGGGTACCACCATCACCTCGGAGGCAACACGTGGGAGACGCGCGGCGCGCCGCCCGCACCCGAGGGGACGGCCCGGTTGCTGCGTTTCACGATCGTCCTCCCGAACGCGGCCGAGATGGAGCGCGTCGCCGAGCGGATCGGTGGCACCGAAGTCCGCGACCCGTCGGGGAATCCGCTCGTGCTCGCGGTCGCCTAGCTAGGCGACCGCCGCCTTCGGCAACCAGCTGAAGCGCACGAGCGCAACGGCGACACCGATTCCCGCCCAGAGTGCGAGCACGCCGATGTCGCTCCAGACGATCCCGACACCGTGAGCCGCCGGGTCGTAGGCCTTGTGCAAACCGTCCGAAAGATGCTCCACGGGGAACACCGACGCCACGTGTCGTAGCCACGACGGCAGGTTGGTATTGATGATGAAGACGCCGGAGATGAAGTAGAGCGGGAGCATGATGGCCTGCACCATCGGCTGCGCGGCGTCTTCGTTCTTGATCGCCGTCGAGAGGGCGTAGCCGAGCACGCAGAACGTGATCGAACCGACGACGGCGGTAAGCGCGACTCCGGGCAGCGCCGCAAGCCGCAGATTCACGCCGTAGACGATCCGGCCGAAGGCGAGTAGAACAGTCAGAACCGTGAGCGAGATGGTCACGGCGGTGAGCGTCCGTCCTGCGATCAGCACCCAGGCTGGAACCGGGGTTGCGCGGCGGCGCTTGAGGATGCCGCTCTCGCGCTGCGCGGTGATCGAGATCACGAGATTGACGAACGATGCCGCGATGACTCCGAGCGCCGAAAGGCCGGGAACGAAGAACGTCGATGCCTTCACGCCCGTCCCCTTCACGGTGTGGTTCCCAAAGACGCCGACGAAGATGATCAGGAAGAGCAGGGGAAGAACGAGCGTGAAGAAGCGGGCCTGCCGGTTACGCAGGATCCCGAGCAGGTCGAAGCGGGCCTGGTGCAGCACGAGAGCGAGTGGGCCGCGCGAAGCTGCGGTCACGACTCGCCCCGCGTCAGCTCGAGGTAGACCTCCTCGAGATTCGGCCGCCGCACGTCCAGGTCGGGCAGATCGATTCCACGGCTCTGCGCCCACTCGGCGAGCTCTCCGACGTGCGCGAGCGGCGTGTCCGAGGTCAGCGTCACGCGGCCGTCTTCGCCGGCGAGCAGCGCGCGCAGCTCCGGCGGCAGCTCATCGCTGCCGACCTCGGCCGGCAGCGTGAAGCGGATCGTCGCGGCCATCCGGTTGCGGCCGCCGAGCGTTCCCGGCGTCCCCTCGGCGACGATCCGACCGTCGGCGATGACCGCAATGCGGTCGGCGAGCTGCTCCGCCTCGTCCATGTAGTGCGTCGTGAGGAAGACGGTCTTGCCGAGCCCTCGCAGCCCGTGGATCACGTGCCACGCCGTGCGGCGGGCCGACGGGTCGAATCCCGTCGTCGGCTCGTCGAGGAAGATCAGCTCCGGATCGCCGATCAGCGCGAGCGCCACGTCGAGCCGCCGCCGCTGTCCTCCCGAGAGCTGCGGGCCGAGCGTGTCCGCCTTCTCCTCGAGCCCGACGAGCGCGATCGTCTCGTCGATGTCGCGCGGGTGGAGGTAGTAGCCGGAGTAGAGCTGAAGGCTCTCGCGCACCGTGAGCCCGGGCTCGGCGTTCGACTCCTGCAGGACGGCGCCGACGCGGTTGCGCCACTCGGCGTCGCCTTTCGCCGGATCGATGCCGAGCACGCTGACCTGTCCGTCCGTCCGGGCGCGAAAGCCCTCGAGGATCTCCACGGTCGTGGTCTTGCCGGCGCCGTTCGGCCCGAGGAAGGCGAAGATCTCGCCGCGCTGCACCTCGAGGTCGATCCCCGCCACGGCCTCGAAGTGGCCGTAGCGCTTGCGCAGCCCGTGGACGGAGACGACCGACTCCACGCGACGAGTGTACGCCGGATGCCTGACCTCCAACTAAGACGCCGGAGTGTGCGCTATACCTGACTCAGGCAGATGAGCAGCAAGCCCGTCGAGCAGCTCTCCCAGGTCATCGTCCGCTTCGCGGGCGACTCCGGTGACGGCATGCAGCTCACGGGCTCGCAGTTCACCTCCGAGGCGGCGCTGCTCGGCAACGACATCTCGACCCTGCCCGATTTCCCGGCCGAGATACGCGCGCCGGCCGGCTCGCTCCCGGGTGTCTCCGGCTTCCAGCTGCACTTCGCCGACCACGACATCCTCACGCCCGGCGACGCGCCGAACGTTCTCGTCGCGATGAACCCGGCGGCGCTGAAGACGAACATCGGCGACCTGCCGAGAGGCGGGACGCTGATCGTCGACGCCGACGCGTTCACCGAGCGCAACCTCCAGAAGGCGGGCTACGCGCAGAACCCGCTCGAGGACGGTTCGCTCGACGAGTACCAGGTGCACGCCGTTCCGCTGACGTCGCTGACGGTCGGGGCGCTGAAGGAGGTCGAGGGCGTGACGCCGCGCGAGGCCGAGCGCTCGAAGAACATGTTCTCGCTCGGGCTCATGTCGTGGCTGTACGGGCGCTCGATCAAGCCTTCGATCGAGTTCCTCGAGGAGAAGTTCGGCGCGACGCGCCTCGAGATCGCGGCCGCGAACATCAAGGCGATCCGTGCGGGCTACGCTTTCGGCGAGACGACGGAGTCCTTCGCGGTCACCTACGAGGTGAGGCCGGCGAAGCTCGCACCGGGGACGTACCGGAACATCACCGGCAACCAGGCGCTGTCGCTCGGACTCGTGGCTGCGTCGCGGCTGTCGGGGCTCCCGCTCTTCCTCGGCGCCTACCCGATCACCCCGGCGAGCGCGATCCTCGAGGAGCTCGCGGGCTACAAGGAGTTCGGCGTCCGCACGTTCCAGGCGGAGGACGAGATCGCCGCGGCGGGCGCTGCGGTCGGCGCGGCGTTCGGCGGCGCGCTCGGCGTCACGACCTCCGCGGGGCCGGGCATCGTGCTCAAAGCCGAGACCGTGGGGCTCGCGATCATGCTCGAGCTGCCGCTCGTCATCTGCGACATCCAGCGCGCCGGCCCCTCCACCGGGATGCCGACGAAGCCGGAGCAGGGGGACCTCCTCATGGTCATGTACGGCCGCAACAGCGAGTCCCCGGTGCCGGTCGTCGCCGCGCGGTCGCCTTCCGACTGCTTCCACGCGGCGATCGAGGCGGTGCGGATCGCGCTCAAGTACCGCACGCCCGTCTATCTCCTGTCCGATGCCTACCTCGCGAACGGCTCCGAACCGTGGCTGCTCCCCGAACTCGACACGCTGCCCGACCTGACCCCGACCTTCGCCACGGAGCCGAACGCCGGCGACGAGTTCCTTCCCTACCTGCGCGACGAGCAGACGCTCGCGAGGCCGTGGGCGTTACCGGGGACGCCGGGCCTCGAGCACCGGATCGGCGGCCTCGAGAAGGCGGACCGCACCGGCAACATCTCCTACGACCCGGAGAACCACGACCTGATGACGCGGCTGCGCGCACAGAAGGTCGCGGGAATCGCGGGCGACATCCCCGAGCTCGACGTCGACGACCCCGGCGGCGATGCGAAGCTTCTCGTGCTCAGCTGGGGCGGCACCTTCGGCCCGGTAGCGGCAGCCGCCCGCCGCGTCCGCGCGAACGGGAAGCACGTCGCACACGCTCACCTGCGCCACATCAATCCGTTCCCGCGGAACACGGGCGACGTCCTGCGCCGCTACGAGAAGGTGCTGATCCCGGAGATGAACCTCGGCCAGCTGCTGCAACTCGTCCGGTCGCAGTTCCTCGTCGACGCCATCGGCTACAACCGCGTCCGGGGCTTCCCGCTGCGCGCGGCCGAACTGCAGGACGCGATCGAATCCCTCGAGGAGACGCTATGAGCTTTCGCAGGCTGCTGGCGAAGCTCAACGACGTGTTCCGACCGATGCACATGCAGGTCGAGGGGGGCTCGCCGGGCGACCCGCTGCTCGACGGACGCGTGGCCGGGAGGGCGGGAAACCTCCACTCGGCCCCAACTCCGCTCAACCCCACGGACGTCTCGCGCTGGCAGCAGGACGAGGAGGCTCACCACTGATGAAGATCCGCACGCTATTGGCCAAGCTCAACCACATGTTCCGCCCGCGGCATCTGCAGGGTGAGGACCCGCTCGCGGACGACAAGATCGACGCGCTGGCGCCCATAGCCGGTTCGGAGATCGCCAATCTCGGGTTCGGCGTGGGTACGGCCCCGACCAACTGGGTCTCCTCCCAGCAAGACGACAGGCCCCGGCATTGAGCGAGAACGGCGGCAACGGCAACGGCGCGCTGACGGCGAAGGACTACCGCACCGACCAGGAGGTGCGCTGGTGTCCGGGCTGCGGCGACTACGCGATCCTCGCCGCGCTCCAGTCGTTCATGCCGGAGCTCGGGATCGCGCGCGAGAACACCGTGTTCATCAGCGGAATCGGCTGTGCGGCTCGGTTCCCGTACTACATGAACACGTACGGGATGCACTCGATCCACGGCCGTGCGCCGGCGATCGCGACGGGCCTCGCGACGACGCGGCCCGATCTCTCGGTCTGGGTCGTGACGGGAGACGGTGACGCGCTCTCGATCGGCGGCAATCACCTGATCCACGCGCTCAGGCGCAATGTCAACTTCAAGATCCTCCTCTTCAACAACCGGATCTACGGGCTGACGAAGGGCCAGTATTCGCCGACGAGCGAGCTCGGGAAGGTGACGAAGTCGACGCCGATGGGCTCGCTCGATTGGCCCTTCAACCCGATCTCGCTCGCGATCGGCGCCGAGGCGACGTTCGTCGGGCGCGCGATCGACACCGACAAGAAAGGGATGACCGACGTGCTGCGCGCCGCGGCCGAGCATCGCGGCAGTGCGTTCGTCGAGATCTTCCAGAACTGCCCGATCTTCAACGACGACGCCTTCGACTACGTCCGCGACGACAAGGAAGGCGTGAACCGGATCGTGCTGCGCGACGGCGAGCCGATCGTGTGGGGCGCCGAGAGGCAGAAGGCGCTGCGCCAGCGCTCCGACGGCTCGATCGAGGCGTGCGCGGCCGACGACGCGGGCGTGCTCGTACACTCGGCGAGTCACGAGACCGCCGCGCTCGCGTTCGCGCTGTCGCGTGTGACGCAGGCGACCCACGGCGGCACGCCCGTCGGGATCTTCCGCAACATCGAGCGGCCGGTCTACGACGACCTGATGGCCGAGCAGCTCAGACTCGCCGAGGAGAAGCGCGGCAAGGGCGACCTCGCCGCGCTGCTGCACTCCGGCGAGACCTGGGAGGTCGGCCGGCCCTAGGCGTGCTGGGGCTCGTCGGCGCGGTGACGCGCGACGACGCCCGGGTTCCAGCCGAGCCCGAGAGCGGTCGCCCCGACCGCGATCAGGCCGATGATCCCCGAGACGGCAAAGGAGAGCTCGGTTCCGCCGACGTCGCAGAGCCAGCCCGTCATCAGGCCGGCGAGGGCTCCCGTGCCGTTGAAGGCGTAGAAGTAGAGGCCGATCACGCGTCCGCGCAGGCGGTCGGGGGCGGCGAGCTGCATGATCGCGTTCGAGTTCGCCGACCAGGCGGTGAAGCCCGCGCCCGCGAGGAAGAGAAAGGCGCCGGCGAGCAGGGCCGAGTCGAGCGGCGCGAGGAGAAGCTCGGAAGCCGAGAAGAGAGCGCCGCCGAGCAGCAACACCTTCGTCGAGGCGCGACCCAGGGCCGCCGCCCCGAGCGCCCCGAAGAGCGCCCCGGCGCCGAAGGAGGCGAAGAGCAGGCCGTACACGTAGCCGTGCGCGTTCAGCGTGACCTGCGCCAGCACCGGCAGCGTGACGTTGAAGTTGAAGCAGAACGTGCTGATCGCGAAGACGAGCGCGAGGAGAGCGAGCATCCGCGGCTGCCGTCGCATCCAAGCCAGTCCCTCGCGCGTCCCGGCCAGGATCTTCGGCCGCTCGAACTCCTCGAGCGGGAAGAACTCGGAGCTCCGCATCGCCAGAAGGCCGATCAGGACTGCGACGTAGCTGATCGCGTTCACGAGGAAGCAGACGCCCACGCCCGCAGTGAGCAGGGCTCCCGCGACGGCCGGGCCGAAGATGCGCGACGCGTTGAACAGCGTCGAGTTGAGCGCGATTGCGTTCGGCAGATCCTCGCGGCCGACCATCCAGTACGTGAGCTGCTGTCGCGACGGCACGTCGAGCACGAGCACCGTGCCGTTGACGAATGCGATCAGGTAGAGCATCCACGGCTGTGCGAAGCCGCCGAGAGCGATCCAGGCCAGGGCCGAGGCGGAGATGAGCTGCGCCGCCTGAGTCGCGATCACCGTGCGGCGCGCGTCGAGCCGGTCGGCGAGGACACCGGCGAAGAGCCCGAAGAGCATGTACGGCGTGAACTGCGCGAACGCCATCACGCCGACGTCGAACGGCGAATGCGTCAGCTGCAGGATGAACCAGCCCAGCGCGACTCGCTGCATCCACGAGCCGGTCTGGGAGACGGCCTGACCGCCGAAGAAGAGTCGATAGTTGCGATAGCGGAGGCTGTGGAAGGTGCGTCTTGCGGCCCTGGTCACGCTCTGCCCTCCTCGAGGAGCTGGGCGAGCGGCTGGACCGCCGCCTCGACCGCGGCGAGCTCGTCCGGCGACAGCGCGCTCAGCCGGCTCGCGAGCCAGGCGGTGCGGCGGGAGCGAACGCGGCGCAGCGTGCGCTGTCCTTCCTCGGTGAGGGTGAGCCCGACGCAGCGCCGGTCGGCGTCGCTCTGCGTGCGGGCGACGAGCCCGTCGCGCTCGAGCCGCGAGATGCGCTTGGACATCGCCGCGGTGGAGACCTTGTCGTCGGCGGCGAGCTGGCCGACCGTGACTCCCGGCGCGTACTTGATCGAGACGAGAAGGCTGACCTGGTGCGGCGAGACGCCGGCGATCCGTTCGCGGCGGAGCTCGCGGCCAAGATGGAGGAGCGTGGGGCGGAGGCGGTCTGCAACCGCCATCGCATCGACTTCCTGTTTCGTCGCCCTGCTCAACCCATAACCAGGTTAGCAGTTACCCCTAACCTGGTTACAGAATCCTTACCTGCTGGCCCGCCGGCAGCTGTAGCTCGCGGTCGGGCGCCCGCTCGCCCGCGTGCAGGAGCTCACCAGGCGGACCGCGACGTCGTCCTCAGGATCGAGTTCGTGAACGCGCCCGTGGCCACCGGGTTCGCGACGAACCTGTTCCGCCAGAGGTTCGCCTCCGACTGGAAGCCGGCGAGGACTGCGAAGCCACGTCGGGTGCGCAGGCCCGAGGAGTCGGGACGCGTGTTGACGACCGTGTTGTGGTCGAACATGCACATCGAGCGGTCGTTGCAGTAGAGGGCTACGCCGAGTGCGTCGCGCACCGTGTTGTGAGAGGCCATGCCCATCGACATCTCGTCGACCGAGATCGCCTCCCCGGTGGTGCGGCTGACCTCGTTTCCCATGATGTCCGTCATCGAGGAGTGCGTCGTGATGCCCTCCTGGCCGCCGACGACCGTGCAGCCCTCGACCATGCTCATTCCCATGTCCATGTTGAACGAGATGTCGATCCCCTGGCCGAGCCGGTTGCCGAGCATGTCGACGGTGCAATTGCGGATCACGACCCCGGCGAGGCGTACGTGGATGCCGTCGAGCTTTGCGCCCGTAACCGTCACGCCGTCGATGACCGTTCCACGGACGCCGTCGATGGTGATGCCGTTCTCGCCGCCGACGACGGTCACGTTGCGGATCTGCACGTCGTCGTGCGCGACGACGATGCCTCCCCGCACGACCGCGCCGGGCTCGCCCTGGAGAACTTCGCGTTGCGTGATCACGAGCGGCCCCTGATGGATGCCCGCGTCGAGATGCACGACCGGAGGGAGGCGCGCGTACCAGGTCGCGGCCGAACCGACCAGCGCCAGGCCGACGGCCGCGCCGGCGGTGAGTCCCATCCGCCCCAGCTCTCCGCCGTCCTCGGCGTATCCCAGGCGGAGTAGCGGAAAGCCGGCCTGCGCGAGGACGAACGACAGCAGCCAGGCGGCGCCGAAGAGGGCGAGCGCGGGCAGCAGCGGCGCGTGCAATCCGAAGCCGTAGACGATGGCCAGGAGCGCGCCGAGCTCCACCGCGCCGAGCGGGATCGCCGTCCACGCGGGCTGGTACGGGAGGAGCCGGTGCCAGGCCTCGGCGTCGAGGAAGAGGCCGACGGCCGCCATCAGCGCCACGAGCTCCACCGGCCACCAGCGATGCAGCGCGGCGGCAAGCGCGCACGCGGCCAGCAGCACCGGCAGCAGCGCCGCCACACGGGTCTCGATCCGTCCTTTCAGCGTGTAGGACACGACCGGATCCTGCGGAGGAAGCCGTGCGCCGCGTACCGCGCACCGGCGAGGGTGTCGGCACCCGGGAATGCCCACTGTGCGGGCGCGCCCGCGACCGCGAGCGTTCGTCTCGCGTCACTCAGCCCCGGTACGGTCGAGTCGGGATCGAGCACGAGCCACTCCGCGGCCGTCTCGAGCTGGTGGTCGGCGACGAGCCGCGCGAGCAGAGGGTCGTGCCGGAACCCGCGGCGGAAGCCTGTCGCGCAGATGACCTGGGCGCTGCCGTTCAGCGACGCCCCGACGCGGAAGCGGCCTTCACGAGCCGCCTGTTCGAGCGGCGTGTCCCAGCGCTCGCCCGCGGGGTACGACGGGACAGCGAGCGTGCGAAGGCGCTCGATGCGCTCGCGCTGCGCCAGCCGGTGGAAGCCGGCGAGCCCACGCCGGGAGAAATAGGGGCGCGGCACGTTGAGCGGGCGCCGCACCGGCTCGCGGCGGCGCACCGACACCACCTCCGCACCGGCCGCGAGCGCGTTCACCCACTCGGTCGCGGCGGCCAGGCCGGCGCCGACGACCGCCACCGTCGGTGCGTAGTCGTGCGGCTCGTAGGAGTGGACGACGCGCGGGTCGCGGCCCAGCTCTTCGGGGATGTTGAGCCCCGGGTGGCCCGGCGCGAGGAGGACGTGCCGGAAGCGGTCGCCGTCGAGCTCGAATCCCTCGTCCACTCCACGCACGCGCTGGACGGGCCTGAGGACGAGGCTCTCGTCCCAGCGACTCTGCTCGCGCTTCCGTTCGACGTGTGCGAGGAACTCGTCCACGCTCGGGTGGTAGCGGTTGAATGCCGACTCGAGGAGCGGTCGCGGTGAACGGCGTCGGCGGACGCTCGAGAACGCGAGCCCCGGGAACGTCGTCGGGCGGCAGTGCCCGTCGCTCTCGGACCGCATCTCGCGCTGCCGGATCGCGGCGGCGCGCACGCGCCAGGCCGCAGCCGGATCCGCGTCCGTCCCGAACACGGCGATCTCTCCCGGTGCGAACGCACGGCGCAGCGTCTGGTATGCGGTGAAGCCGGCCAGACCGGAACCGACGATCGCGACCGACGGCATTACTTCACCGAGCCCGCGAGCAGCCCCTGGACGAAGTAGCGCTGGAAGGCGAAGAAGACGGCCAGCGGCACGATGAGAGAGATGAACGAGGCCGGCGCGATGACGTCGATGCTCGACGAGAACTGGCGGAGCTGGTCGAAGATCCAGACGGTGATCGGCGTCACGCTGAACGTGAGCGACACGATCAGGTCGTTCCAGGTCCAGAGGAACTGGAAGATCGCGACGGACGCGATCGCGGGAAGGCCGAGCGGGAGGATCAGGCGCAGGAAGATCCAGAGCTCGTTCGCACCGTCGATCCGCGCCGACTCGAGGATGTCCTTCGGTATCCCGACGAAGAAGTTCCGCAGCAGGAAGATCGCGAAGGGCAGGCCGAACGCCGCGTGGAAGAGAACGACGCTGAGCGTCGTCCCCCCGATCCCGAGCGTGTTGTAGAGCCTGAACATCGGGATCAGCGCCATCTGGAGCGGCACCACGAGAAGGCCGACCACGCCGATGAACAGCCAGTCGCGGCCCGGAAACTCGAGCCACGCGAAGGCGTATCCCGCGAGCGCACCGACGATGACCACGATCAGGGTGTTGCCGACGGAGATGTAGGCCGTCGTCTTGAGCGCCCCTGTCAGGCCGGCGTTGTGGAAGAGATGGCTGTAGTTCGAGAAGGTCGCGAGGCTGGGGTGGGCGAAGATCTTCCACCAGCCGAGCGAGGTCACGCTCGACTGCGGCAGGATCGACGTGATGAAGAGACCGATCGTCGGCACGAGCCAGAGCAGACCGATCGCGGCGAGGAGGATCTGAAGGGGCGTCTTCGCGAGTGCGCGGAGGATCCGGGCGGCCGTGGTGTCGCGCTGTCCGGAGAACTGGGCCGTCTCGGTGGCCGCGGCCGCCATCAGATCTCCCTCCGAAAGCGTCGGATGTTGAGCGCGAGCACCGGAATCACGAGCACGAAGAGGAAGACCGCGATCGCCGAGCCCCCGCCGAAGTTGGGCTGGCCGCTGAACGCGGTGCGCCACATCGCGAGCGCGATCACGTTCGCGTTCGCCTGCACGGAGTCGGGCGCGAGCGCGATCACGATGTCGAACACCTTGAGGACGTTGATGACCATCGTGATGAAGACCACGCTCAGCACCGGCGCGAGCAACGGCACGGTGACCCGTCGGAAGACCTGCCATTCGGTCGCGCCGTCGGTCCGCGCTGCCTCGAGCACCTCCCGGGGCATCGCCGAGAGCCCGGCGGCGATCACCACCATCGCGAAGCCGGCCCAGATCCAGATGTAGGCGATGATCAACGAGGGCGTGATCAGCTTCGGTCCCAGCCACGAGTAGCCCCCGAAGGGCTTCGCGAAGGTCCGGGCGCCGATACCGGCGTTGTACGAGCCGGCCGGGACGCTCGTGAATTCGAAATCGCCGGCGGCATCGGTCTTCGTCGTCTGCACGACCTTCCCCGCCGCGTTCTTGAGCTCCACCGTCACTCCGGGGATGCCCTGCTCTCCCTGCTCGAGGACTCCGGGCTTGCCGCCCCCGGGCTTGAAGTCACGCCAGACGGCTCCCTCGATTGCGCCCGGCTTCCCGGCGGGCTTGACGGCCTGCTTCGCCCCCGACGGCATCGCCTGCGGCGCGATGCCGGTCAGCCCCAGGAGAGCGACGCCGCCGGGATGGAGCGGCGTCTTCAGGACGAGGCCGCCGGCCCTCGTCTGGAGTGCGGTCGTCGACGGCAGCGCGCTCGGCAGCACACCGGCGGGCGAGAAGGCGTCCGAGACCGACCGGCTGAGCGCGTTGATGGCGCCCTGGCTCGGATCCTGCTGGTACATGATCCGCCACGTCACTCCCGTCGCGAACGCGGAAATCGCCATCGGGAGGAAGACGGCCGTCTTGAACGCGACGACCCACCGGACGCGCTCGGTGAGGACGGCGAAGATGAGCCCGAGCGCGGTCACGAGGGCCGGCACGACCCCCACCCAGATCGCGCTGTTCTTGATCGCCGTGACGAGGGTCGACGTCGTGAACAGGTTCCTGTAGTTGTCGATCCCGACCCACGCGCCGAGATAGCCCGAGTGGCCGAAGAAGCTGCGGATGACGGTGTAGACCGTCGGATAGAACAGCCACACCGCGAGGAGGACGAGTGCCGGGAGCAGGAACACGATCCCGGTCAGGTACCGCCCCCGTTCTGCGTGCGGCGACGGCGGAGCACCCCGTGCAGGGGGCTCCGCCGTGATGTTGGCGCCGCTCAAGCGCCTACTTCCCCGTCGTGTACGCCTTCGAGGCCGAGGTCTCCAGCTGCTGCTGGATGCTCGAGATGCTCGACGGGTTCTGGAGGAACTTCTGGAAGATCCCCCATTCGCCCTGGCCCGTCGTCGCGCCGAACGAGGCGGGCTGCTGGTCGGACATGTCGAAGACCACCGACTTCGCGCCGAGGAGCGGGGCCTCGGTCGTCCGCGTGATCGCGTCCGGGTAGACGCTCGGGGACACGTTCTTGTTACCCGTGCCGAAGCCGCCGAGCTTGGCCCAGATCTCGGCTGCCTGCGGCGTGGCGAGGTACTTGACGAACGCCTCGACGGCGGGATCGTCCTTGAAGGTGACGATCAGGTCGCCGCCGGTCTCGACCGCCTTCGCGTCGGCCCCGGGAGTGATCGCCGGGAAGGGGACGACGTTGAAGCCCGTGTTCGGCTTCGCCTTCGTCGCCTGGAGGATCTCCAGACCGACGAAGTCGCCCTGCAGCACCATTGCGGCCTTCGGCGGGTCCGAGAACGCCTTGTCGACGCAGGTCGGGTAGTCCGTCTGGAGCGCGCCGCTCGTGCCGCCGACGATGTTCGACGTGTCGCCGATGATCTTGGCCATGTACTGCATGGCCTTCGTCACCGACGGGTCGGTCCACTTGATCTTGTGGGCGGACAGGTCGTCGTACTTCGCGGCGCCCCACATCCGCAGATAGATGTTCTCGAAGATGTCGGTGAGGGTCCAGCCCGACGAGCCGCACAGCGAGTAGGCCGGCGTTCCCGACGCCTTGATCGTCTTGGCGTTGCTCAGCAGCTGTGACCAGGTCTTCGGCGCCGAGACCCCCGCCTGCTTGAAGGCCGGCACGCTGTACCAGAGCGTCGACTTGTTCGATGCCTTGAAGAGGAGCGCGTAGATCTTCCCGTTGATCGTGCCCAGGTTCGTCCACGCGGGAGTGAAGTTGGCGTCGATCGCCGACTTGGCATACGTCATCGGCTTCAGGTGTCCCTGCTGCACGAGCTGCTTGACGAGGCCCGGCTGGGCGACGTCGGCAACGTCGGGCGGGCTGCCGCCGGTGATGGCGGTCGAGAGGATCGTCGGGATGTTGTCACCCTTCGACGTGTAGGTCACCTTGACGTTCGGGTACTGCTTGTTGAAGCCGGCGATCACCTTCTGGATCGCTTTCTGCTCCGTCGCCGACCAGATGCCCCAGAACTTGACGCTGCCGGAGACGCTCGTGTTTCCCGTCGACGAACCGCCGCCGGACTTCTTCCCGCTGCCGCCGCACCCCGCGGCCACGGCAAGGATCGCCGCCAACAGCGCGACCAACCCTGTCAGGCGCGCTGCGCGCGCCCCGCCTGCCCATTGACTGCCCCTCACGCTGAAGCTCCTTTCTCTTTCGGTTCTGCGTCGTAGATCCCCTCGCTCGTCTCGGCGTCGAAGAAGTGGAGCGAACGCGTGTCGACCGCCACCTCGACGGGCTTTCCCTCCTCGACCGACGCGCGCGCGCCGAAGCGGCCCACGAGCAGCGCGCCCGATCCGTTGCTCTCGCGCGGGCGCTCCGCCGTCGGCGCTCCGGCGTCCTGCGCCAGCTCCTTGACGTCCTCGGTGAGCGCCTCGCGGGTGCCTTCGACCGTGAAATGCACCATCAGCTCGGAGCCCAGCGCCTCACGCAGCTCGACAACTCCCCGCAGGCGACGGTCGGGCGGAGTCTCCGGCGCCAGTGAGGCCTCCTCGAGCTCCTCCGGACGGATGCCCAGGATGATGGTCCGCCCTTCGTATGCGCGGAGCGCCGGCCGCGATGAGAGCGTTCCCTCGTCGAGCTCGAGATGCTGCTTGCCGACGTCGACCGCGAGCGCTCCGTTCGTCCGCGTCACCGTCGCCTCGATCATGTTCATTGCCGGCGAGCCGATGAAGCCCCCGACGAAGAGGTTGACCGGACGGTCGTAGAGCGTCTGCGGGTCGGCGACCTGCAGCAGCTCGCCCTTCCGCATGACGGCGACACGGTCTCCCATCGTCATCGCCTCGACCTGGTCGTGGGTGACGTAGATCGTCGTCGTGCCGAGGTCGCGCTGGAGCCGGCTCACCTCGGCGCGCATCTGCACGCGCAGCTTCGCGTCCAGGTTCGACAACGGCTCGTCCATCAGGAAGGCCGCCGGTTCGCGGACGATCGCGCGGCCCATGGCCACGCGCTGGCGCTGGCCGCCGGAGAGCGCGCGCGGCTTGCGCTTGAGGAACTGCTCGAGCCCGAGAATTTCCGCGGCGTTGCGCACGCGCCGGTCGATCTCCTGCTTCGACATCTTCTTGACCTTGAGGCCGAAGGCGATGTTGTCGTAGACCGACAGGTGCGGGTAGAGCGCGTAGCTCTGGAAGACCATGGCGATATCGCGGTCGCGCGAGGGAACGTGGTTCACGACGCGCTCGCCGATCCGCAGCGCGCCGGAGGAGATCTCCTCCAGGCCGGCGACCATGCGGAGCGCCGTCGTCTTGCCGCAACCCGAAGGTCCGACGAGGACCATGAACTCCCCATCGCCGACGTCGAGGCTCAGCCCACTGACAGCCCTCGTCCCGTCGGCGTAGACCTTCGAGACCTCGTCGAATACGACCTCAGCCACGCCTCCTCGACCGACGTTCCCCGGGAAGGCCTAGGGGAAACCCCGCGGGGGAGGGACTCAGAGTCCGGGCGGGGTGGCGTCGGGCGCGTGCATACCTTCCTGTGGGACGCCGACGACTCCCGGCCGTCGTCCCCTGAAGTGCGAGCGAATCCAGAGAGACCCCATCACGAACATCGCGGCAAGCGCGACCCCGATGGTCCAGTGCTGCAGGCTGAGCGCGGTCGAGAGCGCCTCCTTCTCCCATTCACCGCGGTTGAAGTGGTTCGAGAACGCATAGCCCTGCGCGTGATCCGGAACCAGGTCGGCGCCGAGGGGGAAGCGCTGCGTGTGGTGCCGCGCCCAGCTCGCGGTGTTGTGAGCGACCCCCATCGCGATGACGATCCCGGCGACGCAGGAGACATAGAACCCGAGCGGCACCCGGGTCGCGATGAAGCCGACGATGACGAGGACCAGCGACGGCACGAGTGCCCAGAGCCAGATCTTCGCCTCCGTGGCAGTCGTGGGGTCGTGCCACACGGTGCAGATACCGCTGTGGCAGCCCTTCCACTGGATCTTGTGCGCCTTCTCCTGGGCGAGTGTCGACGCCATGAGCGCGGAGAAGAAGAGCGGGAGCGCGATGAAGGCCGCCATCCCGAGCGGCGCCCGGCTGCGCGAGCCGGGCAGGCGCACCGGGAAGCCGAAGCGGCCCCTCTCGGGCCGGATGTCCGTCGCCGGAGGCGATGTCATGCGAGCTTCTCCGCCTCGAGCACGCGCGCCAGGAACTCGCGAGTCCGTGGCTCGCGTGGCGCGCTGAAGATCTGGGCGGGCGGACCTTCCTCGAGGATGCAGCCGGCATCGAGGAAGCAGACCTTGTCGGCGACCTCGCGCGCGAAGCCCATCTCGTGCGTGGCGAGGATCATTGTCATCCCGCTCCCTGCGAGCTCGCGGACGAGGTTGAGCACCTCGGAGACGAGCTGCGGGTCGAGCGCGCTCGTGATCTCGTCGAGGAGCATGAGCTTCGGTCCCATGGCGAGCGCGCGGACGATCGCCACCCGCTGCTGTTGTCCGCCCGACAGCCTGTCCGGGTACTCGTCGGCCTTGTCCTCGAGGCCGATACGGCGCAGCAACGCGCGGGCGTATTCCTCCGAGCGCTCACGAGAAACGCCCAGCCCCTTCCGCGGCGCGAGCGTTACGTTCTGGAGCACCGTCATGTGTGGGAACAGGTTGTACGCCTGGAAGACGATCCCGATCTTCTTGCGCAGCGCGTTGACGTCGACCTTCCCGTTCGTGAGTGGCTGGCCGTCGACGACGATCTCGCCCTCCTCGACGTGCTCGAGCAGGTTGAGACAGCGGAGGAGCGTGGACTTGCCCGAGCCGGAGGCGCCGATCAGGCAGACGACGTTGTGCTCCGGTACGTCGAGGTCGATCTGCTTCAGGACCTGAAGGCTTCCGAACCACTTCGAGACGCCCCGCACGTGGACGAACGGCACGGTGGAATTGCCTCCAGTGGCCGGCTCGCCGCCGCTCAAAACGCCTGTGCGCGCTCGCGCCGCTCGCGGGTCGCGACGAGATGATCGGTGAAGCGGGCGAGCGGGATCGTGATCAGGATGAAAAAGACCGCAGCGACGAGGTAGCTCACGAAGTTGCCGTCGATCGAGGAGGCGTTCTGCGCGAGCGCGGCCGCCTCTCCCACGCCGATCACCGAGACGAGGGCGGTGTCCTTCTGCAGCCCGACGAAGTCGTTGAGCAGCGGCGGAATGACGCGCCGTACCGCCTGCGGGACGATGACGTAGCGCATCGCCTGCATGTACGTCAGCCCGAGGGAGCGAGCCGCGGCGCGCTGGCTTGGATGCACCGACTCGATCCCGGCGCGGTAGACCTCGGTCACGTACGCGGTGTAGACGAGCGTGAGCACGATCACCCCGTACGTCGTGATCGAGAGCGTCGAGATGAAATTCAGCTGCAGGCCGGGCAGGCCCAGCCCGATGAAGTAGGCGACGATGATGATCGGCGTGCCTCGGAAGAAGTCGGTGTAGGCGATCGCCAGGGCCCGCAACGGCTTGGCTGCGGGCCCCGGCAGACCGCGAAGGAGCGCGAGCGCGAGCGCCAGCACCAGGACCAGGACTTCGGCGATCACCATCATCTTCAGGTTGATCTGGAAGCCCGCCCACACGTCCGGCATGTCCTGCGTGAAGCTGTGCAGGTCGAAGAACGCGTGGAGTACCTGGTGCAGCGCATGCATGGCTAGGTCGCTACTTCAGGACTTGCATGCTGTTGAAGTTGACGTTGAACCATTTCTTCTGCAGCTTCGCGATCGTCCCGTTCTTAGTGAACTTCTTGATCAGCCCGTTCATGATCGGAGTCAGCTTCGAGTGCTTCTGGAGCACCGCTCCGTAGACCTCGTGCGTGACGATCTGACCGGCGACGGGGCCGAAGCGGGTCGGCGTCTGCTTCTTCTGCAGCAGGATCAGCGGGATGTCGAGGACGAATGCCTGGCACGTTCCGTTCGCCACCGACTGGTACGCGGCGGTCGTCGTCGGGTACGTCAAAGGCCGCTTCGACGGCTTGAGCTGGCTGTTGATGTAGTCCAGCCCGGTCGTGTCGGCCTGGGCGCAGGTCTGGAGCTTCCGAAGGTCGCTCAGGCTGTGGATCATCGGCGCCTTCTTCGAGAGCAGGACGCCCTGGTTCGCGTTCATGTACGGCGAGGTGAAATCGATCGTCCTCCGCCGCTGGATCGTGATCGTCGCCTCCTGGAACGAGATGTCGAACTTCTTGCTGCCGGGAGCGAAGAGACCAGTCCAGGGGGAGTACTTCCAGACGGGCGTGAGATGCAGCGCCGCCGCGAGCTTCTTGGCGATGTCGACCTCGTAGCCCTTCGGGTTGATGATCTTGGTTCCGCGGGTGCGGCCGGCCGCGAAGCCGGGTGCCGCGTCCCCGAACGCGACGATGAGCTTGCCCTTCTGCAGGACGGGCGGCGAGCTGGAGCTCGAAGCCAGGGCTGCGGGTACCGCAATGAGCGCTGCGACCGCGAGCAGCGGGATGAGACGCTTCACAGAATTGCCCTCCTCTGGGTCGAAAACCGGCGAGAGGAGTGTGACTTTATCGCGGTCCGGCCTAGCCGCCTAATCCGCGAGCGCCGCTGCGGTGAGCGCCTGAAAGTGGCCGATCAGCTGCTCGCTGCGGCCCATCAGCACCCCGTGCTCGAGCGCTCCCGAGGAGACGCCGCGCTGGACACCCGCGACGAGGTCGGCGTCCTCCCGGCCGACCTGCTCGTCGAAGGCGAGTAGGTCGTCGATCCAGGTCTGCTCGACGTCCGGGCCGAAGAAGTAGTCGAGGAAGCGGTAGGTCCGCTCCGGCGTCAGCGGGTAGCTCGGCCCGATCGAGATGTTCGGCTCGCCGGGGAAGATGTTGATCTCGAGGTTCGGCCAGAGGAAGTGGAACTGCGAGCGCGGGAGAGGGCCGGTCGGGATCTGCGTCCGCGTCGGCCCGTGCTGCGTCGTCAGGCGTCCGTCGGCCGAGAGCACGTACGCCTCGGGCGAGACGTCGATCACCTCGCTGAAGCCGGGGTGCGCGACCTGGCAGTGGTAGCACTCGAGGAAGTTCTCGCAGACGATCTTCCAGTTGGCCTCGATCTCTGCCTGCCAGCGCGAGTGGAAGACGAGCGAGTCGACGTCGAGGCCGAGCTCCGCGACCTGTGCCGGCAATGAGCCGAGCGCCTGCGCGAGGGGCTCCGGCTCTCCGCCGGCATGGGCGAAGACGAACGGCCCCCACGTATCGACTGCGATCGGCACGAGCCCGAGCTCTTCCTGGGGGAAGTTCGCCTCCTCCTCGCTGCGCGGCGCCGCGCGGAGCCGTCCGTCGAGACCGTACGTCCACGCGTGGTACGGGCACTGGAGCGTCTCGCGGCGCTGCTCTCCGTCTGCGATCGTGAACCCGCGATGGCGACAGACGTTGACGAACGCCCGCAGCGCGCCGTCGCGGTCGCGTGTGACGACGACAGGCGTTCGGCCGACCTGCGTCGCGAAGTAGCCGGGCTGCCGGGCGGTGCCGGAGGCGCCGCGGTCTTCCCGCTGGGTGTCGTCGGCTTTGCCGACAGCGCTACCAGCACCAGGGAGCCGGCCGGTGTGTCCGACGTACTGCCACGCGGGGCGGAAGATCCGTTCCTGCTCGCGGTGCAGAACGTCCGGATCCGTGTACCAGCCGTAGGGCAGGGTCGTCTCCACGCGAGAGAATCTACTCGTGCGCGCGATGGTGCTTCACGCGGCTCGCGAGCCGCTGCGACTGGAGGACGTTCCCGTCCCCGAGCCGCAGCCGGGTCAGGTGCTCCTCCGCGTCTCGGCCTGCGGTGTCTGCCGCACCGACCTCCACGTCCTCGACGGGGAGCTGCCGCATCCGACGCTCCCGCTCGTTCCCGGTCATCAGATCGTCGGACGAGCCGAGGACGGCCGCCGACTCGGAGTGCCGTGGCTCGGCTGGACGGACGGCACCTGCCGCTACTGCCTCTCCGGCCGCGAGAACCTCTGCGAGTCGGCTCGCTTCACGGGGTACGACCTCGACGGCGGCTACGCGGACTGGGTCGTCGCCGACGAGCGGTACTGCCTGCCCATCCCGGACTCCTACGACGACGTGCAGGCGGCCCCGCTCCTCTGTGCCGGGCTGATCGGCTATCGCTCCCTGCGCCTCGCGGGGGACCCCGAGCGCCTCGGGCTGTACGGATTCGGCTCGTCGGCGCACATCGTCGCCCAGCTCGCGCGGCACGAGGGACGACGGGTCTTCGGCTTCGTGAGACCGGGAGATGACGCGGCGGCGCGCTTCGCGCTCGAGCTCGGCTGCGAGTGGGCGGGACCGTCGGACGAGCCCGGGCCCGAGGAGCTCGACGCGGCAATCGTCTTCGCGCCGGTCGGCGCGCTCGTCCCCGTGGCGCTCCGCGCTCTCGCCCGTGGCGGCGTCGTCGTCTGTGCCGGCATCCACATGAGCGACATCCCGACCTTCCCGTACGAGCTCCTCTGGGAGGAGCGCGCCGTGCGCTCCGTCGCCAACCTCACTCGGCGAGACGGGGAGGAGCTCCTGGCCCTCGCACCCCGCGTGCCGGTGCGGACGGAGGTCGAGGAGTTTCCGCTCGAGCAGGCGAACGAGGCGCTCGACCGCCTCCGGCGGGGTGAGATCCGGGGGTCCGCCGTGCTAAGAGTGACCGTGTGAGCAGGCTCTCGGACATCGCCACCTGGACGTCGCGGCATCGCCGGCTGCTCGGCGCGGTCCAGCTCGTCCTGCTGGCAGCGTTCTTCATCAGCCTCGGCTGGGCGCTCCGGCACCAGCTCCATTCGGCCGCGCACGACCTCGAGAACGCCAACCTCGTTCTGTTCGCGCTCGGCTGCGCGGCGCTCGGCGGCTACTACCTCGTCTTCTGCGTCGGCTGGATGCGGATCCTCGCCGAGTGGGAGATCACGCTGTCCTATCCGGACGCGCTGCGGGCGGAGATGATCTCGATGCTCGCCAAGTACATCCCGGGCGGAATCTGGACTCCGGCAGCGCGCGTCGTGGCTGCCCGGCGCGCGGGCGTGACCGACGCGGCGCTCGTCACCTCGTCGATGCTCCTCGAGGCGGGAATCTCCGCGGTCGCGGGCGTGATCGTCTTCGTCGTCGCGTTGCCGTTCATCGACAACGTCGACATGTCGCCCTGGCCGCTCGTCGTCTTCGGGGCGGTGCTCGCGGTTCTCGTCCAGCCGCGCGTCTTCCGGCCCCTCGCGGGAAAGGTGCTGCGGCGGCTCGGCTACACGAAGGAGCTGCCGGACCTGCGCGGGCGGACGCTCAGCGGGCTCCTCGTCTTCTATGCCGGCACGTGGGTGCTCGGCGGTCTCGCGCTCTGGCTCCTGTTGCGCTCGGTCGGCGCTCACCCGGAGGTGTCGACGATCGTCTTCCTCGGCGGGACGGCGGCCGTCGGGGCGATCGTCGCGGTGCTCTTCGTCTTCGCGCCGTCGGGGCTCGGGCCGCGTGAGGCCTCGATGTACGGGCTCCTCCTCGCCGTCGCCACTCCCGGCCAGGCGCTCGGCGCCGTCGCGCTGAACCGGCTCGCGCTCACGGCGGTCGAGGTGCTCCTGCTGCTCGTGGGCGGTCTCGTCCTGCGCACCCGGCATCGCCGCCTGGACGCCGCCGAAGCGCCCTCGTCGTAGGCGTGCTCGCGGTCGACATCCCGCACGAGCTCTGGCGAGCGCTCTCGTTCGCCTTCGGGATGACCTGGGAGATCCTCTGGGCCCTCATCCTCGGCTTCGGCCTCTCGGCGGTCGTACAGGCGGTCGTCTCGAAGCGAGAGATGCGCCGGCTTTTGCCGGACGACTCGCCGCGCACGCTGCTCGTCGCGAGTGGTCTCGGCGCGGCCTCCTCGAGCTGCTCCTACGCGTCGGTCGCGCGCGCGCGCTCGCTCTTCCGGAAGGGCGCGGACTTCACGGCCGCGATGGCCTTCGAGATCGCCTCGACGAACCTCGTGGTCGAGCTCGGGATCATCATGGCGCTGCTCCTCGGCTGGCGGTTCGTGGTGGGCGAGTTCGTCGGCGGGCCCCTGATGATCGTCCTCGTCGCGGTGCTCTTCCGTCTCTTCCTCAAGCGCCGTCTCGTGGACGAGGCGCGCGCGGAGGCGGAGAAGGGCCGGCTCGGCTCGATGGAGGGGCATGCCGCGATGGACATGTCGGCCGGCGGCGAGGGAAGCTGGTGGCAGCGCCTGCGCACGCCGGCCGGCTTCACGTCCGCGGCGGACTACTTCGTCATGGACTGGGTCGCCGTCGGACGCGACATCGTTCTCGGTCTCCTGCTCGCCGGCGCTCTTGCCGCCTGGGTGCCGGACTCGTTCTGGCGGAGCCTCTTCCTCGAGCACCACACCACGGTCGCCAAGTTCTGGGGACCGTTGATCGGACCGCTGGTGGCGATTCTCAGCTTCGTCTGCTCGATCGGGAACGTGCCGCTCGCAGCCGTGCTGTGGAACGGCGGGATCAGCTTCGGAGGCGTGCTCGCCTTCATCTTCGCCGACCTCCTGATCCTCCCGATCATCGACATCTACCGCCGCTACTACGGCTGGAGGATGGCCGGCTTCATCGTCGCGACGTTCTACGCCACGATGGTCGCTGCGGGACTCGTCGTCGAGTTCGTCTTCCAGGGAATCGGGCTGCAGCCGACGGTGCGCAACGCGAAGGTCGTCACGGCGCACGTCAGCTGGAACTACAGCACCTACCTGAACATCGTCTTTCTCGCCGTCGCGGCCGTGCTCGTCGTCCGTTACTTCCGTCGCGGTGGTGGCTGGGCGATGCTGAAGATGATGTAGACGGCGCTAGGCGCGTCGCGAGATGCCGCGCGAGAAGAAGGCGATCACCCAGATCAGCGCGGCCACGACGGCCAGGATGAACAGCCACTTGATCACCACGACCGCCAGGACGACCCCCAGGACGACGAGCGCGGCCAGCAAGACCAGGAGAAGGATCACGAGTCTCGCGTTCCCGGCGGGCTCGATCCCTAACCGCCCGCGCCTAGGCCCCGAACCAGCGCGTGCGCCGCTCTGACGCGAACGCCTTCTTGTCCACGGCGAGCTCTGCCGTAGGGCCGACGAGCTGAGCCATGGGAGCCGGACCGCCGAGGAAATTCGCCTCTACCTTCGCGACGCGGCCCCCGCCGAACTCGAGATAGCAGTTGCCCTCGCCCTCGTAGCGGCGCTCGGACGCTTCGCCGCGGAGCCGGGCGATGAGGTTGTCGGCAACGACGCCGGCAGCGTTCTCCGCGAAGACGCCTGCCTTCGCCATCGGGATCGCCACCACGTCGCCGACCGCGTACACGTCCGGGAACGGCGTCATGAGCGTGTCGCGGTCGACGGCGACCCAGCCGTTCTCGGCGAGGCCCGACTCGGCGACCACCGCAGGCACGCGGTGGATCGGAATCCCGACGAAGAGGTCGTACGGCACTCGCTCGCCATCCTCGAGCACGGCTTCCTTGGCCGGCGGATCGAGCTCGACCACTTGCTTCTGCCCCACGTACTCGACGCCACGGGCCGTGAGCTCGGCGAGGAACTGCTGCGACACCGCCGGCGTGATGGGAACCGGCGCGGACATCGGCGCGATGATGCGGATCTCCGTGGCGTCCCGGATCCCGCGCTCCACGAGCTGGTCGTGGAGCAGGAAAGCGCCCTCGAACGGCGCGGGCGGGCACTTGAAGGGCTGGCCGAGCACGCCGATCAGGATCGTTCCGCCGGTGAACGACGGCAGGGCGTCGCGCATCCGCTCGGCTCCGGCGATCGAGTAGTACTCGAGCCCGCCCTCCGCGAAGCCGGGCGTCGCGTCGATGTCGTAGTCCGCGCCGAGCGCGACGACGAGGATGTCCGCGTCGTACGAGCCGCGGTCGGTCGTCACCCGGCGCGCGGCCGGGTCGATCGCGGTGATCCGCTCCCAGCGAAACTCGACTCCGGGCTTCGCCAGCTCGCTGTACGGGATTTGCACCTCCGCCGCGTCCTTGCCCTCGAAGAGGATGGCGAGCTTCGAGAACCCGAAGGTGAAGCCGTCGTTCTGGTCGATCACCGTGACGCGAACCTGGTCGGCCAGCGCGTCGGAGAGGCGACTTGCCAGCTCCAGCCCGCCGAACCCGGCACCGAGGATCACGACGTGCTTCATGCCGACACGACCTGAGCGTGGCCGAGCGGGGTCAGCTCCTCGATCTGTTCGAGGATCTCCGGCGAAAGGGCGAGACGAGCAGCGCCGGCGTTGTCGCGCGTATGCGTCTCGCTGCTGCTGCCCGCAATCGCGGTGGCCACGCCGGGCTGGTGGAGGACCCACGCGAGCGCTGCCACGCACGGCGCCACGTCGACGCAGTGCACGTAACCGCCCAGGCCGATCTGCGAGATCTCGACGCCGCTTCCGCCGATCGAGTGCCGCTCCATCTCGTTCATCGGGCGACCTTACAGAGCTCGGGAACGCCGTCGAGGCGGAGGCGCGCCGAGGAGGGCCGGCAGCCGTCGCGTTGGCCGGGCGCGACAGCTGCCGGTGTTCTCGTCGTTCAGCGACCGGTGACCGCGAACCACGCTCCGGCGGGAGCAGTCACGAACACGATCGGCGCGTAGCAGGGCGAGGGAAGCACGACAGAGGTGTCGAGCTCACCGTCGCCGGCGGGCGTGACATCGAATGGCCCGGTCGGGATATTGGCGGTGGTCGCCGAGCCGTCGGTCGTCGTCTGGCAGCTCACGATCGCCTTGAGCTGCGAGAACGGGATCGTCCCCTGGAGATTCGCCGGGACGGGGGCACGGCGCGCGAGGAGGAGGCCCTCGACCTCGATGTGGAGCCGCCCGTCTGCGCGGAGATCTGCGCTTCCGGACTGCAGGATCCAGGGGAGCCCGCCGCCCGGAATCCCACGGATCGAGTTCGTCGCGCCGGTATAGGGCTCGACGACCGGCGCAAGCACCTTGGCGTCGGTGAC
>JAICME010000101.1 GCA_025929425.1 Thermoleophilia bacterium | reverse complement strand
TCGCGGAAGCGAGGATCGAGCCCGGCGGCGAGTGGATACGTCTTCAGGATCCGCGCGCAGAAGCCGTGGATCGTCGAGATCCAGGCCCCGTCGAGCCTGCGCGCGAGGTCGTGCCGGCCGCGCTCGGCCAGCGCCGCGCGGATCCTGGTCCGCAGCTCGCCCGCTGCGCGACGGGTGTACGTGATGACGAGGATCGAGTCGACGTCGAGGCCGCGATCGCAGACCGCGCGGACGACCCGCTCGACGAGGACAGCGGTCTTGCCGGTGCCCGCGCCCGCGGAGACGAAGACCTCTCCCCCCGCTTCGACCGCCGCCAGCTGCTGCTCGTTCACGGGCGCTCGATCCGACACATCGACCACAGATCGCACCAGCTCGGGCATTCGCCGCCGAGGGGATCGTGGCGAACGTCGCCTTCGCGGATTCGCCCGGCGAGCTTCGCGGCCGTCTCCCGCGCGGACTCGACGAGCTTCCAGAACGCCTCCTCGTCGAGGTAGTCGTGCGAGACGTAGCCCGGCAGCGTCTCGGCCTCCGAGCTGCGGACAAGCCCGCGCGGCTTGCGCGCACCGGCGAGCGGACGATAGAGCCCGCCGAGCGGCTCGAGGCCGACGAGATCTCGCAGGACGAGCATGTAGAGCGGGATCTGCAGCCGGAGCTCGCTCTCGATCTGCCTCGCCGAATGCGCGCTCTTGCCCGACTTGTAGTCCTGCACGACGCCGCGCGCGCCGAACGGGTCGACGTCGATCCGGTCGATCTTCCCCGAGAGCGTCAGGCCCGGTGCGAGCTCGAGCCCGCGCTGCAACTCGGGCGCCGCGCGCTCGCTGCCGAAGGCCACTTCGAAGCGCCGCGGCACGAGCGGCAGCTGGGATGCGCACTCCTCCTCGACGAACGCAGCGAGATCGCGCCACAGCGACTGATCCAGCTCCCGCTCCTGCATCTCGGTCAGGTCCATGCGCACGCCGGCGACCGCGTCGTCGAGGCAGCGGCGCATCAACGCGGTCGCCGCCTCCACGTGCTGCGGCTCGAGCTTCTCCACGCCGAGCTCCGCCGGGATGCGGGAGAAGAAGCGGTACAGCGCGCTGTGAGCGACGCTGCCGCGCTGCTTCGCGTCGGGCTCGGCGTCGATCGTCTTCGGGTCGAGAAACCGCTCGACGAACCAGGCGGAGGAGCAGTCCGCGAAGCGCTCGAGCTCGGTCACACCGAACGAGCCTCGCGATCCGAGCTGCTCGAGCACGAGCGGGTGCGTGAGCTTCGTCGGCCGCCGGAAGGCGCCGCGGGCCCGCTCGAGTCTCCGCTCCCAGCCGTTCGCCCGCGCGATCGCGTCCGCCTCCTTCGCGTCGCGGGCGGCGAGCTCCGCGAGGGCCCGAAGCCGCTCGCGCTCGGTCGGAGCGTCGTCGAGCGGCCACGTGAGCGCCGAAAGCGGGCGGCGCCGGGTCCAGCGCGTGACGTCGTCCCGGTCGAACAGAGCCGCCACGTCGTGCCAGAACGGGCTCGCCTCCCGAGGGCTCCCGTCGTCGTCCGCAGCCTCGCGGACGAGGTAGAGCCGCTGCGAGGCGCGCGTGCACGCCGTGTAGAAGAGGTAGCGATCGAGCTCGACGGGATCCGGTCGCACCAGCCTCGCACCTCTCGAGTCGAGCTCTCTCCGCGCCTCGTCGTCGAGGAACGGCGAGCCGCTGCCACGGCGCGGCAGGCTGCCCTCCTCGAGCCCGAGCACGAAGACCGCGTCGAAGCGCCGCGTGCGGGCGCGCCGCAGATCGACGACCGCGACACGGCCCGCGTCGTCCCCCGCCCGACGAGGGAGCGCGGCACGCTCGACCGCGACGAGCACGTCCTCGCGGCTCAGCTCCCCGCAGAGCTCACGCCAGCCCTCGAGTTCGGCCAGGAGCCGGATCAGCGCCTCGTAGGCACGCAGGTCGAGCCGGCTGGCGGCGTCCGCGGGAGGGTGCTCCAGGCCGTAGGCATTCCGCAGCATTCGGCCTGCGAGATCGCGGACAGCTTCGACCGGGTCGGTTGCCGCGCGCAGCTCTTCGAGCGCCGGCAACGGCCCGCCGCGCAGGCGTTCCGCTTCCTCGACGACACGCTCCGGCGTCTGGACCGCGCGGCCGCGAAGCCGTCCTTCGACGAAGTCGACCGCACGCCGCTCGAGCCCCGAGAAGGGCGAGCGGAGGAAGCGGAAGAGATCGTTTCGAGTCCCTCCTCCCCACGCGAAGCGCAGGATCGCGGCGAGAGCGTCCGCGAACGGCGTCTGTGTCAGCCGGAGCTCGCCGTCGACCGCGTATGGGACGCCGAAGGAGCCGAGCACGGTCTCGAGTGTCCCGCGGATCCGGTCGTAGCTCGGCACGACGACCCCGATCCGCTCGAGCGGCATTCCACCCCGAGCAAGCGCGAGCCCCTCCGTGGCGACCAGCTCGAGCGTGCCGCGGCTCCCCGCGCCTTCGAAGAAGCGGATCACGCCGTCGAGCGGCGGAGCGGGATCCGGCTCGTCGGCGAAGAGCGCACGCTCGACGTGCACGAGAGCCGGGGGAGCGACCGCGTCGTAGCGGGGCAGCAGCTCTTCGACGGCGCCGGAGGCGAGCCCGGCGAGATCGTCGGCGGTACGCCGGAGCGCGGCGAAGGCCGGACGGCCGGGCTCGTACGGAAGCGAGACCGTCACCTGTGCACGTGCGGCGAGCGCTTCGAGCAGCGCCCACTCGGCGCCGGTGAGGTCTTCGAAGCCGTACGCGAAGACGGGCTCGCCGTGCCAGGCGTCGAGATCGGTTCGGAGCCGCTCGACGGCGTGCGTGCGCAGCAGGCCGCGATCCCAGCGGGCGAACCGGTCGAGCTCCGCGCGATACGCGGAGTAGAGCTCGCCGAGCTCACCGGCGACCGCGTCCGGCGCCAGAAGCCCCGCCTCGAGCTCGTCGAGCACCTGCTGGAGCGAGTCGACGAACCCGGCCCGGGAGGCCGAACGGGCGAGCCCGCGGAGATCTGCACCACTCACGACGCGACGCACGAGGAGCGCCTCCTCGGCGCGCCCTAGGCGCTTGCGCACCTCGCCAGACCCGCCCGCGAGATCACGGAAGACATCCTCGAACGTGCCGATCCAGCCGCCGAGGAGCGCCGGCCGGCGCACGAGAAGCTCGAGCTCCGCGCGGTCGACGTCCGCCCGGTTCGGCACGATCAGGAGCGGCTCGAGCCCGTTGACGGACTCGAGCGCGTCGAGATAACGGTCGAGCAGAAGCTCGACCTTGCCCGCGTTGGCAGGCCCCGCGATCAGCCGGAGCGGCACCCGCCTACGCTAGCGCGAGGGCGGGACGGGCTCTAGCCGGTCGTGGCGGACTTCGGCTTGCGGCCGCGGCGAGCGACCGCGCGGCCCGGCGTCCTGCCCGCGCACGCGTCGCACAGGTCGGCCTGCTTCGCGCCCCGGCGGGCGTCGGTGTACGTCACTCGCATCACCGCGCCCTTGGCCTCCTCGACCTCGTTGCCACAGCTGTCGCATACCAGCACCGTTTTGCGAGCCACCGTTCTCCTCCTTCGAATGAGCGACTTTTCGGCGAAATCCTACAGAAACTCGAGACGCGCTATGCAGCCTCGCGTGCACGCCGAATCCGCCACGAACGTAGCAAGCTCAGCATCGCTCGTTCTTCAGGCGAGAGGGCTGGATCGCGCGCGCCCACGACCCGTAAATGCCTAGGTCGGAAATCGTCGATCGTTCGGCCTTCGAGATACTGCTCGACAACGGCCGGCGACACGTATGACTCGCGCGTGACTGCGGGTGTATTCCCGAGCTGCTCGGCGACCTTGCGCATCACGGCGGTGACGGAGCGCTTCTGCTCATGTTCGGACTCCGGGAATCCCGCGCGGTCTGCGCGTTCCCCAAGGCAGATGGCCGCGAGCAGCGTCCCGCCCCAGGTGCGGAAGTCCTTCGCGCTGAACTCGTCCCCCATGTAGATCTTCACGTAGTCGTTGAGCCGTTTGCTCGTCAGGTTGTAGGTACGTCCCTCCCATTCGTACTTGAAGACTCTCGGCCCTCTGAGCTCGAGCAGGCGCCGCATGGCCGCGGCGAGGTCGGGATCCACGACCTCTGTACGCACGCGAATACCGTGCTTTGCGGAAAACGAAAGGCGTATCCGACGGCCGCGGACCGTGACGTGGCGACGCAGAAGCGTCGTCACGCCGAAGGTTCCGTCGCGGACGTATCGCTCGGAGCCGACCCGGAACCAGCCTAGCTCGATCAACCGCAGGGCGATCGCAGAAACACGCTCGCGATCGAACTCTTCCTGGTCGAAATGGAGCGACATCGCGTCGCGCAACGCCGGCAGAGCATCGCCGAAGCGGATCAGCTTGTCGTACTTCGCCTGCTCCTGCTGGGCGCGAAACTCGGCGCTGTAGAGGTATTGCTTCCGGCCCGCAGCGTCGTAGCCGGTCGCCTGCAGCTTGCCAGTCGAGCGCGGCGAGATCCAGACGTCTTTCCACGCGGGAGGAATCGCGAGCGCCTCGATCCGCGCGAGCTTTCCCTCGTCCGTGATCCGCTTTCCACTGCTGTCGTAGTAGCGGAACGCACCCTTCCGACCTCTCCGGCTCCATGCCATGTCGTCCGGTTGTGGTCGAAAGGGAGGACCGGCAAACGCGGATACCATCGACCGGCCATGCGCGACGAGCGGACCATCGTCGTCCTCGAGGGGGACGAGACAGGACAGGAGCTGCTCGAGGAGAGCCTGCGGGTTCTGGCACCCGACGTGATCGGGTTCGAGCTCGACTTCCCGCGGTTCGATCTCTCGCTCGAGCAACGCCGTGAGACCGACAACGGGATCGTGACGGAGGCGGCCGCGGCTATTCGCGAGCACGGCCTCGGGCTGAAGGCTGCGACCGTCACCCCCGAGGGACGCGGCGACGTCGGCTCGCCGAACCGCATCCTCCGCGAGGAGATCGGCGGCAAGGTGATCGTCCGCACAGGACGGCGGATTCCCGGCGTCGCGCCGCTCGGCGGCGTGCATGCGCCGATCTCGATCGTCCGGATGGCCGTCGGGGACGCGTACGGCGCCCGGGAGTGGCGCGAGGGCGAGGGCGACGACGAGGTCGCGTTCCGCACCGAGCGGATCGAACGCCGCATCTGCCACGCCGTCGCCGAGTTCGCCTTCCTCCAGGCCGAGCGGACCGGGGCCAAGGTGTTCGGCGGCCCGAAGTACACCGTCAGCCCGACCTACGAGGGGATGCTGAAGGAGGAGATGGACGCGGCCGCGACGCGGCACCCGGACGTGCCGTACGAACCGCAGCTCATCGACGCGACGTTCGCGCTGCTCCTCTCTTCCGCCGGCGACCCTCTCGTGATCCCCGCTCTCAACCGGGACGGCGACATCCTCTCCGACCTCGTCCTGCCGCTCTTCGGCTCGATCGCCGGCTCGGAGTCCCTGCTCGTCGCCTTCGAGGAGAGCTTCGAGCCGTCGGCGATCATGGCGGAGGCAGCCCACGGGACGGCGCCCTCGCTGCTCGGCAAGAACGTCGCCAACCCGATGGCGATGATCCTCGCCGGAGCCGCTCTCCTCTCCCACTCTGGGCTGGGAGCGTCGCCGGCGAAGCCGTCGGCGTCCTGGGGCGACGAAGCCCAGGCGGCGGGACGGGCGATTCGCGAGGCGTGCCTCGAGGCGGTGGCGCAGGGAAACCGCACCGCGGATCTCGGCGGGCACCTCGGCACTACCGAGTTCACGGACGAGGTGATCGGCCGGGTGCGCGCGAAGCTCGAGGTCTGGGCGAGCCTGTAGCGCTACCGGTCGAGCAGCCCGTTGAGCTGCGCCGTCGTGCCGGTGATCGCGATCCGAGCCTTGATTGCCCGCCTCGCTGCCCGAGGTCTATCCCGTGGCCACGCTCCACACATGGATCGTCTCGCCGCTGCCCCCGGTCCGGCCCGATCGGACTTGCTCGGATCTACAGAGCCCGAAGGCTTTCCAAGCTACGACGCGATCGCGGCGCGCTGCCAGGTGTCCCAGCCGTCGACCCAGGCCTCGACGAAGAACTCCGCCGCAACCGGGTCGAACTGCGTGCCGGCACCCTCCTGCACTTCGGCCAGCGCGTGCTCGTGGCTGAGCGCGCGACGGTAGGGGCGCGGCGAGATCATGGCGTCGAAGGCGTCCGCGATCGCAAGGATGCGGGCCTCGAGCGGAATCCTGCGACCGGTCAGTCCGGCCGGGTACCCGCCCCCGTCCCACCGCTCGTGGTGGAAGAGAACGTACGGGAGTGCCTCGTGGAACCTGCGCAGCGGCAGGACGAGTTGCGCACCCGCCTCCGGATGGCTCCGTACCTCGGCCATCTCCTCCAGCGTCAGCGGGCCCGCCTTGCCGAGGATCTGCGGGCTCAGCTTGACCTTGCCGACGTCGTGGAGCGGTGCGGAACGGCGCAGCGAGCGGATCCGCTCGCGGTCCCACCCGAACTCCAGCGCTACCGGCTCGGCGAGCGCGGCGACCCGGTCACCGTGGCCGAATGTCTGGTCACGCTGCTCGAGCGCGCGGGCGATGGAGGCGAGCATGCCCGAGAGGGATTCCCTGCCTGCAGCCGGATTCCTACTTCGCCCAGATGCCGCCGATCGGCGTTCCCGTGCGCGAGTGGCCGAGCCGCGGCAGCTTCCATGCGTCCTCGATCGTCCGCAGCAACCCGTAGTGGTTCGTGGGCTTCGTGAACCTCGAGCCGCGACGCACCGTCGGCCCGAGGGCGAGCGCCTCGATGCGACCGCCGCCGCCCGTGTCGCTCGTCCCCTCGTCGAAGACCACGAAGACGACGCCGCCGTGCAGCTCGGGAGATCGCAGCAGCGGCTCGACGTGCGCCTGCAGCCAGGCATCGCCGGTCGCGACAGAGCAGTCGTGCATGTCGTTGCAGAGGTTCGGAATCACGAGCGAGAAGTCGGGCAGCCGGTGCCGAGCGAGGTCGCGGCCGAGCTGGGTGAGCGGGACGACGCGATTGCGGAGCGCGCGCGAGTCGGCGACGCCGCGGAAGTAGAGAAACGGATCGTGCTTCTTCGCGTAGCGGCCGGCCGAGCCGCCGGTGAAGCCCGGATACGGGAGATCCTCGGCGTACGTCTTCCACGTCTTGCCGGCGGCGGCCAGGGCGCCGGCGAGACTTCGTCCTGGGACGATGCAGTCGGTGCAGTCGCTCGTGATTCCCTGCGTCGAGCCGGACACGAGGGCGAGGTAGTTCGGCAGGCTCGGGTGAGCGACCGCGTCGTAGCTCGTCAGCGTCGCGTAACGGCGGCCGAGCGCATCGAACCTCGGGGCGTCGGGGTTGCCGCCGATCTCGCTCGCCTCGTGGTTCTCGAACACGACGAGCACGACGTGCGTGAAAGCCGGAACCCGCACCGACGGCGGAGGCTTCTTCGGAAACGTCGCGAGCGCCGAACCACCCCCGCACCCCGAGACGGCGAGCACCAGCGCTACGGCCAGGGTCCGAATCAGAGCCGCTTCTCGAGCCATTTCTTGCCGGCGTGCGTGACGAACCAACCGACCACGAGCAGGACTGCGATCCCGCCGGCGGCGTAGATCCCGTAGCGCTGGATCGCGTCGGCAGCAGCGTGTCCCGAGTAGTAGGCGACGAGACCGACCGCGGTCGCCCAGCAGATCCCGCCGGCCGCGTTCCAGAACAGGAACTTCCACCACTCCATCCGGCCGATCCCGGCGACCCAGGCCGCGGTGTAGCGCAGGACCGTGATGAAGCGGCCGAAGAAGACCGTCTTCCCCCCGTGCCTGGACATCAACCGCTCGGCTGCGGGTAGGAAGCGCTCGGAGTACCGCCGCAGGAACGCCCAGCGCTCGAAGAGCGCCCGCCCGCCCCAGCGCCCGATCACCCAGTAGCCGAGGTTGTCCCCGACGATCGCTCCTGCGGCGGCGACCGCGATCACCCAGACGATCGAGTAGTGGCCCTGCGAGGCGAGAATCCCGAACGCGATCAGCGCCGTCTCTCCCGGCAACGGTATCCCGAACGACTCCAGCAGGACGACCGCGAAGAGCAGCGGCAAACCGTGGCTCGTGAAGAAGTGCGTCAAGCTGAATAGGCTATTCACGAATGAGGGTTGGGATCCCGCGCGAGACGACCGAGGGCGAACGAAGGGTCGCGCTCGTACCGGAGACCGTCGGCAAGCTGACGGCCACGGGCTTCGAGCTCGTCGTCGAGCAGGGCGCCGGCGCGGCGGCGTCGTTCCCCGACGACGCGTACACCGATGCGGGCGCTGCGCTTGGTGATCCCTGGGGGGCCGACGTCGTCGTCAAGGTGCGGAAGCCGTCGGCGGGCGAGCGCGAGAAGCTCCGCGCGGGACAGGTCCTGATCGGGTTCCTGGAGCCGCTGGCCGACTCGGCCGGCGTCGAGGCGCTCGAGGCCGGCGGCGTCACGGCCTTCGCTCTCGAAGCCGTGCCGCGAATCACGCGGGCCCAGTCCATGGACGCGCTCTCGTCCCAGGCGACCGTGGGCGGCTACAGGGCCGCGCTGCTCGCGGCGGAGCATCTCCCCCGCTTCTTCCCCATGCTCATGACGGCCGCGGGCACCGTTCCACCCGCCAAGGCACTCGTGATCGGCGCGGGCGTCGCGGGGCTCCAGGCGATCGCCACGGCGCGGCGCCTCGGCGCCGTGACCACCGGCTTCGACGTGCGCCCCGTCGTGCGGGAGCAGATCGAGAGTCTCGGCGCGAACTGGCTCGACCTCGGAGTAACCGGCGCCGAGGCGGAGGGCGGGTACGCGCGCGAGCTGACGCCGGAAGAGATGCAGGCGCAGCAGCAGGCACTCGAGGGACGGATCGCGGACTTCGACGCCGTGATCACGACCGCCGCCGTCCCGGGCCGGCCCGCGCCGAAGATCATCCCGGCCTCGGCCGTCGAGGCGATGCGGCCCGGTTCGGTGATCGTCGACCTCGCCGCCGAGACGGGCGGCAACTGCGAGCTGACGCAGCCGGGCGAGATCGTCGAGCGCAGCGGGGTCACGCTCGTCGGGTTGAAGGACCTCCCGAGCACGATGCCGTACCACGCCTCGACGCTCTACTCGCGCAACGTGCAGGCGCTCCTCCTCCACCTCGCGCCGGAGGGCGCGCTCGCGCTCGACTGGAGCGACGAGATCACGAGCGGCGCCTGCGTCGCCGGCAAGCAGGAGGTGAACGCATGAGCCACAGCATGCTGCTCGTCTTCGAGGTGACGATCCTCGTGCTTGCGATCTTCCTCGGCGTCGAGGTGATCTCGAAAGTGCCGTCCCTGCTGCACACACCGCTCATGTCGGGGACGAACGCGATTCACGGCATCGTCGTGGCGGGCGCGATGATCGTGCTCGCCGCGGGCCACAAGGGTCCCTTCATCTGGG